>JAJEIA010000108.1 GCA_022823505.1 Dehalococcoidia bacterium
TCTTCCCTCCACTCACCGGCGCGTCCAAAACGTGACATCCCTTCGCACGAAACTTCGGCTCGATCTCCCGGATCAGCGTCGGCCGGCTCGACGACAAATCGATATACACGCTTCCCGGCTTGATCCCTTCCAGCACCCCCGACGCACCCGTCGACACCGCCTCTACCTCGTAGGGACCGGGCAATGATGTGAACGTCACGTCGCTGGCCTCGGCCACCTCGGCCGGCGTGTTGGCCAGCCGCGCGCCGCCTTCCAGCAGGGGCAGCGCCGCCTCTTCCCGCAGATCGTAGACGATCATCGGGTAGCCCGCCCTCTGAATATTGGCCGACATCCCGCCGCCCATGTTCCCCAGGCCAATGAATCCTACCGTTTCCATAACGCATCACCTGCTCAAAAATTTGGGTTCGCAGCCGCAGTATATCCCACGGGAAACGGGCGAAATCGACCCGAATGCTATAATGATCTCAATTGCCCCGTGGTGTAGCGGTAGCACGTCAGCCTTTGGAGCTGTAAGCCCTGGTTCGAGCCCAGGCGGGGCAGCCAAATGACACGCGACTCAAGACTTGGGCGACCAGTCGGTCGCCCTTATTTGTGGTTCCTACGTTCCAGGAAAATGGGCATCCCGCCCTTGGGACGCAACGAGATCAGCGGCAGCATCTCCGCTTTGTGCTTCGGGTCGTGGCGCGCCTTCCACCGCTGGCCCAGGGTCGCCAGGATCATCTTCGCTTCCATCATCGCGAACCCCTCGCCGATACATTGGCGCGGCCCACCGCCGAACGGGTAGTACGCATAACGCGGCAAAGCGTCCCGAAATTCATCCGTCCACCGCTCCGGGCGGAACGCCAGGGGTTCGTCGAACCAGCGCGCGTCCCGCTGGATCACCAGTTGAGGCGCCGCCAACAGCGCCCCTGGCGGGATGTGATACCCGCCCAAGTCGAAGGGTTGAAACGCCATGCGTGACCAGAACCAGATGGGCGGGTACAGCCGGAGGGACTCCGCCAACACCTGGTCCATGTAGGTCAAGTTGGCGAGGTCAGCGAGCTGCGGCGCCTCGTCGCCGAGAACGTCATCCAGCTCCGCGTGGAACAACCGTTGGGCTTCGGGGTTGGTCGCCAGCAGGTACCACGTCCACGTCAGGCAGACCGCGGTGGTTTCATGGCCCGCCGCAAACATCGTAATCGTCTGGTCGCGCACCTGCTGATCGGTCAGTGGCTGCCCAACGCCATCATCATCCTCCAGCCGGGCGTCCAGCAACAGCGAGAGCAGATCGTCCTCGCCCGTGGATCGCTGCCGCCGTTCAGCAATAAGCCCGAAAATGATGCTGTCCAGCTGCGCCCGGGCTCGACGGAAACGCACCGTGTATGGCGCTGGCAGGCGATGCATCAGCCGCCGCAGCTTGGGAGGTTGATTTACCCGGGCGACCAGGTAGTTATTGATCAACTCGAACGCCTCACCGATACGGCGCACGTCGTCTGGGAGCTCCAACCCGAACAGCGTTTTGCAGACCACTCTTAGCGTGAGCGAACCCATCTCCCGCGCCATGTCCACCCGCTGCCCATCGGTCCACGACGCGCGGTGGTGAACCGCGTAATCGCGCATCAGATCACCGTACCCTTCGACACGACCGCGGTGGAACTGGGGCTGCATCAAGCGACGCTGCTGCAGATGCTCCACCGGTCCGGCGGTCACCAGGCCGTCGCCCATCGCGTACTTGAGCACATCGGTGTTTGGCCCCCGGCCCACCAAACGATGATTCGTGACCACCACGTCCCGAATCAGGTCGGGGTGGTTGACCATCAGCAGCAGCGCCGGCTTGACCGACAGCGTTACCAGATCGCCATACTGTGCTGAATCCAGCATGAACCGGATCGGATCTCGGATGTATCGCAGCGTCTGGCCGATGATCGGCAACTCCGGCGGACCCGGAGGAAGATCTCTGCGATCAATCACCGGTCGCGGCGGGTATGTCACCGTCGAAGTGGTCATGGCGGATGTCGCCGGATGATCTTTGAGCTAACCGCTGACGGGGTAGCCGCTAATTGTCCAGCGGTATCGTGGCCGTCAACCGGGGCTGGTCGCCCACCGCGCGGGTGGTATGACCCTGACCGGTCAGATCCTCCGCCAGTGTCACGTGGCCGGCGCCAAACCGGTGCACCGACCCGTCGCCCAGGCCGATTTCAACCTCGCCTTCCAGCGTGATGACAAACTGTCGGCGTGGGGCGCAGTGCCAGTCGCTGAAATAACCCGGCTCAACCCTCCGGAACACAATGCCCTGGGCGGCCTGCATCGCTGCGTACTCCGGATGCGATTCCAGCTCGATTTGTTCGATGTGGGACTGCCCGTCTTCTCCCGTGTAAAGCCTCATGATTGGCATGGTCAACCCCCTGTGCGTTGTGATCCGGTAGCCTGAATGCCCAATTCTACCAAAATCGGTGCGGGTATCAGTTTCGATTGCCCGAGCCGGGCTCGAGTCAGCAATTCCGGGCCAGATTGACGATCGGTGCGCGCAAGGCGACATGCAATCTCTTCGATCGTCCAGAGCGGTCCGGCGGGCCTGCAATGCGCCGCTTCCGGACGCTCACCTCCGGTCCTCCCGTGCTCGCTACCACAGTTTCGGTTGACCGATGTTTACCGCCTTGTTAGAATGCCCGGCAGTCTATTAATTCGGGCGGTCATGCTTACAATCGGTCTAACGGGCGGTATCGGAAGTGGCAAAAGCGTAGTTGCCGAGCTATTGCGAGCGCAAGGAGCGTCGATTATCGACGCCGACCGGCTGGGCCACGAGGCTTACGCACCGAACTCCGAAGCTTGGCGCCAGGTAGTTGCCGCCTTTGGAGAGGACATACTGACCACGGAAGGCGAAATCGATCGGCGCAAACTCGGTTCCATAGTGTTTGCCGACCCGGCCGAACTTGAACGTCTCAACGGCATCATGCATCCGTTGATGGCTCAGATGGTCGAGGATCGCAAGGCCGGTTTGGCTGCGGACGGCGTTACCGTCGCTGTTGTCGAGGCTGCGGTTCTCTTCGAGGCCGGTTGGGATAAACTGGTCGACGAAGTCTGGTCCACCCACACCCCAGCCGACGTGGTGGTTGAACGCCTGCGTCAACGCAACGGAATGACCGAAGAGGAAGCCAGAAAGCGAATTACCTCGCAGATGCCGGCGGAAGAACGTAACCGACGCTCCGACGTGGTGGTCGAAAACTCCGCCGATTTGGCCTCGTTGGAACGCGAAGTGGAAGCATTGTGGCAGGCTCGAGTCAAAGGAAAGGTAAATCAAGGCAATGGTTGAAGCAAACATCGAAATGCTGGAAGACGAACCCAGTTTCAAAGAGTTCGCCATCGAAGAGTTCCTGGTCCGCAGCGAACCGTACTACCGCGCTGTGGGCGATGAACTGGAACTGTTCGAGGCCGCCTACGAGCAGCACATCCCGGTCCTGCTGAAGGGCCCCACCGGGTGCGGCAAGACCCGCTTTGTGGAGTACATGGCGTGGAAACTCGGCCGACCCATCACCACGATCCGGAATGAGGCGTCTCAGGAAATGAGGGAAGGTGAGGTTCGCGTTCCCCTGGTGACCATTGCCTGTCATGAAGACCTGACCGCCAGCGACCTGGTTGGCCGGTATCTGCTTGACGCCAACGGAACCCGCTGGATCGACGGTCCCATGACCCGTGCGGTCAAGGCCGGCGCGATCTTGTACCTCGATGAGGTAGTTGAGGCCCGTAAAGACACCACCGTCCTCATCCACCCGCTGACTGACCACCGGCGCATCCTACCCGTGGAGAAAACTGGCAACATCATCGAGGCCGACGATCGCTTCCTGCTCTGTATCTCCTACAATCCTCACTACCAGAGCGCCCTCAAGGACCTGAAGCACAGCACTCGGCAGCGGTTCATCTCCATCGAGTTCGACTATCCGCCGGTTGACGTTGAAGCCGAGATCGTCGCCAAGGAAAGCGGCTGTAACGAAGAACAGGCCCACGCCCTGGCGCGGCTTGGCGAGAAGATCCGCAACCTCCGCGAGCATGGCCTGGCCGAAGGCGCCAGCACCCGGCTCCTGATATATGCGGGTCGGTTGATGCAGCAGGGTATCCCTGCTCGCCGCGCCTGTCAGGTGGCCATCGTTTGGACCCTGTCCGACGAGACCGAACTGCAGCGGAGCATCGAAGAGGTGGTGTATTCCATCTTTGAGTAGATGATGGAACCTTAATGGGTGCAATCACCCTCGATCTAGTCCGCGAAGCGCTGGCCAACCGCCAGCCGGTTACTGCCGCCGCTGAAGGCCTGATGCCGGCGGCAGTGATGTTATTGCTGTACCCCAAGGACGGGGAGTTCTGCGTCCTGCTGAACAAGCGGTCGATGACCGTTGAGCACCACAAGGGAGAAATGTCCTTCCCCGGTGGGGCTCGCGACCCGGAAGATGCGGATTTCGAGGACACCGCCCGGCGCGAGACCGAAGAGGAAATGGGCATCGCCCGCAACGACATTACGATCCTGGGACGCCTCGACGACAACGTCACCCGTTCCAACTTCCTCGTGAAGGTCTTCGTCGGAACCATCCCCTATCCGTACAAGTTCAACCCCAGCGCGCACGAAATCGCAGAGGTGGTCGAGATCCCGATCAATGTTCTGCTAGACCCCGCAACTCTGCGCTGGGACTCCCGGATCGAAAATGGCGAGAGGATTTCCGTCCGCTCCTACGGCTACCAGCAGCATCTGGTCTACGGAGCCACCGCGAAAATCCTCGATCAGTTCCTCGACACCATAGATGCTGAACTGAAACAGATGCCGAGTTGACAAAGGAGGACACGAGCCTTGACTAATTCCGCTACAGGCAACCTGCTGGACGAATTGGCCAAACTGCCGCCGGCAGTTGCCGAAGCTTATCAGGCCGTCGCCGATACCATGGCCGAGTCCTTCAGCGAAGAAGAAACGGCTTTGTGGGCCCGTGAGGGAGTTGCCATCGGCACCCAGACGGTCCGCTCGTGGGAATCAGCGGTTGAATACTACCGTGTCAGCCCCGAAGTGGCGCGGTCCCTCGCCTTTGCCTCGTTCATGCAGTGGGCTCGTTGTGGGACCTACCTGTCCCAGGACTCACCCACTTTGGCGGTCGCCTTCTTCAAGGCCAGTCCGTCCATCGTGACCAACCTCCGGCCCCAGTACATACCGCGCTGGGCCGGCTTGGGTCGGTCCCTTTACAAGGGCACTTGGAAGTCCAGCACGCTCGCGGCCCGGTTCTTCGAGGTTAGCCCCGATCTGGTCCGCAACCTGCCCTTCTGGGACGTGGAAGTGTTCGCGTCGCTGATCGAAGCGCTGTCCTACAAATCCTACGACGTTGCGGCCGAGTGCCTGGTCCTGGGTCGCGATGTCTTGCCGGCCATGGGACGCGAACGCGAGGCCTTCCTGTCCATGTCCCGCGCCCTGACCGACAGCAGTTGGCGGGAGGTCAAGGCCTGTCTGGAGATGGCCCCTCGTGCGTTGCAGCATGTTGAAGAGGGACAGACCGGCAGGTTCCTCCGGCTGGGCGAGAAGCTCGCCAAGATGGGTCTCCGCGACACTTCCCGCTTTCTCTACGACGGCGCCCAGGCTCTGTCCCACGTTTCTGCGGGATCACAGGGTCACATCCTGGACCTGTGCGAGGGTTTGCTGGCCAGCACCCCGGACGCGGTTCCGCCCTTCCTGAAGAGCCTGGATCCGGTGCTTAACCGCATCACGTTGCAGCAACTTGACCAGTGGTACCAGCACGGTGTGGAACTGCTCAACGACAACCCGGAGAGCGGTATTGCCTTCTTCAAGATCGAATCCAATACCTCGGAATCGATGCTGGAAACCCTTTCGTCCAGCCTGGATCTGGAAAGGGTCAAGGGGATCATGCGCCTCTACACCCGTGCGCTTTCCGGTGAAAACATCGAGGTGCTCAGCACTGCGGAACTGGTACGCAG
Source organism: Dehalococcoidia bacterium (assembly GCA_022823505.1). GTDB lineage: Bacteria > Chloroflexota > Dehalococcoidia > Lucifugimonadales > UBA3495 > Bin87. Next base: position 5,944 of record JAJEIA010000108.1, read on the forward strand.
GCAGATCGGATGGGTGGATCAGGACACCGCATCCACCGACGGAACCAAGGTTTACCTGCCGCCGGTGATCGACAACTACAACGACAAGACGCAGAACTTCGCCTGGTTCAAGGTGGTGGCCACCCATCAGGTTTCCCATCTCGAATTCGGAAGTTTCCAGTTCGATTTCGTCCGGCCGGCCAATGTGTTCGACGATCGCCGGTTCCAGATGGAAGAGGCAATCCAGGCGCGGATCGAAGCGATCCGGACCGCCACCGCCGAGCATTTCCAGTTGCTGGATCCCGACACCGCTCCCTCGATCCAGGTTGGCGAGGGTCCCGGCGGCACCATGCGCGTCTACACCGATATCGGGCGGTTCCTGTCCCTATTCGAAGACCGCCGCATGGCCTTCGACCTGTTCAGCGTGCTTGAAGACTGCCGTTTGGATTACCGCATTAAAACCGAGTACCCGGGCATCCGCCGTCCGGCGCTGGACGTGCAGGGAGACGCTTTGGGCCAGCGACCGCGCGTCGAGGAGTTGCCACTACAGGAAGCCCTGATCGAGTTGCTGGTTCACATGAGCCTGGACCGCTTCGAGGGTTTGCCGGTGCCGCAGGACTATCGGGAAGAAGCGTTCATGCTCGCCCGTATCATGCACCGTCTGCGGACCGTCCGCGCGTCGATTGAGGACACTGCCGAGGCGGCCCTGCGGGCTTACGAGATCATCTCCCGCCTCCAGAACCAGCAGGAGCCCGAGGACGAGTTCCAACCCGAGGATCTGGACGATCCCGGCGAATTCTCCGAAGAAGAGTACCAGGCCTTGCTCGATAAGCTGCAGGCGCAAATGAGCGAGCAGGATGGCGAGCAGGGCGAAGGCGATCCGTACGAGTCCCCCGAGCCCGTCGAGTACCGGGGCGATTTCAAGCCCGAGATGGTCCAGTTGCTCACCAAGCTCCAGATGGACCAGAGCCAGATGGGCGACGCCGAGCCCATGACCCAGGAAGAACTCGAGCAGTTGCTCCAGGATAGCGCGGAGCTCGAGCTCGACGCGCAGGAGGGCGATGTCGACCAAAGCATGGCCATGTTCGCCCAGAACATCATGAAGGAGGCCGGCGTACCTCCACCGTCCAACGACCCGGGACGCGGCTACGGTCCGATCCTCCATGACGACGACGCCGGCGGTGAACTGGAGGCGTTGGAACCCAAGACCTTCGTCTACGACGAATGGGACTTCCGAGCCAACGACTACAAGCCGCGATGGTGCATCGTCAAGGAGAAGATCCTCGACGAAGGTGACCCAAACTTCTACAACGATTCCCTTCGCAACTACGCCTCGCTGCTGGCACACATCAAGCGGCAGTTTGAGCTGATCATGCCGGAAACCTGGCGCAAGACCTACCGGTTGATCGACGGCGAGGACATCGACCTGAACTCCGCCCTCGAAGCCTGGGCCGACCTGCGCATGAACGTGCCCCCGGACGAGAAGATCTACTGGCGCCGCAACCGCGTCGAACGCGATGTCGCCGTGGTCTTCCTGCTGGACATGTCGGCGTCCACCGCCGAGGCCATCGACGAGGGCCGCCACTCCGTTGATGATCGGGACGCTCCGGACGACCCTGTGGAATATATGGTCTGGCTTCGCCGCCGGCGCGAGGGTCTGGTGCGCCGCCATTACAAGCGGATCATCGACCTCGAACGCGAGAGTTGCGCCCTGCTGATCAACGCCTTGGAGTCCATCGGCGACACCTATGGCATCTACGGCTTCTCGGGATATGGCCGCGAAAACGTGGAATTCTACGTGATCAAGGACATCGAAGAGCAGTTCAACGACAAGATCAAGCGGCGCATCGACAAGGTTACCCCCCTGCACGCCACGCGCATGGGTTCCGCGATCCGCCACGCCATCACCAAGCTGGAAAACCAGGACGCCGCCACCAAGATCATGTTCCTGATCAGCGACGGGCGGCCTCAGGACCGCGGTTACAGCCGCGAAGGAGTGGAGAAGGAATACGCCGTCCACGACACGCACCAAGCTCTGTTGGAAGCCAAACGCAAGGAAATCAATCCCTTCTGTCTGACCGTCGATAAGGCCGGCCACGACTATCTGAAGACCATGTGCGGTGACCTCAACTACGAGGTTCTGGACGACATCTGGGCCCTGCCCGAACGACTGCCGATGCTCTACCGCTCGCTGACCATGTAGGTTGCGGATTCGAGAACGCAAAAGAAAAGGGGCGAATGGTCATTCGCCCCTTTTCTGTCAGCTAGCGCTCGGCTGGTTACGGAGCGACCTCTGTTATCAGTTTACGTAACTCCGTGAGCGCCGTGTTGCACGACCGCCGCTTGATCACCAGCCGACGCGGTGGCGTCCGCAGCGGAAACTCGCGCACGTCCTCCCCATGGGCGATGGCGATGTGAATGGTCCCTGGCCGGTGTCCTTCAAGCTCCTGCGGGCCCAGCACGCCGGTCAGGCCGATGCCGAAATCGGCAGCCGTCGCGGATTGCGCAACCTGCGCCATTGCGTTGGCGGTCTCCTGGCTCACCACCCCGTGGGTCTCCAGGACACCGGAATCTACGCCCGAGGCGATCATCGCCTCAATCGTGTACGCCACGTTGCCGCCCCGGTACCACCGGTTGCTGTCCGGCGCCTCGGTGATGGTATTGGCCAGAAAACCGCCGCTGACCGACTCCATGGTCGCCAGCGACATCCCACGGGCTACCAGCGCTGCCCCAACCGATAGCTCCGGGGTCTCGTCGTCATAACCCCACACGTACGGTGCGAGCCGGTCATGGATGGCATCCTCAATCGGCGCAATCATCGCTCGAGCCGCATCCTCATCCCCGGCGCGGGCGATTATCCGCAGGTGAATGCCATCGGCCTTGGAATAGATCCCCAGATACGGGTTTTCCAAGCCAAAATACTCGGACATTATCTCGTCCACCGACGCCTCACCCAAACCCAGCGTCTTGATATTGCGGGTGATGGTGACATCGGTGTCGATGATTTCCTTCAGCCTGGCGTCGATTTCGTCCTGCCACATTGCGCGGTTTTCGCCCGGCGGGCCAGGCATGCAGATGATGTGTTTCCCGTCCCGTTGCGCCCACCATCCGGGCGCCGTGCCGTTCCGGTTAGTAATGAACTCCGCCGAAGGTATCAGGTGCGCCTGCTTCACGTTGTGGGCCGGCATGTCCTGGCCGCGGTTGCGGAACCACTGCCTCAGGTTCTCCAGCTCCAGCTCCTGCACCACGGGCGTTTCGCCCAACGCCGCCGCCACGGCCTCCCGCGTCAAATCGTCCTGGGTTGGGCCGAGGCCCCCGGTGGTGAAGATGATGTCGGAGCGTTTCCAGCCCTCCACAAACGCGTCGGTAAGCTTGGGCAAGTCATCGCCGATGATGCTGACCCACTGCAGTTGAATTCCCAGAGCCGGCAGTCGCCCGGCAATCCAGCTGGCGTTCGTATCCGTCAACTCGCCCATCAGAAGTTCCGTGCCGACGGAGATGATCTCTGCGTTCAAATTAGCCTCCTCATCGGCCCGGCTATGGGCAGTTGTATGGTCTTTCGGTCGGGGGATCCTCGACCAGGCAGAAGGCTCGTTCGGCGCGCACCCGGTTGACCACGTAAACGATCGGATCACCCGGCAGGCCCGCGTAATGCACGACCACCTGCGTGTTGCCGGCATCGTCGAGGATCGGCTGGTTGTCCTGATCAACCTCGATGTGTCCGCCGCCGATATAGAATTCGCGTGTCTTTTCGTGCGTTGTGATTCGCACCCTGGTTGTCGGGGGCTGGAGCCCGTATTGAGGATCGCTTGCCCCTTCTTCATCTATATGCCAGCCGCCGGGCGCTTCCGGTCCGCCGGGCTTGGCCGGTTGCCCGAACCACTGCAATTGGGACAGCCACCATTCCGGCTCCACCACCGCCTGCCGGTCGCCGCGGATGGTAACGTACCAGGTGCGCACACCCGGTTCCTGAGCGTAGGTTGCGGTGACGCCGTCGTGGGTGATCTCCAGTTGCTGAATGTCCCGAAAATCCTCTTCGTAAAAATAGCCCAATTCCAGCGGTGGTGGGATGACCGGCGGGTGCACCGCCAGGCAGTTCACTACCCGCGCCCACACCTCCGGCACCGTGAGCAACTGGGTATCGCCCACCAGCCTCATGTAGCTGTAGCCCTCGTCGGGCGTCAGGTTCCCCAACCAGAACTCGTAGGACAGGCCGGTTTCTTCGGTAATCACGATGACTGTTTCCGGGGGGTCAAGTCCGTATTGTGCCGGATTTTCGATCGTCTCGCCCAGCACGCGGTTTACCTTGGGCCCGCTCAACAACAGCGGGGTGCCGGACCAACGGTCCTGGTAAACCTCTTCCCGTTGGTCGCCCGTGACAATGAACCACTTGCCCCGTCCCAAGTCCTTGTTATAGGCCACGGTCTGCTCTTCATCGGTGAGCGGGATGGTGTCGTCGGAGCACTCGATGGCTCTACCCGCCTGCCCCCGGTGGGTCACCTCGACGTGGACAATCGCGTCGTCGTCGATCCGCCACGCCCACGGCTCTTCCTCGCGCGGCGGGTCCTGATCCCAGGGTTTGAACCAAAGCGCCAGCGCTCCGAACAGCGCCAGCACGAACACCAGCAAGATGGTCAACCGGATGTTCATAACCTGATAATCACCCTGTCATCCCGGCGGCAGCCGAAACTCGGGCGCTATGCGCTAGCGGCGAACCCACCAGACCACGACCGCCATGATGCCCATCAGACCCGGCAACAGCAGCCAGGTCGAGAACCGTACGAAATTGAACTCGTTTTCGTCCAGATTCCATTCTCGATAGACGAATTCCCGGTCACGTATGGAGACCAGCGAAAAGTCGCCCATCAGGTAGTTCGCAGAGTTCAAAAACAGCGCAGCACTAGAGCCCCGGTCCACGTTACGGTTGGAGACGAAATCGGAGTCACCGAACACCACCATGCTCGCTATTTCGTTGTCCGGCGGCCGGGCCGTCGGCGCGGCTGCGCCCACCGGCGCGATGATGTCCAGGTACACCGCCGGGAAATACACCCGCTGCGGATCGTCATCAACCGGATCGACGCGCTCGATGTCGTCGATGAGCCGAGCGGAAGCGGTGGTGGCCGCGATGGGTCTGGGCAGCCGCGTGTTGGTCTCTTCCAGTATCGGCTCGATGGCGGCCGCGCCCGGCATGAAAGCCACGTTCAGCGGCCGTCCCCTGGGGGCCACGATCTCCGGTGGAGCCTGCGGGTTGTAGATCCCCACGCGTAGCGTCCGCGGGGCGTTTGGTTGCGATCCCTCCACGTCGCGTATGTAGCTGTCGGAGACAATCACCCCCCAGAACGCCAGGAAAGCGCGGAAGGTATCGTGCGTGTCCGGCTCGGCAAGGAATATGATCCGGGCAGCCTCTCGGCGCGGCTCTCCGTCGGGATAGCGCCCCGCCATGTAATAGTTCAGCGCGTCCAGGTGCGCTGTGGGCAGCTCCCCAGTTGGTCCGGCAATTACAAGCAGCGCGGCGTCGTCGGGCACCGTCACTTCTTCGTCAACCGGGGCCCACGGCAGCGTCTCCACCTGGTAGTTGTCCACTTCCAAACCTTCGCGGATCTTGAGGTAGCCGTCCTCGGCCTGTCGGGTGATGTCACGTTCACCGTGGCCGCTCAGGAAATAGACCTTCTTCCGCTGCGTTTCGGTAGCCACAAGCAATGCGGTGTAAAGGTCCTGTTCCAGCCGGCTGTAGACCTCATCCGTCGGTTGGACCAGGTCGATGATGTCCGTGCCAACGGCCGATACCGCCAGCGTTTCGTATGCTGTAACACCCTGACTCCGGGCCAAGTCAGCCTCCTTCTGTGGGTCAATGAATTGGTAGGTGAAATTGCCGCTGCGTCGCGCGAACTCGCCCAGGGTGGTTTCGACCTTGCCCTGTCTGGTCAGCATCTCGATGCTTGGCACCTGGTCTGGGTAATAGGCCGTGACGTTGATCGGCCGATCCAGGGCGTCCAGCAGGTCGCGGGTACGATGGGCCAGCGAAAACTGGTTGGTCGCGGTGGTGTCGGACCTAACGTGATTTTCGAACGCCACGTAGTTGACCAGCGCCACCAGCCCGAAAAACGCCGCGGTCATGATCACCGTATTGACCCCGTATCGCCCGGTCCGGCTGAAAAACGCGGCCAGCACCTGGCTGAAGTACGAAAGCCCTACCAGCAGCACCAGAACCGCCCCGATGCCGATGACGATCCCTCCGTACAGCTTCAGGGAACCGATAAACGCCAGCAAAACCGCGCCTACGATCAGACCGATAACGCCGGCGATGAGTATGGGCGCGTAGAAAATCCCGATCAGATCGAAGACCGGCTCGATGAAGGAAAACAGCGTGCGCGACTGCTCTTCCAACGCCGCCGGCTGCTCGTCGAGACTCGCGCCTGACCCGGCATCACCCTGGCGGTCTCGTCCTCGGCGCCGTCGCCAATCCCGGGGCCCGTCGCCAATGCGCTGTTGGCTCATACTACCTCCAGCGCCGCGACTCCAGCGCGCGTATCGAGAGGAACAGGAACAACGCGGTCACCGTTACAAAGTACACGATGTGCGTCGAATCGATGATCCCCCGGTCGAAGTCGTTGAAGTGGCTGGTGAAGCCCAGTTGGTTGAATATCGTGGCCCAAACGCCCGTCACCACATCGCCGATGAACGAAGTGGCGTACAGGACCACCAGGAGCCCGGTGCCCACAACCGCGGCGATGATCTGGTTACTAGTCAGCGTGGAGGTCAGGATCCCCACCGACAGCGCTGCCATTCCGTAAAGGATCAGTCCTATGTAGCCGGAGTAGATCGGTCCCGGGTCCGGCGTCGCGAAAACCAGCAGCAGAATGACATAATAGGAAGTCAGGGACAGTAGGAACATCAGGAATACGAAACTCGCCAGGTATTTGCCCAGGATTACTTCCCAGTCGCGCACCGGCGACGTCAGCAGCAGTTCGATCGGTCCCAGCTTCTGTTCTTCCGCCAGCAGCCGCATCGTCAGCGCGGGCGCCAGGGGGATCAACAGGAACGTTGCGCCCTGGAAGAAGTTACTCAAAGAAGCTTCGGGGAAGGGATTTCCCAGGTCGCGAACGAAGAAAAACCCACTCAGCGCCATGAATATGAGCGCCACAATGTACGCCACGGGGCTGCTGAAGTAGATCTGGATTTCCTTGAACGCCACCGCGCGGATAGTTCGCATTTTTGATCCGGTCCGGCTACTCTACGTCGTCTTCCGCTGTGGTCACCCGCAGGAATATCTCCTCCAGGCTCATGCTGCTCATCTGCATGCTCAGCAGGCTCCAGCCGTTGCTCACCACGGTGCGCGAGATGTCGTCGCGCAGGTCCAGCCCTTCTCGGAATTTCACGCGATAGGCGTTCACGCCAGGGCGGGGATGGTGCGTCACCTCGGTGGCCCCGTCAATTCCGCGCAGCACGGGCAGAACTTCGGCCGGCGGACCCCCGATCTCGACTTCCAGTTGGGCCACGCCACGCAGGTGCTGCGCCAGGTTGTTCGGCGTATCAGCCGCCACGATGTGCCCTTCGTGGATGATTAAAACCCGCTCGCAGATCATGCTGACCTCCGGCAGGATGTGGCTGCTCAGGACGACCGTCTGCTCCCGACCCAAATCCTGGATCAGGCTTCTCGTCTCCACGACCTGGATGGGGTCGATCCCGATGGTGGGCTCGTCCAGTACCAGCACCTCGGGCTCGTGCAGGATGGCCTGGGCAATGCCAACTCGCTGGCGGAAACCCTTGGACAGCTTCCCGATAATTGTCCTGCTGTAGTCCTCCAGCCGGCACACGTCGATCACGTCATCAATCCGCCGTCGGATGCGGCGGCCGTTCATGCCGCGCAGGGTGCCCATGTATTTCAGATAGCTGGTCACCGTCATTTCGGTGTGCAACGGCACTGATTCCGGAAGGTATCCGACCCGCTTACGCACCTCCAGCGACTTCTCGACCACATCGAATCCGTCCAGGGTTACCGTTCCGCGGGTTGGCGGCATGAACCCGGTCAGTATCCGCATCGTGGTCGTCTTCCCCGCTCCGTTCGGACCCAGGAAGCCCAGGATCTCTCCGCGCCGAACCGTGAAGTTCACGTTCTCCACCGCCGGCATAGGGCCGTAGTAGTGGGTCAAATCTCGGACCTCGATCATCGCATCGATGTCCGGGTCATCCGTTACCGGTTCCAACTCCGGGTCAGCTTGAGTTTCAGCGTCTTCTGCCATGATCCTTTCAGTGCGCAGGGTTGCGGTTGGCGAGGCGTAACCGAAATTACGGTTGGCTGGCATACGCCGACGCCGGGTCAACGGATTTGCGACCTCGGCGCCGATGGGTTGCGGCTGCGGATTTCACCCTTTGAATTAGCGTGGCGGCTATGATATTCTATGCGCCGCAATTTCACAAGACGGCGCGGCCCCGTCCTGACGGGGCTTATTTTATCGGCGGGGGCTTGGCAGAAGGATGCACTTGATCATCGACGGTTTCGGCGGCGACCACGCCATGATGTGGGACACCGACCGCCTGCGATCCTTCCTCGACGAATACCCGGCTGTCTTGGGAATGACGAGGATCACCGAACCGGAAGTGCTCGAATACCACGGCCCGAAACCCGCCGACAACGGCATTTCCGGATTCGTGATCATCGCCGAAAGCCACATCAGCGTCCACACCTTTCCCGAACGCGACTACGTCAACATCGACGTTTTCTCGTGCAAGTCATTCGATCACGAACAGGCCCTGACTGACGTCCGCTCGCTGTTCGGCCTGCGCAACGTGAAATCCTGGCTGCTTGACCGTGGGCTGGAATGGCTGGATGCGGACCAGGGCGTACGCGAAACCCGACGCCAGCGCACCCTCTTGCAGACCGCCGCTTCCGGCTCGCCCGTTGCCTGATCCCCAGAGTCCGCCCGTCCCCTGGACGCCGACCAACTTTCTGGCTCTGCCGCCCCAGCAATCTGCGCTGGCCAGTGCTTCCGCGGTACTGATCCCGGTCCCGATCGACAGCACCACGTCCTTTCGCACTGGTGCCCGTCACGGTCCGGCTGCCATCATCGCGGCCTCCGCCGCACTGGAAGATTACGATGTCGAGCTGGGGATCGACGTTGCTGATCTGGGCATCTACACGGCACCACCCCTGGAACCCCATGTCGGCGACCCATACCAGATGGTGGAACGCGTCCGATCCGCCGTCACCCACTACACCGGCCAGGGTTCAGGCAAACTCACCGGAGTAATCGGAGGCGATCATTCGGCCACCATCGGTTCGGCCTTCGCCCACATGGATCTCCATCCCGACCTCTGCGTGCTTTACATCGATGCCCACGCCGACCTGCGCGACGAATACCAGGGGACTGCCTGGGGTCACGGCTCAGGCGCCCGACGCATCGCCGAGCGGTGTCCGGTCTCGTTGGTCGGGATCCGCACGCTGGCCAGCGAAGAGCGAGAGTTCATTGAAGCGGCAGGCATTCCTACCTGTTACTGGCCGCCGACAAACGCTGGCGCCCTGCATAACATAACCTCCGGGCTCGGCTCTGAGGTTTACATCAGTGTCGACCTGGATGTACTCGACCCGTCGGAAATGGCCGCGGTGGGGACCCCCGAGCCCGGGGGAATGCGCTGGTTGGAGTTGACCGGCTTTCTGCGCAGCGTTTGCCAGCAACGTCGCGTCGTTGGTTTCGATGTATGCGAACTGGCACCCGATCTGGGTTTGCCGGCGCACTCTTACACCGCAGCCAAGCTGGTCTACAAGTTGATTGCGTACACCCTCGCCGCTCGCTGAATCCGGAGGCACCACCAACCGCGCCCGGTTCCGAATTGACAACGATCCGCGGGCATCGTACTTACGGTTCGCACGATGAAGCGGACGGAAGCAGCCAATCGGCACAGGGGCCGCGCCGGGACACCGCCAGGGCAATCGCATTTCACTGAGAGAGGACTTTGATGAGGTAGTCGAAGTCCCAGCCGGCCTTTTTGCGTTTGGCTTTGATGCCGATTTTGGCAGTTTGTTCCTGCTTGAGCAGGTTCAGGGCCCAGTGGCGTATGACCGCCAGGTTCTGGTCGGCGTGGCCGGTTCGCACTCGGCTGTGGTCCTCGTCGAAAGCCACGTCCAGCACCCAGTGCAGGCCGTTCTCGATGCTCCAGTGGCTTCTGGCGGTCCCCAGCAGCGTGGCGGCGTCCGCCGGATAGCTGCAGATGTAGTAGCGGGTATCGGTTGGGGCATCGGTGGCGGCGTCCCGGCGGTAGCTGACCCGTGCCACCGCACCCAGGTTGGCCCATTGACGTTGGGGGTCCACGTAGGCCAACTCTTCCGGGTCGGTGATCACCCAGCACTCCCGTTGTTCCAGTCGGCCGTGATCCTTGCTCACCTGTTGGTGGTGGCTGTGCGCCACACCGTCCCATCCGGTCCGCTCACCGCAGGCGAACAGGTCCTTGATGTTCTCGTGCAACTCTCCCTGGTTGGCCTTCACCGCCAGCAGGTAATCGGCGCCCTTTCCCACCACCTGCTGAGCGATGTTCTTCTGACAGCCCATGGCATCAATCGTTACCACGCAGCCTTTCAGTTCCAGCATGTTGAGCAGTTCCGGTATCGCCGTGATCTCGTTGGAGTGAGCCTCGGTGCGGGTCTGCCCCAGCACCATCCGGTGCTCCGTGGCCCAGGCGCTGACCATGTGCAGGGCGCCTCGGCCGTTGGCACGGTCATGGCAACCCCGCAGGGTCTTGCCGTCTATCGCCACCACCTCGCCCTCAGCCAGTTCGCTCACCGAACGCACCCAGTCCATGAAACACGCCGAAAACTGTTCCGGATCCAGCATGGCGAACACTCGACCGAAGGTGTCGTGGGAAGGTATGCCATTAGGCAATCTCAGGAACCGTCGGAACCAATCCTCCTTGGCCTTGCCGAACTCCGCAATCTCTACCCAGTTGTCGGCACCGCAGATCACGGCGCACAGGGTGATCACGATGATGTCCAGCAACTGGTGACGCTTGGCCCGGTCGATACGCGGGTCGTCCAGTCTCTCAAAATGGTCCATCATGGAAAACGGCTCATTGCCCAACACCGCCATGCCTCCGGTCATTCGAAGATGACCGAATATTAGCCGCTTTTTTATCTTTGTATAAAATGCGATTGCCCTGGGGACACCGCCGGTTTTCTTGACAATGCCGGCGGGCCAACCCTAGAATTTCGGCATTCCGCGCGTTTCGCGCCTCCCGTAACCTGAGCAAGCGCGCCTCCAGGCGCAAGGAGTTTCCCATGCCAAACCAATGGCCCACTGTGCACTATAAAGAAGAAGGCATGCGAGAAGGCATGCAGATCGAGGATGCAAACATCGCCGTCGACGACAAGGTTGAGCTCCTCGACATGCTGTCCGAAACCGGCCTGACCAGCATCGTCGTTGGTTCCTTCGTCAGTCCCAGGTGGACCCCCCAGATGGAACGGATCGACGAGATTGTCACGAAGTTCACGCCCAAGTTGGGCGTCACCTACAGCGCCCTCGCGCTGAACGCCCGCGGTGTGGAACGCGCCCGCGCCTACTCCCCGCCCTTGACCATCGAGCGCGACGCTTATCCGCGACTGTCCTGCCACCTTTGCGACGTGTTCGCCCGGCGGAACACCAACCGCAGCCAGATGCAGGAGATGGAGCGCTGGCCCGCGATCATCGCCCAGGCCCAGGAAATGGGGATCACCGAGGCCGGCATTGGTTGCAACGCCTCCTGGGGTTCCAACTTCCTGGGCGAGTTCGGGGTGGACACGCTGATGACCCTCTTCGAGTACCAACACGGGTTGTGGGAGGAGGCCGGCATCGGCGTGCGCAGCTGCTCCATGGGCGACCCCATGAGCCACTGCACGCCGGCCAAGGTTGAGGAGAGCATTTCGCGCGTCAAGGAGCGCTGGCCAGAGATCGACCACTTCAGGCTGCACCTTCACAACGGACGCAACATGGCCATCGCCTCCGCCTACGCCGCCATGCGTGTTTTGGGTCCTGAGGATACCCTTGAACTCGACGGCACAATTGGCGGATTCGGCGGTTGCCCCTACTGCGGTAACGGGCGCGCCACCGGTATGGCCCCCACCGAGGACCTGCTCCACATGATGGAGGATATGGGTATCCCGACCGGCGTCGACATCGACAAGCTCATTGACTGCGTGTGGGCCGCCGAGCGAATCATCGGACGCGAGCTTTACGGGCACGTCTCCAAGGCCGGCCCCCGCCCCCGCGCCAGCGCCGGCAACCTCTACGACATCAACATGCCCTTCGTGGAAACCCTGGAACAGGCCACCCACTTCAAAAAGGGCGAGCAGATGTACGAAGGCGGACTCTACCCCTACCGCGAGCCCGTCACGAGCCCTTACCGCGACCGCATCGACCAGGGTCAGCCCGCTTTCGGCACCGGCCCGGACGACTTCCCGTGGAACCAGGACTGGCTCCCCAAAGCCAGCAGTTAATCCGAGCCGCGTAACCACAGCAATCAGGGGCGGGTTTTCGAAAACCCGCCCCTCGGTTTCCCAGCGACCTCGCGTTGACGCGTTTACGCTGAGGCGCACGCCACGCTGATCACGTTCTGCGCCATATCCGGTAGCTGGTCCGAAGACCACGAAGCGCCGCCGTCGTGGGTTCCGAACACCTGCCCACGCCGGGTGCAGAAGTAAACCTGCGACGGGTCCTGACGGTTCACCGCCACGCCGAAGGTGGTGCTGCCCGGGCTGACGCCAGAGTCGAACCGCTCCCAGCTTTCGCCGAGGTTGGTGGTCCGCATCACGCCGCCCTGCTCGCTTCCGAAGTTCATTCCCACGCAAGCGTAAAGCGTGTTCGCGTCGCTTGGGTCACGCACCACGCCGCGCGAGTACTTAATGTCGGAGAACCGGTCGAACTCGCAGTCCTGCCAGGACGCTCCCCGGTCACTGCTCCGCCACACACCGGTGCGGTTGGAGATCAACACCGACTGCGAATCGGCGCCGCCCACTGCTACACCGTGCAGGTCCAGCAGGTCCACGTCGCCGGCAAACTCGCTGTTGCGGATCGTCCAGGTGTTCCCGCCGTCGGTGCTGCTCGCCGCACCACCGACCTCCAGGGCCGCGTACATGTTGTTCGGATTGCTCGCCTCGATGTCGATGCCCAGGATCCGCATGGCGAATGCCATCTGCACCTGCTCCGGATTGGACACCGTCGCGATGTGCGCCCAGTTTTCGCCGCCGTCCTCGCTCTTGTACACCTCTGCGCCTTCAGTGCCCAGGAACATGATATTGGAGTCGTTGGGGTGGAAACGAATGGACCAGACCACTCGCCCCTCGGTCATGTTCATGCGCTGCCAATGATCACCGCCGTCGGTGCTGCGGTAGACGCCCCGCTGTGTCCCGCAGAAGATGGTGCGCGGGTCGTCGGGATGTATGGCGATGGCTCGCGCCTGCGTTGCCGGCGCGAGGCCATCGGTGAGCAGATCCCAGTGAGCATCGCCCGCCGTCTTCCGATACAGTCCGCTGGCTTCGGCGCCAACGTAGACGATAGTGTTGCCTGCCATGATGCTGCCTCCTGATCCTTTAGTGTCGGTCTGATAGCCGTTGCCGCCATTTCAGCAGACCGCCCGTGGGATGTCAAACCGGCGCCTTCCGAAACGACCGGGTTTTATCGCAAGCTCAGCCCGGTGCCTTCCGTCATTCTCCCCCGCGTCGATTGCCGGCCACGGCCAGGGTCAGGCACCACACCGACGCGGCGCCAGCCTCCTTTAGCGCAGCGGCGCAGTTGTCCAGCGTGCTTCCGGTGGTTGCCACATCGTCTACCAATACAACCCGCTGGCCACTGACATCGCCACGTTGCGAAACCGCGACGCTGTCGGCCACGTTGGCTGCTCGGTTGACGGCGGAGGACATTCCTGCCTGGGCATCGACGCGTCGCGTCCGCACGAGCAAGTCAGGCTGGAATGGAATCCCGCACCGCTCCGCCACTCGCCGCGCCAGCAGTTCGGCCTGGTTGTACCCGCGTTCCCTCCGCCGGCTCGCGTGCATGGGCACTGGCGCCAGTATATCCCCAGGGAGTGGGTTGGCCTGGAGATAGCACGCGAGCATGTCCCCAAGTTGCGGAGCGGCTGCCTTGATGCCGCCATACTTCAGGGCCAGTATCGCCTGCCTGATGGTCCCTTCGTACCTGAACGGAGCGCGCACGCCTTCGAAGCGCCGACCAGATTGCGCGCAAGCCTGGCAAATTTCAGACACGCTGTACGCCGAGCAGACGCGACAGTACGGTGCAACCAACTCGGCAAGATCCTCCGCGCACCCATCGCAAATTATCTTGCCCGAGCCTCCGCACCCGGCACATTCAAATGGATAGAGCACGTCCAACAACGTGCGCCCGGCTCGCCCGGCGAGGTGTTGCAGCGGAGCCAGGCGTTCTTTCAGCGACACGTCGGCCACTCAGCGCAGTCCGCTCTGGATCCGCTGCCAACGCCTCAGTATCTGCTCGTCCCTGGGAAACGCCAGTGGCGGCAGGTCATCAATTTCGAAAAAACCCACGTCGAGGGACTCGGGCCCGGGCGCCAGCACGCCTCCCACCTCCATCGCCGCGTAAGCGGCCACCACCACTGGATTACCTGCGTCGGAGAACAGCCCAATAAGCTGATCGATTTCAACCAGCAGGCCCGTTTCTTCAACCACCTCCCGCGCCGCTGCTATTTCCACCGGCTCTCCCCGGTCAACATAACCACCCGGCATGCTCCACAGCCCATAACCGGTCTGCACTGCGCGCCTGACCATGAGAGTCTGCCCATTTCGTTCGATGACACACGCGGCCGCCAATTTTGGATCGTAGTAGACCACGCGACCACACTGTGGGCACACCGGCCTATTCCGCCCTTCGTGCTCGCGGATGGCCAACCGAGCCCCGCAACCCGTGCAGAATTTGTCACCGCTGGTCATTGATCGGACGTCGCAGATTGAACAACAGCCGCACGGATCAGCCCAGCAGCGCCAGCACGTCATCGCGTCCCGGCATCGAGTCCTGCGCCCCAACTCGCGTGACGGATAGCGCACCGGCGGCGCATCCCCAGCGGACCGCCGTCTCCATCGGATGCCCTTCTGATAACGCCACCGCCAACGCCCCGTTGAACGCATCGCCGGCCGCCACGGTGTCGATCGCGCGAACCGAAAAGGCCGGGACTTCTCCCATGATTTCGCCGTCGGACCAGAATGCTCCCTGAGACCCCATTTTAATCACCGCCGAACCGGCTCCTCTTGCCAGCAGCTCACCGGCGGCACCGGCCGCGGCGCGCATATCGACGATTGGATATCCCACCAGCGCCTCCGCTTCGGTTTCGTTGGGCGTGATTACTGAAACGTGCCGGTAAAACTCTTCCGGCACGAATCGCACCGGACCAGGATCGAGAATCACCCGGACGCCCCGAGCAGCCGCGAGTTCAGCCACCCTGATCGACAGGGTAATTGACACTTCCAACTGTAGCATCAACGCGGACGTTCCTGGCAGCATTTCCACAACGGCATCGTATTCAGCGTCGCCGCAGGAATCGTTTGCGCCCAGAACCTGCACGATGCGATTCTGTCCACCTTCTCCCACACTGATGACCGCGATTCCTGAATTGGTTTCAGCAGAAACGCCGACCGTGTCGGTCTCCACGCCCGCGGATTGCAGCAAATCGGTCAGCTGGGGCCCGAACATGTCGTCGCCGACCCGGCCAACCATCGCAGACCGAGCGCCCATTCGCGCGGCGGCCACCGCCTGGTTGGCCCCCTTCCCACCGGGATACGTCACGAACCGATCGCCCACTACCGTCTCGCCGTCAGCCGGCAAACGGTCTGAAAATGTGACCAGGTCCATGTTGATGCCGCCCAGGGACAGGATCAGGGGGCGGTCATCTTGGTTGCCCGTCATCAAAACCTGACATAACGAAAAATCGGCCTCACGCTAACACCTGATACCCCTCGCGTCAACGCAGGAATACCCCCGTGCTATAATCCGCCAAACCTGAATAAGCGAGGACCCAAACGATGTCTCAGCCTCTGGAAAACATCAAGGTCGTCGACCTGACACGTACCCTGGCGGGCCCGTTTTGCACCCAGAATCTGGCCGATATGGGGGCCGACGTCATCAAGATCGAAGAGCCCAACGATGGCGACGAAACCCGCAAATGGCCGCCCATCTGGAACGGCGAAAGCACCCAGTTCATGTCGTTCAACCGGAACAAGCGCAGCCTGTCTGTCAACCTGAAGTCGGACGAGGGCCTGGACATCGTGAAGCAGTTGGCCAAGGAAGCCGACGTGATGATCGAAAGCTTCCGCGCCGGCACCCTCGCCCGGATGGGCCTGGGCTACGAGGACATCAAAGCCATCAACCCGGACATCGTCTATTGCACCATCTCCGGCTACGGCAGGACCGGTCCCATGGCCAACAAGCCCGGCTACGACCTGATAATCCAGGCCTACAGCGGGTTGATGCACCTGACCGGCGCACCGGACGGCCCTCCGCAGCGCGTGGGTTTCTCCCTGGTGGACCTCTTCACCGGAATGCTCGCTTACGGATCAATAGTCACCGCCCTGTATCACCGCGACAAGACGGGCGAGGGGCAGCTGATCGACACCGCCCTGCTGGACGGACAAGTCGCCGCCATGAGCTACCACGCCACCGGGTACATCGGCACCGGCGTCGAACCCCATCGCTTGGGTTCCGGCCATCCCAGCCTCGTGCCCTATCAGAGCTTCCAGGCGTCTGATGGCTTCTTCATCCTCGGGGTAGCAAACCCGAACCTGTGGGAGCGGTTCTGCAATGCGATCGGGCATCCCGACCTGAAGGACGATCCCAAGTTCGCCACCAACCCAGATCGGGTCGCGCACCGTGGTGAGATGGTCGACCTTCTCAACAGCATTTTCGCCAGCAACACCGTGGCCCACTGGGTAAAGGTGATCGATGAGGCGGGCGTTCCCGTGGGACCGATCAACAAGACCTCAGACGTGGTGGCGGACGAACAGGTCAACGCCAGGGAAATGTTCCTGGAGATCAACCACCCTCACATACCGGACCTTCGGGTTCCCAACTCGCCGATAAAGCTGACGGGCACCCCGGCGGAACTGCGAATGGCTCCTCCGCTGTTGGGGCAGCACAACGAAGAAGTCCTGGCAGAATTGGGTTACGACGCCAAGCAGTTCGCCCAGCTGAGGGAATCGGGAGCCGTGGGAGAACCCAACAAACAGCTAAGCGGGGTCGGCGATCACTGATACCGATTGGTTCGCACAAGGTACGTTATGTAGACGTCACGCACAAAATTGACCCGTTTTTGACATAACGTGCTCCAAATTGACCCGGCGCCAACGTGCGTCGGGTCAGCTTTTGACTCCCCGTTTAGCCCGAGCCAGCCCGGTTGCCGTGTGAGTACACCAGGGCTATAATATTCAGCTACAGGTCACGCTCGGGCGGTTAGCTCAGCGGTTAGAGCGCCTCGTTCACACCGAGGAGGTCGGAGGTTCAAATCCTCCATCGCCCACCATACCGGCCGCAGCGGGACCAAAAACGGAAACCACCTTGCCGAGGTGGCGAAACGGCAGACGCGCTGCGTTCAGGGCGCAGTGTCCTTTAGGACGTGTGGGTTCAAATCCCTCCCTCGGCACCATTTTCCGACGCGCGCTTGTAGCTCAGTGGATAGAGCGCTGCCCTGCGGAGGCAGAGGTCGTGAGTTCGAATCTCGCCAAGCGCGCCATTTCTATGTCTGCCCATCAGCGTCAGCGGGCGGTTAGCTCAGATGGTTAGAGCGTCTGCTTTACACGCAGAAGGCCGGGGGTTCGAGTCCCTCACCGCCCACCATGTACCGTGCTTTCCAAAAATGGAGCGGGCTAGCCGGCGGAACTCACCGCTAAGCCTCGCGACTCCTCGCAGCGCGGTTCTTCCCGCCCAGCATTCCCCGAAAAGAGTTGGGGTCGAAACGCCATGATGGAGCACCAGGGCATCAGGTGGGGTTACGTCTTCCTGCGCGCCCCGAATTTTCTCAGCGGTGACGACCGGGAATCGCTCATGACTACGGCGGTGGAGATGTACCTCGCCGGCGAGCCCGAGCGCGACGTTAAGGCCGAGGGATACGAAGGCCGGGTATACACTGACCAGCGGTTCGAGATGCTGGGCGAGTTAGGCGGCCAACGGTTTGACGCCGAACTTGAAACGATGCAAGGGCGCGATACCGCGACTTTTCTGGTCAACGAGCAGACGCGAGGAATCGGCGGCGGCGGTTTCTCACGCAACTGAATCCGGCGGGATCCTCCACGCACTGCGTCTCCCGTCGTCGTATCAATACCGGGCGCTCTGGGTCAATGTGATATATTGGCTCAAACCTGAGCGTGGCAGCCGGGCAGGGAGGCGGTCAACTATGCCGGAGGATCTCTTCACATTTACCGACAAACCGGAATCCAGCTATCTGCTGGCCGGTTGGCGCCGCCAGTGGTCAAATGGTGGCCGCATCTCCAGCGGGTTGCCGCGTTATCTGATCGAGAAGAACGGTGGACGGCAGGTCGGGCAATTCAGCGAATATGTCAACCGCATGTGTTACCCGTTTCAGGTGGCGGGCACGCACGATGCGTTCCGGCCCTCAGCAGCTTTCAATGAAGGGTTGCCCAGCGTCGCCATGGGGCGGCAAAACTCTTTCTACGAAATTGGCAGCGGCTTGGTGGTTTTCCTGGGCGAGGAGCCCTGGTATCGCCTGGACATCTACGCGGAAGCTTTTTTCTCGGCAATCAAGGAATTGGGCATTCAACAGACCGTTGCCGTGGAAGGCGTCAACGGTCCGGCCCCGCCGGACCTGGAACGGCGCATAACCTGCGTGTATTCCCGGCCCGAGATGCGGGAGCAATTGGAGCGCCACGGCGTCCAGTTCAGCAGCTACGGCAGCCGCGGTCGGCAGGGGCCGACCATTGGAATGGCCCTGGTTTCCGTGGCCCACTACCAGTATCCGGAAGTCCAGATGTTCCGCATGGGCGCTATGGCTCCCATGTATCCCTTCATGACCAGCAACAACAACCAGCTGGGGATCACCCAGGATCACCGCGCCTACTACGACATACTGCGCCGGCTCCGGGCAATCTTCAAGATTGAGATGGACCTGTCGGAATTGGAGCAGATGGGCAATCGCGAGTCGCAGGAGCTCCTGGACAATCTTGAGCGCCTCGGTCGCACCAACAGCGAGGCAAAACAGATCATCGACCAGGTGCGGCTGGACTACCAGTACACCCCGTACGTTGAGCCGGTGGATCTGGACCCGGCGCTGGATCAGGCTTTGGAAAACATCCTGAGGGACATCGGAGAGCCCGGACAGGAAACCTGATCCGGGCTGGTGGACACTCACACTACGGGCCAGCGTGGTGGGAACGCCACGCTGGTTCTTTTTAGCAGAGCCTCTCCCCTCTCCTGTACCTCTTCCACCAGCGCCGCTTCATCGACGAATAGTGGCCGGTGATCCGCGACGACCACCTTCCCGTCGACTATCACCGTGTGCACGCTGCGACCATCTGCGTTGTAAACCAGGTTGTTGATGGGATTGTGCAGTGCGCCCCATTCGGCCCGGCGGGTATCGAAAAGCACGAGGTCGGCCGCTTTGCCCGGCTCGATTGAGCCGACCATATCACCCATGCCAAGGGCCGCCGCGCCACCGATCGTGCCCAGCTCCAGCGCCGTTTCCGCCGGTATCATTCCCACGTCACGGCGCCCGTCTTTGTACAAAACAGCAGCCAGGTAGACCGACCGCAGGGTTTCCAGCAGGTTGGAATTGTTTCCGGCATCGGTGCCCAGTCCCACTGTGGCTCCGTATTCCAACAGTTCGGGCAACAGCCCGTTGGCGGAGGTTCCCGCTCCACCTTTGACCGCGGCCGTCGGGCACATCACCACGGCAGTTCCGCGGTCTGCGATCAGCCTGGCTTCGTCCGCGCCGATGCCCAGGCAGTGCGCCAGCGTCATGCGCGGATTGAGGATCCCGCATTGGTCGAGGTATTCCGTAGGAGAGCAGCCGTGGGTTCGCCGGCACTCTTCGATCCACCGGGCCCCGTTTGTAAAGTGCAGTGTGGAGCGCGTCTCGTGATCGGACGCGATCCGGTCGCACGCGGCCAGCAGTTCAGGCGAGCAGAACTCCGCCGAGAACGGCATCGACCACGCGGACACCAAGCCGCTCGACACGCTTTCAGCCAAACTCATGACTTCTTCCGTCACCCGGATGGCATCGTCGGTCTCGTAAACCGGCAGGTTCAATGGGTTCGCGCGATCCTGTACGCTGCGGCCAATCACTATGCGGCAGCCAGCCTGATCGTAAGCGGCAAGGCATTGGTCAAGATGGGTGGTTGTTCCGGGGTCGATGAACGTCGTGGTTCCGTACTTCAACAGCTCGACGATGGCCAGCAGGGAGGTCGAGTACTCGTCCTCCGCGGTCATCGCCTGCTGCAGCCGGAACACGTTCGGCAGATACTCCGCGCCAAGGTCGTCCGGAAACAGACCGCGGGCCGCATGGGCGTAACTGATGTGCATGTGGCCGTTAACGAACCCGGGCGTCAGCACCATGCCGGCCCCATCGATTGTGCGGTCGACTGCGACGGACGACAGGTCTGAGGCTTTCCCGACTTGGCTGATCCGGTTGCCGGTTATGACAACCGATCCATCGGCCACGATCCGGCGGTCGGAATCCATCGTGACGATGTAGCGCACACCGTCGATCTTCAGGGTGGAGATATCGGTCATGGGAACTCCAGCGGTTCAGTCGGACCAATCGCGGAAGCCCCAGCGGTTGAACGAGGTGACTTCCGACGGCGGGCGTCGATTGGTGGTCCCGAAATTGCCGCGCGGATAGCCAACTGGGGTCAGGCAGATCATTTCGGCGTAGTCCGGAAGGCCCAGGAGCTCCCGCACTTCGTCCTCCTTGCGGTTCAGTACGGTTGTAATGCGCGTACCCAAACCCAAAGCCCGGCCGGCCAGGAACAGGTTTTGGATCGCCGGCCAGATGGATGCGGCGTGCCGTCCCCGTTCAATGGGCTGGTCCGGTTGGAAGCCGCTGCCGCGCGAGTGGTCCGCGCACACCACGATCATCGCCGGAACCTCGGGCATGTGATGCGCCAGGTATCGGGCGTGACGGTAGACGCGCGACTCGGTGGGCGACGGCTCCCAACCCATGGCGTCCAGCCACGTGCTTTTGTACAACTCCCCGAGGGCATTCACCGTGTCCGGGTCGTTCACGACCACGAACTCCCACGGTTGCGTGTTGCCGCCGTTTGGGGCCCGAACTGCGGCGTCGATCATCTTCTGGATTTCAGATTGGGGCACCGGGTCCGGCTTGTAACGAGTTATCTGCCGCTGACTGTAGATCGCCTCAAACAGGTCCAATTGATCGGCCATTGCAATCCTCCTCCCGCAATTGTTGATGCCAAGCGGTGTGGGGCCATTATAGCCGTTGCCAGCCAGCGTCACCGGAACACGCTAATCAGCACCAGACCCGCCACGATCAGACCGCAGCCCACCACCCGGCCGGGCGTGACCACCTCTTTGAGAACAACCGCACCCAGCACCAAAGCGAACAGCAGACCAACCTCCCGCGCCGGCGCCACATAACTCACGTCGGCTATGCGCATTGCGGTCAGCACCAGACCGTATGCCAGAAAAAGCAGCAATGACGCGGCAGCCACCGACCGGTAGCCTGCTCGCCATTCCGAAATGACCGCTCCGGCGCCGTGATTCCGAAGGATGTATGGCAGCATACCGGCCGCGACGCCCAGCGTCATGAGATACAGGTAAAGGAAGGGGCTGATATAGGCGACTCCCTGCTTGTCGATCAGGGTGTACATGGCGATGCAGACGCCGGTAAGCAGTGCATACCCGATCCCGGCGCGATTGGCTGCCAGGGCATCGGCAGAAAGTATCCTCATGCGACCCCACCATGACATTGTGTATATGCCCACAACAATGCACGCAATGCCAACCCAAGCGAGCGCCGTGACCCGCTCACCCAGGGTGAACACGGCCAGCACCGGAACCAGCCCGGGTCCGAAGCCGCGCGCAACGGGGTAGGCCAATGACAGATCCGCGCGCGCCAGGCTGCGACCAAGAAACAGGAAATAGCAGATGTGAACGACCGCAGAGGCTCCGACAAACCACAACCCCACCGATTCAAACTCGGTTCTAAAGGCCAATATGACGGCAACCGGCAGTGTCCCGACGACGCCGAATCCGGACAACCACCAGACGAACACTTCCTGGTCACGGGCACGCTTCAGCAGGAAGTTCCAGGTGGCGTGAGCCCAGGCCGAACCCAAAACCAATACCAGCGCCAGTAATGTGGTCGCGTCCAACATACGGTGGGGCAGCCTGGCCCAGACCCAAAATGCAAAATCGCCGACGTTTCTGCGGACGTCGGCGGTGGATTTCCTTGGTGGCGCATAGGGGATTCGAACCCCTGATCTCCGCCTTGAGAGGGCGGTGTCCTGGGCCGCTAGACGAATGCGCCAAGGGACCGATTGGCGGCCCAATCGGAACGTGGCGAAATTATAGCACGTGGAGTTCCGCTTGCAACCGAGCGATTCCCGAGCGGGAACCACCTTTGCGCCGACGCCGCTCCGTACCCCGATGGAGCGGGTCGCGTCGTACGCAACCCGTTAATTCGGACCTGGTTCCGTGCTCATGTAAACAGCGAGTGCAATCAGGTGTCATTTGCCGCGGTCTTTGACCCAGTAAACCACGAAAATAACCAAGGTCTTTGACCCGTATTTCCGAGGTCATTGACCCACCTTGGGAGCCAGATCGGCGACCATTCGCGCACTTCAATGTTGAGGTGCAGCGATG
>JAJEIA010000095.1 GCA_022823505.1 Dehalococcoidia bacterium
GCCATCGCTGCACCTCAAAATCGAAGTGCGGCAATGGTCGCCTCGTTGGCGCCCACCGGTGGTCATAGACCTTGGCGAACTGGCCTATAGTTCGTGGCGATTTCGCAGATCACTGGTACATAGTTCGTGGCGTTTTACAGACAGGGACAGCTTCAGTTCCCGACAGGCTTCCGCCTTGGTCAGCATTCTCACCTTCATCCTCCTCATTGCGGTCCGGGTTTCTCGGAACAACCCTTCGCGTCATCACGTGTCATTTTTGGCTCAATCTCGATGTGTCATACGTGCCAGCGGCTTTTCCTGAGTCGTGGGCGGGGCCGGCGTCCCTCGCTGGAATCCCCTGATTTCTGCAACAAAAGGGAAGCAGACGGCGTTTTGGGGTCAGACAAGGGTGAGACAGGCACAAACCCTTGTCATCCCTATTGGATTGGCCCTCCCCTACAGGAAACCCCGGGAACCACTTCACCGGAAATATTGCAATCTGACCAGTCGGCGCAATGGCAGCCTTTCCCAGGGTTCCGGGGCGGGCGGCAGCCACGTGTCAGCCAGGATGCCCCGCTGGGCGATGGTGTCCAGGTTGGAACTGGCGAAGGGAGCGTGATCCACATAGCTGGCGGCGTCCATGAAGGCGTCCTCGTCGTCCTCGTTCTCGAAGACGAACAGCACCAGGGGCGGCTCCCCGCCGTGGTCTTGACGCGCGTAGCCGCTCTGGAAGTAGCGGCGGTAGTTCTCCAGGCGGGCGCGCACCCGCTTGGGCGTGGTGGCCCGGCGCTCGTACTCCATGAAGCAGTAGCGGTATCCCTCCGGCAGGTCTAGGATGAAGGACAGGTCGGGGTGGACCACGTAGTTGGTGTCGTTGTGCCGGTAGGTCACGGCGGAGCGGGAGGTGGGCAGCAGGTCCAGGACGCCGTAGTCCTTGCTGCGGGCGCACTCGGTGGTGATAGTTGCGGCCAGGGCGGTCAGGGCGGCGTGGTGGTCGGGCTGGGAGGCCATGGAGCGCAGGGCGGTGCCGACGTAGGCGTGAGGGTTGGCGACGGCGGGTCCAGGGGTCCAGCGGTCCAGTACCTGCCCCACGGCGGCCCGGTCCCGCCGGGCCAGCCAGGTCAGCCCCTCGTCGGTGAGCAGGTGCAGGTCCTCACCGGCACGGGTCAGGCCGTGGTCGGCCAGGGAACGGAGTACTTGGTTGGCCCGTCGGCGGGTGACGCCGCCCAGCAGCCCGGCCAGTTGGTCGGTGTCGCAGCGGGGCCAGGCGGCCAGCAGGTCCAGGGCCTGCTTCTCGGTGGGGGCCAGCCGGACGGCCAGGGAGCTTTTCACCTGCTCCGTAGGCTGGGGCATCAGCGCTCTCAGGCGGCTGGGATAGAGTTCGTCAGGGTCGGGCGATGGGTGGTCGTCGGGTTCCAGGCCCAGCCTGCGGCGGCGCTCGGCGACGCGCTCCGTCCTGCGTCCCAGCCATGCCATTACGTCGTCCAGGGACAGGTCGGGGTTGATGGCCTCGGGCAGGCGGTGGTTGACGCCGCCGCCGCACTGCTGCCACACCGGGGCCCGGGCGTCTCCGGCCTGCAGTTCTCCCTCGGTGGCCACGAAGGTATTGCGGTGCTCGCCGGGGTTGCCCAGGGTGCGGAAGGCCCGGCGGCTGGCCTGGTCAGAGTGGGCGAGCATCAGGGTCGCCAGGGGCAGTTGTCTAACGTGTAGCTGCTCCAGGGTGCGCAGTCGGTAGCGCAGGTTGGCCGAGGGCAGCAGCGGCCCCTGGCGAACGATGCCGAGGGAGCGGCCATTTGAGAGCGTGATCAGCAGGTCGTAGGGTCCCTGGCGGTAATGGTCCACCCTGACGGGCTGCCCTTGGGGGTCGGCGCGGGCGATCATGGCGGCGATGTGGTAGAGCGCGGCCACGGCGTCCAGGCGGTCGGTGAGCAGGCGGAACCACTCCCGGGACACCGGGTACTCGCTGAGGAAGCGTTCCGTGCCGTGCTCGACGGTGGCGGCGGATTCGATGCCCTGCTGCGTGGGAAAGTGGCGGCGCCGGGGATTCGGTCCCAGGCTCCCCAGGTGATGGGACACCGAGTCCGCCAGGCCGCCGGCGGCGAGCCTGGCCAGCCGGCGGCGCAGGGTGGTGGCGGGAATCCTGCCGAAGGCGGACAGTTCTTCCACCGTGGTCAGCGGCGCGGCGCACAAGAGCCGTAGCGCGTCCTCCAGGGGCTCGGCCAGGGTTTGTTGCTGGACAGCGGTCCGGCGCCGCTGGATCCGGCGGACGGCACTCACCGCCCACGCCGCCGCTGCGATGGCGTGGGGGTCATCGCCCTCGGCGTTGATCACCGCCTTCGGCAGGGCTTTCCCCAGGTGTCCCCGTTCCAGGCAGCGCCACAGGGTGTGGCGTGACACGCCGAAGCGCCGGGCGGCCTGGGGCCGGCCGTGCCACAGGGCGTAGGTGCGCACGTAGTCGCGGATGGCGTCTTCCAGGGTCAATTCTTCTGTGGTGGTGTAATCGGTCCACGCCGGCGTCGCCGGCCGTTTCGTTGGCATGGGCGTTCCTCCTTGGGCAGCGGTTCAACATTCCATTGTCCAGGAGAAATTCGTCCAACATAATGCCTTGTGCGGAATTATATTTTGGCGAGTTTTGTGGTATGGGGCGGTGCAGCGAAGTGACGGCTTCGGCGTCAGTGGGGAGGGTTCCGCTCCGGGCGATTGACGGCAAAAAGCCGTAGAACGGTGGGAGTCGGGATCGCTCGGATGGGGCAGATGGCGGTTGGCGCTCCAACCCGGAGGAACGGAGAGTTTGGGGCAAGATTCAAGAAACTGCCGGGCGCGTACCTGCTGAGCACGGCCCTCTTCGTGGCGGGGTGGTTATCATCAACCCCTTCTTCGGTGCTAGCGGGGCGTGGGACGCCGACAATTGGCGCAAGCCGCTGTCCTGGGACCACAAGGCAGCGGAGGCCGGCGAGCCCCATCGGGTTTTCTGCGCGTGCCTGGCCCATGCGTTCGACAACCAGGCGACGCAGGGATGGCGGGAACGCCTGTGAGATCTGATTACTCAAACGTCACACTTGGACAGGTTGCTGCTCACGAATCGACCAGAGAAGATCCTCCGCATGTTGCCCCAGGAATGGAGCAACGAGGGCTGGGTCAATGTCTGGCTGGGCGTCTCTGCCGAGGGCCAGGAAAACTACAATCATCGCTGGCCTATCCTTGACGGCATCCCCGCCGCGGTGAAGTTCGTGAGCTAAGAGCCTGCGTTGGGGCCATTGACGCTCATGGAGCGCGACCGCCCCCGAGTGGTTGATATGGGGCTGAGAAAGCGGCTCCGGAGCGCATTTGATGTGCTCGACATGGGCCGGCAACATCACCGTCGAGTGCCTGCAATTGGGCGTCACCGTGTTCGGGAAGCAGTGGGCCAGTACGCCCACCACCCGCTGGGCACCGATTTGGGTTACAGCGTTGCCCTAGTGCGGCAGATTGACCTGCTCACGAATGGCAAGGGCGGTGCCGAATTGGGCGGGCGACTCTGGCGGCAGTTCCCGGAATAGACTCGACCAAGGAGGTCTCAGGGCCGGCCACCGCCGGGGCTATCCGGATGATCGCCCCGCAGTATCTGGGCGCGTCGTAGTTCGATGGCCTCCTGCAACACCTCGGAACCAAATCGTTCCAGGATGTCGATGTCCCTGCGCAAAATAGGGGCGGAAACCTTGACCTTGTTCTCCGCCTGACGCAGCTCCGTCAGATCAGTGCCCGTGGCGCGGGGTTTATTCCGCCTGATGAACAATAGCCAGAATGCGAAGGCGGCAACTACGACGGCCAGAGCGACTAGATACGGCATCGTTTCTCCCTCGTTTGCCGGTGTGTTTTGACCCTGCGTATGCGAACTACCGCCTCCGGTTGGCGTACCAGCACGTTCCCAGGACAACCGAGACTTGCACTACAAGGAGCACGGTGAGCGCGGCGTATACTTCGTCAGCTTGTAATTCACGGTCCTGCACGAACCCGACAAACCAGACGACACCTACGATGGGCGGCAAGGGAGTTGGGAGCGCCCACCGTAGAAAACAAGCGGAAATATCTGCATCACGACCATCCGCGGTTGCGGCGACGTTCGATGCACCAGATGATTGCCAGCACCACCAAGGACTGCAGCGCCACCAGGATACCCAACCCCAGGAAAGCTTCGACCATGTCGAGCCTATCTGAGGGGAGTTGATCGCGGACCCAGATATACCAAGCTAAGTACGACGCCAGCCCCAGTACGCCAACAGCGATGCCTATCCCGAATCCGGACATTCCCGTAAGCCAGATCGTGCGCCATCCTGCGACAGCGCCAACGAGCGGCGGTAGGAGTATCGGAATTGTCAATGAAAGCACAGCCCACCAGATCAACCAGATTTCTATCTCCGGCCACCCCTGAATCATGATTATCTCCTGCTGACTAACGAGAGCACTCCCAACACCATTATGATCTGGATGACCAATAACGCAGCCAGCACACCGAAAGCCTCAAGGGCAGTGAACGGGTCGTCGAAGATGCTGTGTCGTCGGAAGCCAAGCAACCAGGCGGCGTACAGGGCTATCTCCCCAACACCGATGACGAGTGCGATCAGGGATCCCAATACTCCCCAGATCCAACCCGACCGGTAGCCCCAGGTTATGCCCGCAGCTACCGGGACTACCAGGGTTGGGAGTCCCAAGAAGAGGATTGCCCACAGTACAGACCAGAGTTCGATTTGAGGTCCGCCCTGGATCATGTTTCGT
The DNA here is from genome assembly GCA_022823505.1 of Dehalococcoidia bacterium. Lineage (GTDB taxonomy): Bacteria > Chloroflexota > Dehalococcoidia > Lucifugimonadales > UBA3495 > Bin87. The sequence goes on from JAJEIA010000095.1 coordinate 4,735, forward strand.
ATCCTTGTTTGGGGCTCGTGAGTTGTCCGAGCATATCATAGGGCGAGTGTAATGGACCCTGGCAGGCGCAGATCACTGACGGGCAGAACCACAAGGTTCCGCCCGTCAGTCCTTCTATTCGGCGTCCTCCAGAACGCCTACTGGTGCATGGCACTTACGGTTAGGGATTAGGTGGTCCCTCGCCATCTTCTTCGCTGCTGTCAGGAATCGGCGTGGTCGGCACCGTGGGAGTTGGTGTCGGATCTGCTGCGTCCTGATCTTGAGCACCATCCGATCCTCTGGTGATTGGGCTTTGCACCTTCCACGACGTCCAAGCGCTGTACGTGCTGGAGCCGCATTCACTCCGGACACGGTAAGCATACGAAAGACTGGGTTCCAGACCCAGATGCCATGCCGACGTACTGGATGCCGACTGGTTGATCTCCCGCTCGTATGTCCACTTGGAATTCACATATTTCCAGACCAGAACCTGACGACCGGTTGCCGTCAGACCGCCAGACGGGTTATCCCATGATGCGTAAACGCTGGTTCCGCTGCGACGGGTCGCAGAGAAGTTGGTCACCGGCTCGCAAATCTTGGTTGACGACACGGCGCTTACGGACACGCTGTACGTGCGAATCAAGCTATCGTCTTCAGCGCGGCGCAGCTCGATTGTCTGACTTCCGGCCTTGCAACCGGATATGTAAACGTAGGCTCCATCGCCGAACGTTTTGCCGTCCCTGGCTTCCGGAGGGCAGTAATTGGAAGAGGTGTTGCTGGAGGCAAGTTCCAGACGGGCAGTCCCCGTAGGGTTCACCACGACCTTTACATCGCCGCCCGATGTCAGCGTGAACCTGTGCCATTTGCCGTTATCCTTTATGTTGGCGTTGGCTGGGTTGGGAGCGAGCGATGCGGTCCATGCTGCGGCTGGTTTCTCTTTCACGTTCACTGCATACGTGCGCACCAAACTGTCGTCCAGTTGACGCCGCAATTCGATGGAGCCGTTGCCTGTCTTACAGCCGGCGACATAGAACCTTTCGTCATTGGAAACGGTCGCGGAGTCACTGGCCGTGGCCCGGCAAGCCCCGGATCCGTTGGTGGATACGTCGAGCCGTGCTGTCCCCGCAGGGTTCACAACGACCTTGACCGGTCCGCCGGATTTCATGGTGAACCTGTGCCATTCGCCGTCGTCATTCACTGTCCTGGTTGACGGTCGTGGCGACAGGGTTGCATTCCATTTCGGCTTCGGCTGGATGGAGAGCGTATATGACCCGGTGCGCTTGGCGTAGTTGGTAGTGGCGACCACCGTGTAGGCCCCGGCATCCAGCGTCCGGCTGATCTGGGCATTTTTGGTTCCGCGGATGTTGTTGTTCAGGGCCCGCTTGTCGGTGCCGCCCGTAAACAATCCATCGACCAGGTACAGATATGAGTCGGTGGCGGAATCGAGATTGATAATGACCTCTTGCTTCACGTCCAGCCGAAATGTGAAGTAGTCCGCGTACCGATTGGCTCTGCGAGTGGATATGCAGTCGCTGTCCGACCATGCGTCAGAGGAATCCCCTTGGTACGGGAAAGCAACAACTTTCTGCCGGCATGGCAGGTCAATATGTCCCTCGCCCCACCGGTTGTTCGGGTGGGTAGTCAGCACATCGCTAACGGCTTCGATTGGTGTCGTCGCTTTCTTGATGTAGTCAGCGATGTCCTTTGTCTGGTACGAATGTCCCACTGCTTTGAAGAGCTGAGTCACCAGAGCCGCGACCCCGCCAACGTGCGCGGTGGCAGCACTCGTGCCGCCGAAGTACATTCCCTCGCACCCGGTGGGTTGGCTGGTGTCGCATTTCTCCCGCCATCTGGTGTGCGTTCGGACTCCGCTAGGCGCGGTCAAATCCGGTTTGATTTCGGAAGGTGTCGCAGTCAGTACGTTGGCGTTCTTCGCGAATACCGGGCCCTGACTGCTGTAGGGCATCAACTCTACGTCCGAAACGCGGAAATTACGCGCGCCGACAGCGATCAGGCTGTCGTTGTCGCTATCGGAAGGACTGACGACGCTGTATCCCGACCCGTCGATCTGAGGATCCGTCGCAAGGACGTCGTCCCCATGCCGGTCGGTCAGAATCTGAAACTGTACCCATGGCGGGAGCACAGGGGTTCCATCGTCGTTCTCGTTTACCAGGATACGCAGGCACATGTCGTTGTGGGTAATGGATGTGAACTTCGAGACCCGCCGGTATGGGAGTTCCTCGGGCATCTGCTTCTGCCCATCGACGGTATCGACATAGTGGTCGAAACCCTGGGCGAAAGGATTGATGTGCCTGGGCGTAATGTACATCTCCAGGTCACGCGCCGGGTTGCCCCAATCGTCGCCCCAGCGTAGGGAATAGATGTAAACTCCCTGCCAGACTCTGGGTACCGGTTGACAGGTGCGGTTCTGTGCTTTCTCCAGATTATCAGAGCCGGTCGCATCCGGGTCCAGCACCAGGAAATTCTGGTACTTGGAGTCCCCGCCGTAGAGCTTGACGCTGTTTGTCCGAACAGTAAGGCGCTCCATGTTGCCGGCGGCGTTGATCCAAATCGGACCGGACTTCCCGCCAGCAAAGGCCTCCACAGTATTGAGCACGCTCGGATAGTAGCGCCATGCTGAGTGTTCGTCACCGCCGCTGGAACCCACGGTGTTCGTGTGCTTGAGGACAGTGAGCGGTGATGTGCCATCGCCGGGACCGTCGTACGCCCAACCCCCGGCGTGAACTATCACGTCCACATCCTTGGTGTAGGTGAGCCAGTGCGCGGCGTTGTAAACCTGCCGCGGAGAATTGGCTTGAGCGTAGAACATTTCCGCGTTGGGCGCCACGTCCCGCACCAACTCGGCTACGTTGACGCCGTGATTCATGGGACGTTTCCCGCCCAACAGAGGTTCGCAGTCGCTACTTCCCCGAGTCCCAATCCAACCGTGCGGGTAAACGCTCTCGCTCACCTCCTGGCAATACGCGTTGCCTTCGGTGTTGGTCTTGGCGTCGTAGATGCTCAGGGCCTTGAGATCGGGGTCATTGTTCAAGTTTCGGAAACCCCAGTCGATGACTCCGACCTTCACGCTCCGTCCCATCTTGCGGGCATCGTGCCAGTTGTCGGCGCCGATTGATTCCAGGCGTTGTTTCAGATCTTTCTCCCACACCTTGACGGTGGTTTCTGGAGGTTGAGCCGCCTGCCCTGACGTCACGCCCCCGAAAAATTGGTTGACGGCATCGCGCTCATAGGTGATGGCGTCTTTGGTCCATCGAGACCTGGACAACGGCAGATATTCTCCGTCGTGCGTGTCGGCGCTGACGTGAATCTTCTGGTCCCGGAATTTCTCGACGAATGGCTTGATTTTGTCCACGGGCATGAGCGCCACTACGATGGTGGCATCGCCGGTACTGGGTAGCGTGGCAATACCCAGGCGGCTCAACTCCTTGCGAACCGCACCCTCGGATCCTGTGCGCGGTGCGTGGATGTACACGGCGATTTTGTCGCCATTCACAAACAGTGCCTGTAACGCGGCTTCGCTGGCGGGCACCCCTTCGTCGTAGGCATTCAGAACCCGCACCAGCACGTAATTCAGAAATGGGTCCTGGTCTGCATCGGTGGCCCTGGGCAGAGGAGCTTCCGATGTTAGCGAAACGGAGGCTACGTCTGCCCTTTGAATCACCGACGCCATGTGTTCCAGCGGTATCTCCCATTTTTGCTCGCCGGACTCGTCGCTGCTCACGTGGCGGCCGCCGGCTTTCTTGATTTGGTCAGCCAGCGTTGTGCTCGTCTTTACCGTGGGATCGGTCCAGAGCGAAACCGTTTGGTTGCTGGATTTCCCGTCCTTCGCATACTGGTAGAGCATCCCCCACAGCTCGGGACCGATTCTGACCGTTCCCGCGCCGGTGTCGATGATCTCCTGGTCCTGTGCTTGGGCAGGGGCGTTGGCGCCCCACCATGCAACCAGCACCACTGCCGCGAGACCGATAAGCACCGCCGGCAGCAGGATCTTTTTCCTCATTGTCATGTAGAACATAGTCTTCGTCTTCTCTCAATCGTTGGTTTGATGTTGATCGTTTCTTGGTTGAGTCGAGGTTAAGTGTCCATCATTGGGGCCTCAGCAGGTAGATTAGCCAAGAAAAACCCGCCTACTGGCGGGCAGTTTCAGAGGCGCAAGAGCGCCAAATTCGATTGCCAGACGGCACTCTACCCGCCGACCGGCCTTGGGTCAAAAAATGTTTGACCGCTATCCTGATGCAATCTGACAGATGAACCAATGCCCGGATTCACTGGCTGGCAACGCAATAACGTCGGGAGCGTGATGGGCAGGCCACGAAATCAGCAATCGAAAGCGGGATCGCACGATCATCAAAATTGCTGCGAAGGACGGAATTTACGCGCCATGAGGCGCGGCGTCCTCCCGTTCGTGCCACGGCCCCCCGCCCCATCGGGCAAAGGCCCAAACGCATAGCGCCGACGAGAGCGCGGTCAGTACCGCGTAAAACGCCTGTATCCACCGAATAACCGACAAAAAATCGAGGCCAAAGTAATCGAGGATCTCTATGTCCCACCACAGAAATGCCCACCATCCGGCCCACCATACCGCCCCCGAGACCAGGCCGACCACCGCCCCGGCCGCGATTGTGCTTCGCGGGTGGACCATGCCCGTAATTGTCCCTGACAGCACCCCCAGGACCGGGGGGAATATGAAAAGGCTGATGAACCACACCAATTCGAGAGTAGATAGTTCTAGACTGTGCGACATGAGATCTCCACGCCCCGCGTGTGCGGGGTAACCGCGCGTTGTTTACCACGAGGTAAGTATATCGTGCGAAGGGCGGAATCTAGCCGTTACGAGGTTCTCCGTCCTCCCGTTCGTGCCATGGTCCGCCGCCCCAGCGGGCAAAGGCCCAGACGCATAGCACCGACGAGAAGGCGGTCAGTACCGCGTAAGATGCCTGTAGCCACCAAACAATCGGAAAGAAATCGTAGCCGAAAAAGTCGGCGATGTCCGGCTCCCACCAAAGATATGCCCACCAGCCAGCGCACCACGCCGTTCCTGAAACCAGGCCGACCATGAATCCGGCCGCGATAGTGCTGCGTGGGTGGGCTATCCCCGCAATTGTCCCTAACTGCACCCCAACGACCGGTGGGAAAACAAACAACGTAATCGTCAGAAAGAAGCCCAAGGTCGAGATTTCGGTACCAATGATCATCATGGATGTTTCATGCTTCGGTTCTATCGGTCGAATGGGCCGGAGTATAGCGCATCGCCGCAGCCCACCCATGGCGGACGGCGGCTCGTAACTGCCTTTTATTTTCCGGCCATCTTCTGTACATTGTTGGCAAGTGGACTGGCCCGTGGTGACACACGAACCAGCTCTACATCGCTACCCGATGGAGCGGGGCACGATGCGACGCTATGTTATTACATCGAGGCCGTTAGCCGACACCCCGTGACATCCAAGACAATTACTTTCGAACCGTTCAACTGCGATGTCATTCACATGAACGAGCCTCGTACCCTCAACTGTTCTAGGATCCCAGGTGAATTTCTGTATCCTTTGCCTAACATCGCCGCTGTTGGAGTTGAAACGCCGGGAGGCTCACTGCGGTGCGAATGCCTAGATATGTCAAGCTGCGACGAATTGGCGTACGCTTGCGAGTTCAGGAATCGCCCCCATTGAGGAAAGGCAATGTGCCTCAAACCGTGCTGTTGTGCGGTACCTATAGCCGGGCCGCCGGTTTTCGAATAGATCCAACGTGCTTTGGACCGATCAAACATCCATCCACATCTCAAAGATGGTACTGCCTACCGTCAAGTCAGGCCCACCATTGCCCCAAGCTGCAGCGGGTTGCTGCCGACGCAATTGTCCACCCGCGAAACGCAGCCACCCCTCGATCTGCACATCGGCGCCTGACGGGCGGGCAATGGCCGACACATGATTGCGGGACCGGTGCGGAACACTTCGACGCCCCGCAAGATACAGAGACGGCATCGGGGATACCTGTGGCAAGCATGACCGGGGCCGGAACGCGGCTGCCTTTGTGCCTCCTGATCGCCGCAGTGATGGCCTGTACCGTCACGACGCCTGCGCCGGAGTTCACCGAAGAACGCAAAAACCTGCTCGAACATTGCGGCGTGCCGGGTCTGGTGCGGCGCGCGATCGAACAGAACATGCGCTATCCGGGCAGTTTCCAGTGGTTCCGCACCGTCGGAGCCAGACCCTCGGAAGAATCGCTGGTTTGGGGTACGGCCAACGCGAATGGGGAATCGCAGTTCTTCGCAATGGTTCGCGGGTTCAATGCCGACGGCACATTGATACCCAGCCGGTGGTCCGGCGTTATCGACCGGGACACCTGTACCGTGACCTCGCTCGGTGAGCTATAAAGCCACCGCCCTCCTCAGGCCATGATGGGCGAGAGGAGTCCCATGGGCTTGGCCAACCCAACGGCACCGAAGCGCCAGTGCCGTCGGGTTGGCGGAGCCCGGTTCTAGGCGGCCGATTGCGGGGACCACTTGTAGATGTTGGTCAACGCGCCGCCCATGAGGATCTGGCGGTCAGCATCGGACAGGGTATCGGTGACCCGGAAGGCCTCGACCCCCTGCTCGTAGTTCAACAGGTTGACGGCCCGCGTCCAGTCGGTGCCCCACAGGCAACGCTCCAGCCCAAAGGCGTCGAAAATCCGGTGCAGCGGCTCCCAGATGTCGGCGTAGGGAAATGGCTCGTGCGCCAGCGTGCCGGCCCCGGAAATCTTGATGGCGACGTTGTCGCATTCGGCCAGGGCGAGGACGTTGGGCAGGTCGGCCCAGGGCTCCGGCGGAGCCGGCGGCTCGAAGGGCTGTGCCAAACCCAGGTGGTCGACGATGAGCTGCGTGTCGGGGTTCCGGCGGGCCAGTTCAAGCATCAGGGGCAGCTTGGTGGCGCACATGATGTTGACCGGGACGCCGGCGCGTCCTCCGGCCGCGATGATCTGGTTCACGCCGGGGTGATCGGCCGGGTAGTCCACGTCCCTCAGCATGATCCGTGCGCCGACCACACCGGGCCGGCCGGTCCACTCGGCCATCTCCTCGTCGATTGACGGTGATTCGGGATCAAAGGGCCGGACCAAACCGAACTTGTTGGGATGCTGATCGTAGACCTCCAGGGCGTAACTGGCGTCATAGCGATACATGGCAAACGGAGAAATCAGGATCGCGCCGTCGACGCCGACGGCATCCATGGCGGCGACCATGTCGTCCCCGGTGGCCTGATCCGGGCCCTGCAGGTAGCCGGCCCAGGGGCGCGCGGGTGTGTTGAGTTCGTAGCAGTGTACCTGGCAGTCGATGGTCAGATTTCCTTCGGGCATGATGGTCCTCCTGGCGTTTTCAAGGGGTGGCAATAGCGGAGCCGACCGCGCCGCTCAGTGCGCCTGGGTTCCGCAGTTCACCATCCAGTTCACTCCGAAGCGGTCAGTGCACATTCCAAAATAGGCACCCCAGAACATGTCCTGGGGCGGCATCTCGACGCTGCCGCCATCGGCAAGGGCCGAGAAGACGCGGTCGGTCTCAGCCCGATCATCCGCAGTGATGCTGATGGAGAAGTTGTTGCCGACCGTCGGGGGACCGCCAAACGCGGAGCAGGAATCGCTGCCCATGAGCACGCCGTTCCGCACTGGCAGCGAAACATGCATGATCCGCTGCTTCTCATGGTCGGGTAGGTCGGGCATGTCGGGCGGGCCTTCGGCGAAGGTCAACATGGGATCAAACTCACCGCCGAAGACCGAACGGTAGAATTCGAAAGCCTCGCGGCAGTTGTCGTCGAAGTGGAGGTAGGCGTTCAGGTTCATTGATGGCTCCCACAGGAATGGGTTTCGGGTTGGGTCTGTTCTGCCGATGTGATCCCGCAGGATCACTCTTCGTCGGGGTGTGTGGTGATGAAGCGGCCGGCGCGAGCCGGGTCGACGTGGGGCGCGCGGACCTCGACGCCGGCCTGCTCCTCCTGCAGCCGCACGGTGACACTGCTGTCCAACTCGGCCCAGCCGCGGTTCATCGCTTGCAATGCGATTTGCTCGGCCAACGTCGACATGGGCATGGGCACGTCGTATTCCCGCGCCAACTCCGTCGCCAGCGAGATGTCCTTGTGCGCCAGGTTCAACGCGAAACTCGCCGGCTCATACTCCCCACGAAACATCGTCCGTACCAACCCCTCGTGCAGCACGCGCATCCTGCCGAGGGAACCGCGGCGCACGCACTCCCAGAGAGCCTCCGGCTCGACGCCGGCCTTGACGCCCAGGGTTAGCCCCTCCGCTATGGCCTGCCTCACGCTGTGACCAATCATGTTGTGCACCAGCTTCGCCACGCTCCCAGCGCCGATCTCCCCCGCGTAGAACACCTTGTCTCCAAACGCGTCCAATATCGGCTTCACCCGCTCAAATACCTCCCGGTCTCCTCCCACCATCACCGCCAGGTTCCCCGACGCCGCCCCCGTCTTCCCTCCACTCACC
>JAJEIA010000135.1 GCA_022823505.1 Dehalococcoidia bacterium
CACTGGTCGGAGCCATCGACGCCTACGAGGCCCGGCGCAACACCGCCAAGGCTATCATCGATTGGCGCTTCAGCACCCAGGACGCTCGCTCCAAACTCCATCGCCTCTATCCCTGCAATTCCTGAATTGATCCGGTACTAGGAACGTAGATTGCGCGGACGTTTATGAAGGAGCGGGAGCCTGATGAGCAACGTGACCGAAGAGATTTACCCTGACGATATCCCGGTGGGCGAAGATGACCCGATGCCCGAGGATGAGTTGGTGGACCTGGAGTTTGCCGACAACCCGGAGCCGCGCTGTCCGGTGCTGATCATCGCCGACTGCAGCGGATCCATGTCGGGGCGTCCCATCGACGCCATGAACCGCGGCGTGGATGACCTGTACCAGGCCATCGTCGATGACGAGATCGCGCGGAACCGGGTGGAGGTGGCGCTGCTGTCCTTCAGCACCGAGGCCAGGGTGGAGCGGGACTTCGGCACCGTCGGTGAGCGCGGCAAGACGAATATGAGGGCTGGCGGCGCCACCAACATGCACTTGGCCATCCAGCAGGGGTGCGACCTGCTGGAGGATCGCAAGGAGCAGTACCGCCTGGGCGGTGTCCCATACTTCCGGCCCATCATGGTGCTTTTCAGCGACGGGTTGCCCACCAGCCCCCGGGAGGATATGGAGCAGGCCAACCAGCGTCTGGTGGACATGGAGAGCGATAGCCGGCTGACCATCTTCAAGGTGGGGGTCAACGCGGAGGCGGTGCAGGCCATGCTCAGAGTGTTGCCCAACCCCAACTCCAGGTTCCAGCCCCAGCAGCTGGACAGCCTGCGGTTCAGCGACTTCTTCGTGTGGCTGAGCAGGTCGGTCTCGGCGATCTCCCGCAGCGCGCCGGGCGAGGCGGTGAACCTGCCGCCCACCGACTGGACCACCATCAATGTCTGAGCGCCGGAACGGCCGGCGGACCGATCAGGTGGCCAACCCGGGCGCTGGCCACGCCAGCCTGAAGGGCGCCGCTCACGTGAAGGACGGCACGCCCAACCAGGACAGCGCGGTGTTGGGGATGCTGTCCCTGGGGCGTTTGGGACGGACCGTGATCATGGCGGTGAGTGACGGTGCCGGTTCTGCCAGGCATTCGCAATATGGATCGCGGGCTGCCTGTGCCGCTGGCGTCGCCAGCCTGACCCGACAGCTGGGCCGAAACTCCGCCATCGCCGTCAAGGAGCATCTGCTGCGCAGCGCCCTGCAGCGCGCCGCGCGCCGCGCCAGACGAAGCGTGATGACAACGGCTCGGAAGATGGATCGGTCGGCGGGGCCGGCCAACGCGAACGAATATGCCTGCACGCTCATGCTGGCGGTGGTGAGCCAGCGGCTGGTGGGGGTGGCCCATGTGGGCGACGGGTGCGTGGTGGCGGGAGATGGGGATGAATGGAATCTGCTGAGCGCCCCCGACAACGGTGAATTCGCCAACGAGACCAGGTTCCTGACCAATCCCCGCAACCTGCCGCGAATTACAGTGGCCCCCGGTTCCGACTTCAGATGTGTGGCGGTCATCACCGACGGCTTGAAGGACGTGGCGTTGTCTCGGGGGACTGCGCCTTACGACCGTTTCTGGACGCCCCTGTACCGGGCGCTCAGCCGGAACGGGGTCTCTGGCTTCAGCGCCGTACTGGATACGATGCTTCGCAAGGTGGCCGACGCGGGCAAGGCGATCGACGATTGCACCATCGCGGCCTGCGTGATGAGGGGCCCAAAGAGGTAACTGCCATGGCGAGTTTCATCAATAGGATCAGGGGCTCTGGGAGTGGATCCGGCCGGGGTAGCGCGCCGGAGAACCCTCTGGATAAATCGGGTCCTCTGACCGTCGGCAATCTGATCGGGGCCGGTGGGGAAGGCGCGGTGTACGAGGACCGGAACGATTCGGGCATGGTGATCAAGGTGCTGCACCAGCAGCACGCCACGCCGGAACGGGCCGCCAAGCTCCAGGCCATGTGCGACAACCCGCCGCAGAATGCCCAGGCGCTCAGTTGGCCGAACGGGTTGGAAACTGATTCCAGCGGGCTTCGCTACCGGATGCCCAAAGCTTCCCGGGGGGCGGGCACGGCGTACCGGTTCATCAGCGCCAACGAGCGGCGGCAACTGCCGAAAGGCCAACAGGAGTATGAGTACCGGACGCGCCTCGGGGTCAGGATTGCTGAGGCGTTCCGCTGGCTGCACACCATCTACGTGCGCATCGGCGACGTGAACCCCTCAAATATACTGGTGAGTGACGACGGCTCGGTCATGCTGATCGACTGCGACAGCTTCCAGATACCGGGCCCGCCCGGGCACCAGCCGTATCCCTGCGTGGTGGGCAGTCCCGAATACACCGCTCCCGAGATCGACGACTTCCGGCGGCAGTTCCGGTCCCAGGACAGCGACAACTTCGCCCTGGCGGTATTGCTGTACCAGCTTCTGGGCAACGGCAGCCATCCCTACCAGGGAATAGACGCATCGGCCGACGAAACGGTGTCCAACATCAGGGAACGGATCAAGGGCCACCGTTTCGCCCACCAGCCCAGGGAACGCCGTTGGCGTCCCACGCCGGGACAGACCCGGAGCTGGAGGGCCATGCCGGATCCGGTGAGGAACGCCTTCCGGCACGCCTTCTCTCCGGGGGCTTCTCACATCGGTCGCCCCACGGCCGACGCCTGGGCCAGCATCCTGGAGCAGAACCCGCACCCGGTGGCGGCCGGAGACCAACAATCGGCACAGTCTGCGCCACAAACATCGGCCGCGCCGCCGGCGTGGCAGGTGGGACCGCAGCTCAATGTGACAGCCCAGACCATCCCGGCTCAGCGGCCTGCCGGGACATCCCCCACGCCGGCGCCACCGAAACCCAGGGCCGCAAAGCCCGTTTTCCCGGCGATGGAGAGGGCTTGTCCCAAGTGCAAGAGCCGGAACGCCCGGCTGCGTCGGGACTGGCACAAGCGCTATAACGCGCTGCGGTGCCAGGGCTGCAATGAGGTGTTCGGCAGGACGTTGATCAAAAGGTGCCCGAACTGTGGCAGCCAGGAAGCGAGGCTGCGCCGCGACTGGCATTCGCGAGGCCGGCCCTTCCGGTGTGCCAAATGCAACAAGGTCTTCGGCGGCACTGACCAGATGCTGCCCGCTGAGCCGGTGGGACGTACTCCCAACCTGGCGCGTTGTCTGGCTGAAGCCACTGCCGCAGCACCCGAAGGCAACCGCGTCGCGGACCGGGCCCGCGGCGTGATGCTGGGAGTGGCGGTGGGCAACCTGTTGGGCCTGGCGATCGAGGGGAAGTCCGCGAGCTGGATCCGGGAACGTTATCCGCATGGCGTGAGGGAGATACGGCCATCGGAGATGGCGAAGCCTCTGGACGACGATCCGGCCCAATCGGTGGAACTGGCCGAGGCATTGCTGGAAGGTGGGGATCTGGTTGAGCGCTTCGCGGCAAGGCTGGTGTCTTGGAGCGTCTTGAACGGCCGGGGGATGGGACGAACCACCAGGCAGTCGATCAGTCAGCTGAGGGACAGGGTGCCTGCCCCGGTGGCTGCCTACGCTGTTTATCGCGCCAAGGGAGAAATCGCCTCCAACGGCGGCATCATGCGGTGCGCTCCCGTGGCCATCGCGCGCAGACGCCAACCGGAGCCGCTGGTGCGGGACGCGGCGGACACCTGCGCGGTGTCCCACTACGCACCGGCCAGCCAGTGGTCGTGCGTAATCGTCAACGTCGCCATTGCCGTGCTGCTCAATGGCGGAGTTCCCGATCTGCAGAAACTCCTGTCCGCAGCCAGGGCCGACGGGTGTCCCGACCTTGTTGCCGAGGCCCGGGGGGCTGGCGTTCCCACAGGCCTTCTGGAGTCCGCCATGCGGGGAAGGCCCGCGCCTGGCGATACCGGATGGATGCAGGGAGGCCAGAGACGGGGCGTCCGCGGCCACACCGTCATGACGATGCAGGCGGGGTTGTGGGCCGCGACCACGCCCCTGAATTTTGAGGACGCGCTGATTGAACTGGTAAATTCTGGAGGTGATACGGACACCAACGGAGCCCTGGCCGGAGCGGTGCTGGGAGCGCGCTACGGAGCTTCGGAGATACCGTTGCGCTGGACCGCTCACGTTGCGCAACGGGACCGGCTGACGGATCTGGCAGACCGGTTGGTCCGGTTGTAACCGGGAAGACTACAGCGAGGAACAAATGCCCAGGAGACGAGCGTTCTGTCTGGTTGAGAACGGCCGCGGGGAGGTTCTGCTCATCCAGCGGGGCTATGGAAAGGAGAAGGGCAAGTGGTCGCTGCCCGGCGGTTTCGTGGATGCAGGGGAGCGGAGCAAGCACGCCGCTCAGCGGGAGACCAGGGAAGAGACCGGCCTGGTGGTGAAGATCGTCTCTACGGTACGGGTGAACGGCGACAACACGGCCAAGGTGTTCGCCGGTCGGGTGGTGGGTGGCACGCTGAAATACCAACGCCGGGAGTGCCTGGATGCAAGGTTCCGGGATCCGACCAGGATCAGGAGTGGCGATCTGGCTTTCGAGAGCGACCGGAGGGCCCTGAAGGCATGGGGAAGGATGAAGGAACGGCACCGGGACCTCAAAAAGCGGCCGCTGCCCAGTGGCTGTCCTCGCTGCGGGAGTTCCTCGGTTCGGCTGCGGCAGGAACCGCACCACAAGGCCTATCGGTGTCGGTCCTGCAAGAGAACCTTCTGACGGGCTGGGATCCTGCATTCCGTTTTTACAGCTGGGTAGGTCGCTTGCTCGAGATCCGGCAATGTCGTCAATGCTCAGTGCCTTCTAGACATAGTTGCGGCTATGCGCTGAAATGATCGAGAGCGCGGTTGCCCGGACGACGAGATTTACGTAATAGCCCTTTGGCGAACCAGATTGGGTGTCAATAAGATGGAGGGCCGGTATGATGAACGCCAAGGACAGGTTCGCCCATGCATTGCGGTGGGTCTTGCCGACTGCCTAGTATTACAACGACGGTTGGGATGATTGGATGATGACCAATTTAGGAAAGGCTTCGGGAGGCGAGGCAGGGTGATGGATGCGGCAGTGTTGGAGCGGGGGTACGGAGCCTTTCGGAATTTTCACGACTATTTTGCGTCAGCCTTCGGCCGCAAACAGCCGCAGGAGCTGGGCCGTTACCATTTGCAGGGTCTGCTGGTCCGGTCTCACGAGCGGCGCAACGCGGAAAACCTGTCCGAAGTCGTGGCGTCGTCGCCAGGGTCTCTTCAACGGTTTCTCACGGAGTCACCATGGGACGATGACGTGGTGATCAGCCGGCTGCAGGAGTATCTAGGTCGTCGGTTGGGAGACCCGGCGGGTCGTATTCTGACCGTCGCATAGTCTCAAATTCCAGTATTTGTTCGGCACCGGAAATGAAGCCCTGGTTCATGATGACGGAATAAAGTGCGTAAACGAAAAAGTTGGGCCACTTAGCAGTCTCCGGATCAGGAACGGGCTGGTTCATTTCTTCGAACGTTACCATTTCCGGCCATCGGAAAGTCCCCCAAATATGGCTCCTCAACTCGGCTACGGCTTCCTTCTCCTCTGGATTTGGTTTCAAACGACTATCAAAAAGCTCGAAATACAAACACAGCAAGTAACAGCCGTACACCTGGCACAACGATAAATGGTACGGACCCATATGCTTGGTGGTGAACCGGTTGTCCCTAACGAGGTCTCCACTTTCGGGAATCAATCCCCAACCTAGCCTCATCAGAATTTCAGGGTTGAAATGTACAGCACTCGATGTCAACCTGAAGATGAAGTCGTAGACCTGCTCGAGTATTCCTGGTACTGTTCTGCCTGCGATCTCTCTCGTTGGCGGGCTGTCCCGTCTCAAGTTTGACCACCCATTCTGCTGCCAAAATGCACGCAAATTTGCCTTAACCTGCTCTATACCGGTGATCTCCGCCGAAAGGGCTGGTTGGAATGGCCTAAAGGTTTGGAAGAACCGAACTTGGTCGGTGATCCTTTGATGCACTTCGAGCCCCATCGTGTTGGCAATCACTAGCTCGCGGGTTTCATGTTGGATTCCGTCCAAGAACGCGAAGTAGATGATGTCTTCGGTTATGCCCCTCAGTGCAGGAACCAAGAAAAAGGCAATGTCAGAATCCGCTTTTGACACGAGATCTGCAAATTCGAACGTACGGACAAATGAGGACTTGAGACACGCTGAAAACAGGTCGGACCGAGAAACCTCCCCGGTGGCAGTTCGTTCAACCAATGACCGCAATGGGTCTAGCTTGGACGTGAGCGTCGTCGTGGAATCTGGCATCTAGCAGCCCTCCTAAATCAATCCTCGAAATGCCAACGTTGGCATTTTTGAGAATAAATCGGTTCGCTAATATTACCGCGTACCGTAGTCCTTCTTCCGGTTGCCCAGCGTAAACACGCAGTGCGCCGCATATCCCTATGCCTTCGCAAAATCCGGCCGCGCTTCGACCACTGCCTGGTGTTCCACCAAGGCCCCCTCAATCGGCCGGTGTTCACGAAGGCATAGCCCCTCCCGTACTCAGGTGCGGCGTCACGGCCGGCAATTTACCCTCCGCTGACAAGACGCCTATATGTGGCTTCTTCACCCCAGCGTGACCACATAGTCGTGGCTATTACCTGCGACAAGCACCGCGCGGCTAATTTACACCGAGGATCCAACCTTCAATCAGTCCCATTTCGCGTTCTGCCTCACTCAACGCAGGACCGAAAGTATCGGGGTCGAAATAGCTCTTCAGTAAGCCATCGCCATCCATCTGTGACATCCACCGTGTAAAACGCCACGAACTATGTACCAGTGAT
>JAJEIA010000162.1 GCA_022823505.1 Dehalococcoidia bacterium
GCCCAGCCGGTCCGTTCCGGCTTCGTCCGCCAGTTTCGCCAGTTCCAGCATCTCGCTGGTGGCGATGACGGGACTCAGCTCAACCTCGACCCTCATGCTCCCTCAGCCGTTGCGGACATGGCGGACCCATACTCGCCGCGCAAGTATAGGTTCCCATGCTGGCTTCCGCAACGAACGGCATCCCCGAGCAGCGGGTTCCCAAACTCCCGGCGAGGACCGTTAGCCGTCCGGCCGGCGCCCCAGCATGTGTTGCCCGGGCGGTTGCCGCCAGCACCCTACCGGTTCGCCGGAGACGTGCAGGTCCGGCCCGACCCCGCCCATTTCCAGCAACATCATCGCGCCGGAACCGGCTCTGCTACGGGCCCGTCGCTGAACCCCAGCACGATGCGCACCGTCTCGTTGGCGCGCACCAGCTTCACCGCCGCCGTGGGCCAGTCGGGGTTGTTGGGGTTGACCACCTCATGGCGCTCCACGATCCCAGCGTCGACGTACTCGTCGACCAGCTTGCGGCACTCGTACTCGTTCCAGGCGATACCCCAGTCCAGCATCCACTGGTTGCACAGCATCCCATAGCCCACGAAGTTCATCCGGCTCTCCAGGTTGTCCATCTCCCGGACGAACTTCGCCAGAAGATCATCGACACCGCCATGGTCAGTCACGGGCGCGGGGGCAGGTGCAACCTCAACGTCCACGTCGCCGTGCTCCGCCAGCCGGATCCCCAGCTCGGCCTCCAGGGGAAACAGCGGCGCCGTGGCCAGCATGTCCCGCGACACCGACTGGCTGAAGGCGCACAGCACGATGCGCCGTCCGTGAAAGCGCGCCCGGTCCACCAGCACCTGGTAGTCGGCGTCTCCGGAGCCGAGAATGATGGTCGCGCAATCCTCTCGGTCCCGGATCCACTCGTAGACCTCCAGCAGGATGGCCGGATCGGCGCGGTCCTTGCCCGCAGCCGTGCGCGGTGCGTGATAGGGCACGATGTCCTGCTCGGCGAACTCGCGGCCGTCGTCGGGCCGCAGCGACCAGTCGCCGAAGGCCTTGCCCCCGGACACCGGGCCGAAGACGCTTCCCACCTCCCGCATGGCCCGGCACAACTCGCCCGGGCTCACCCGGCGCTGGTGGAGCTGCGCGCCCCGCCGGATGTTCTCCCAGTCGACGGCGATCAATACTCCCTGGCGTTGTTGGCTCATGAAAACCAGCCCTTGTCTGAACGATTTATCAGCGCCCGGGCGCTGGATCCGGCCAGTGTAATTCTCGATGCGCCAAGAGCAATCGATGCAGACGGCCGATGGTGAGAGCCGTGAACCTGCGCGGCCGCCGAGTCGGCTGACAGGTATCCCCGCTTCACGCCAGCAGTCACAGGTCAGAGCGGCCGACCCGACCAATCCAGTCAGTCCACTGCGGGCGGTCAGCCGTTCGTCAGCCGTCACGCCCGCAGTGGTGGGACCATTGTACTGGTCCGTCCCGCATCGGCGTAAGGGGCAAGTGTCACCAAAATCCAGCCGGCTGGCGGCAGAATGGGCCAGGGTCTGCGGCAATGTCATTTACGGTTTGGACTGAGGCAAACAATTACGGGTTGGAATTGAGCCACCTCGGTCTGCAGGTTCAGGCCATATTGCAGGGCGAAGACAAAGTGACCAGATATGCCGCAGAAGAATTCGCGGATGGCTTGCTCGCCCCTCGTAGCATCCCATGCCCTCGCTTTCCCACGTGGCATCCTCCACTAACAGGGCGGCCAGCCGGGCGGCGTACTCGACCTTCAGGTTGCGCAGGACGTCAATGTCTTCGAGATGGCGGATCCTCTTCCGGAGTTCCGCGACCGCTGCGGCCAGGTCTCGTTGGTTCACATCGACTTGTTTGAAACCTCGGATCAGGAGCTTGCTACGATATCCACCCAATCAGAAACCATCGAGGTTTACCGCTTCAAACGCAGGGCCAGGGCCGCATCCTGCGACATCAAGACCGTCACCATGAAGAGCGTCCGTCCCGCCACCCGCTCCCTCGGCGTGGAGTTCGGCGCCATGCAGTTCCGCTTCAGCGTCCAACCGAGCGATACCAGGAACGCCGGTATTCCCACCGGTCCATCACCGTCGCCCGTCGTCCTTGCACTGCGGATTGGACCACTCGCCCAGCTAGTAGGCCGCCATTATGATCTGCATCCCGGGCCTCAGACGGGCCCGCCACTGCCGGTCGAGATCCTCGCTCCACTCCGGGTCCAGCGCCTTCGCGGTTTCACAGATGCTGTCCAGCCACAGCTCATAGAGCACCGGCAGCACATTCCGGTTGTTCCGATTGTGCGCCTCCCCCAACTTCTCCAACAACTCCCGCATCTCCGGCTCCGTCACGTGGTGCGACACCATCGTGTACACCGTGTCCCGCAGCAACGTCCGCTGCCTCTCGAAGTCGGTCGAGGCAAAGTACGGCGCGATCTCCGCAGAGGCGTTCAGGAAGGTGTTGTAGAAGACCTCCGCAAAGCCGCCGTTTGCTTCGCAGCGCTCCAGGCTGTCCCGCACCGCCTCGTCCGCATGAGCCCCGGGCGTCCCCATGTGGATGTCGGGATCCGGCTCCCGGAAAAAGTCCATCCGGCAACGGAAGGGTCCTTCTCCAGCCAGCAGATGGCGGACTTCCGGATGGATGATTATGTGGTCCGGCGCCGGGATGATCCGTTCAGCATCCGCCTGCAGGTCCACGAAGGTAACGCTCCCCTCGAAGGCGTGCAGCACGGCCCAATGCTGGGCCGGGAGCGCGTGCTCCCGCCGGAGGGAATCCGGCATCGTCTCCTCGGTGAAGAAGAGCGACCCGCCGCTCAGAACCAGGCCCGCAGGCAGGCGATCTATGGCCATTGGGAAACCTCCTCGATGATGCCGCCGTTGCTATTGCAATGATCCCGGCGCCACTCATGATATGGGCGTGACCAACACCCGCGTCGCCGGGAACGCCGCGTATCAGGATAGCACCTGTAGGCCGCACGACGCTCCCACTGAGCCGTGGTCATGCCCAGCGGCAGCGACAGGCTCCACAACTCCGCGTCATTGAAGCCTACCGCGGCGGAGTCACAGCTGGCGGCCAGACAGCTGTGCCCTCCTCCCGCCGAGTCAGCTGCTTCGAGTTGCTGAAGCGAGAGCGGATACACGGAGCCGGACCTGGAAAATTGTCAGCGGTCGTCACCGCGGCCGTCTTCGTTCAAATCAACGATAGCGCCGGTAAGTTGCCTGTCCTCGGCAACCGCAATTGAGAACCCGCGGTTCTCGGAGCGTATGAGCCACGGGCGGATCTGGCGGCAAAATCTCTCCGCAGATCATCCGGCGGGTTAGAATGGCAGCAGCCATCACTTTGGAGTTGCCGTACATGACCACCCCGTCCCGGTCCGTCGAGATTTACTGCGTCAAGTGCAAGGCCAAGACCGCATCCAGGGACATCGAGGCCGTGACCATGAAGAATGGCCGCCCCGCCACCCGCTCCGTCTGCACAGAGTGCGGCACCAAGAAGTTCCGCATCGGTGTCCTGCCCTGACCGGCCCTTTCGATCCAAACCATGGCGCTGGACCTGGGCCTCACCACTCACCAACTGCTGTCCGCCATGGACGGCGTGGCCGCATCGGTGCGCAGCCGTGGCGACCGCCTGTCCGAGACCTTGGAACGGGCACACTCTGTTCCCGCCGACGAGGCCGCCTTCCGCACCGCCGCGGTGGGCCGCCGTCCCTACATCTCCGCACGCACCGGTCCCGAGGGCCTGCTGGACGGCATCGCCCCGCCGGACGTCCCCGCCGACTGGACCGCGGTCTCCGTGGACGGCTCCCACATCGACGTGGACCGCCACCTGCCCCTGCGCTGTCATCTGATCAACCTGGGCGGCTGCGCCATCACCTATGGGAGGGGTCCCGGCTGCGAATTGTTCAGTGAGCCCGCCCTGGCCGTGGATGACGAGGACCTGTACCTGCGTTCCCCAAACGGTGCCTCCGGCGAGACGCTGATCGCCGGTCCATTGCTGGGCGCGCTGCGCACCGTGCGGGAGGTGGAACGGTTGGCCGACTCCGTCGAAAGCCTGCCCACTGACCGGCCCGTCCTAGCCCTGCTGGACGGCACCCTGGCCTTCTGGGACCTGCAGCGGGGCCAGTATCCCCGTTACGTCGCCGACTTTCTCATCGGAGACCGGCTGAGCTGTGCCCTGGCCCGCCTGCGCGAGGCCTCCCAGAGCGGCCGCCCGGTGGCGGTGGCCGCCTACACCTCCAGACCCCGCACCACCGAGGCGGCCGGCGCCGTGCGTCTCATGCTCTGTGCTCAGGGCGATGGCGACTGCAACCGCCTCTGCACCGCCCGACGCTCCGACCTGCCGTCCTGCGACGGCGCCGCGGGCTTCGACGACCGGGAGATGTTTGAACTCGTGCTGGAGCCGGGCCACCGCTCGCCTCTCTACCGTTCCAGCCACCTGGCCGCCCGCTTCGCCCTGGGTCTCGCCGCCGGCCAGGAGTGGAGCCACTTCTACTACCTCAACGGCGGCGCCGAGATCGCCCGCGTCGAGGTGCCCGACTGGCTGGCCCAGGACCCCGAGCTGCTGGCGGTGAGCCACGCCATGCTGGTGAAGCAGTGCCAGCTGGGGCTGGGCTATCCCGTGGCCATCTCCGAGGCCCACGAGCAGGCCGTCATCACCGGCCACGACCGGGAGGAGTTCCGGCGCATGACCCTCATGCTCCTGGAACAGCGGGGCCTGCCCACGCCCGAGTCCACCAAGTCCTTCTCCAAGCGCCGCCCCTGGGTGTGATCCTGGCAACCGTATTCTCGCCTCTACATTCCGGTCCTGATCAATGCACCATCGAGTCAACACCGGCGCATCCCGCGCGTGACCGCCACCGCCCAGGTGAACGCCATGACCTACGCCCGCAACACCACCGTCAACGCGATGCGCACCCGCAACGAGATCGAGGGGACCCTCGAACGCTACGGCGCCGACGGCTTCGCCTACGCCACCCAGGGCAACCTGGCCACCGTCATCTTTGCCATGGAGAACCGCCGCATCCGCTTCGTCCTGGAACTGCCCGATCCCGAGGACTTCCGCCACACCAACCACAGCCCGCCCCGGGAGCGCACCGACCGCCAGGTGCAAGAATCCCACGACCAGGCCTGTCGTCAGCGCTGGCGGGCCCTGCTGCTGGTCATCAAGGCGAAGCTGGAAGCCGTGACCGCCGGCATATCCACCATCGAGACCGAATTCCTGGCCAACATCGTGCTGCCCGACAATACCACCGCCGGCGAGTGGATGCTGCCCCAAATCGACCGCGCCTACCGCACCGGTGAGATGCCTCCCCTGCTTCCGGCCGCCCGGAACTCCAGCCCGGCTTCCACCGGTCCCATCCCGCTGCCTCCCGCCTGAGCGCCGCGCCGGAGATTGGAACCGGCGTTCCGATGTAGCACAATAGCCCCGGCGGGACGGTTTGATGCCCGTGGCACGATGGGCGACCCGACCGCAGAACTTCCGCCGGGGAGGTGGCCCATGCCGGAGCAGCGGAAACCCATCGTCACCGAGTTGGCCCTGGCCGACGCCCTGGACCGGCTGGTGAACCTCATCAAAGAGCTCAGGGCCGACGCGGATCTCCATGTAGAGATCACCACCGACGAGACCGACCTGGTAAATCTCGTCTTCTCCGGCACCCCCAACGCGGGCTTTCCCCTGCAACGGGAGGTCAGGGACATTCCGGCCGAGGTGGTCCGCCACGTCTGGAACGAGGGCCTCCGCAACTACGAGGTGCTCCACCACCACCACGACACGGGCTGAGGTGAACTCCCTTGCAGGTCGTCACTAACGGTCAGGGTCAGTCTGCCCGCTCGTGCAGGAGTCGATGCACGCCCATCGGGCGGAGGATGCGAAAGTTGTGCTGGCCGTCGAGTTCGAGTAGGTCGGGATCCAGAGCGACGATGGCATCAACACCAGCATGGATAGCGAGATCCAGGACTGGGACGTCCTTAGGATCTCGGCAATAGGTGCCCGATTCGGGAACAGGGTCGATGAGCGTCGCTCGCTCGGCATATTCGAGCAAGAAAGTGGTACGGGCCGCGAGGTTAAGATTGAACCTGGGTGTCTCCAGCTCGGCGCGTAGTTCTCTGACCAGATAATCGGACAAGATCACCTCGACAACGCCAGTTTCAAGCCAGTGCCATAGGATGCTCCCGTCCTGGGGTTAGCAACTGCTGCTAGAAAGCGGGCCGGAAAGCCCTGGTTGGGGAGAGCAATA
Source organism: Dehalococcoidia bacterium (assembly GCA_022823505.1). Taxonomy (GTDB): domain Bacteria; phylum Chloroflexota; class Dehalococcoidia; order Lucifugimonadales; family UBA3495; genus Bin87. The sequence continues at coordinate 6,227 of JAJEIA010000162.1, forward strand.
GTACCAGTGTTGGAGACCTGAGCCAAACCAGCGTCCAGGTTGGCAGCAGGTGGTGATCCACGCCGAGATTGCCGCCAATTTCAGCGGTGGTGACGACGCCGTCGGGGTTATTGCCAGGATTACCGACCACACCGGTTTGGTTGGCCAGCAGGGTCAGGTTCGCCACCGTGGCCGCCAGATACAACTGGAATTTGGTCTTGACCCTTCCGAAGTAGCGCGCTTGCCGGATGCCCAACTGCTCCAGTCGAGCCAGGCGATGCTCGGCCACCACCCGTCGTTGCCGGTACTGATCGTAGTCGGCGCTCTGCTGCAACGTCCGGGCTTCTTGCAGCAAGCCTTCCTGCGGGTGGATCAGCACCTGCCGTCCCTTCCTGCCCTTGGCCGCAAAGCATCGGGACCGCAACAGACAGCCCTGGCACACCGCGCCGTCGAACCGGAAGGCTTGCAGGCGATGTACCGTCCCAGTACCGTCGGTTCGTTTCCCCGCTGGCACGATGGTGCGGGTGATCTGTCCCGCCGGACAGGTGCAACTCACTGCCAGCAGGTCGATGACGAAGTCATCCTTGGGGAAACACTTCCGGTTGGGACGTCCCGGCACTCGGGCCACCAACCTGCGCCCGGCGTGGGCGAAAGCCTGGCGGGTGCCGCCGTCGCCATAGGCGGTGTCCCCCATGGCTTCCACCACCGGTACATCGGCGCTGGCCTCGCTCTGTTCCACCAACTCCAGCGCCCCCAGATTGTCGGCAGCGTTGCCCGGCAGCACGTTCACCGCGGTGATCAATTGACTGTCGGTGTCCACCACCACGGCGGCCTTGTGCCCGTCGAAGCGCTTGCGCTTGCTCTTGTGGCCGTGGCGCATCTGCGGATCATGCACCGACACCATCCGGTCCTTGCTCACTCCCTCTTTCAGGCTCACCCCGCCGTCACCGTCGCCGTCCGTGCTGCGCTTCACGTCCTGGAGCAACAACTGACTCAGCAATTCGGCTGCGTCAACTATCGCCTGGCGCTCCACGCTGTCGGCGTCCAACCCGTCCTGGGCCTGCCGAGCCAATTCCAGCAGCCGGTCGGCATCCGCCACAATCTGTCCCAACAACCTCCGCCGCGCCCGACGGTTGGACCAGTCGATGGCCGCCTCTCCCTTCACGCTGCTGCCCACGTAGCGCTTATAACCGTGGGTTTCGGCCCAGCGCCGCATCGGTACACCCTCCACCGCCGCCAACGCCCGCATCAGCTTCACGATGCCGTCGGCCAGAAGATTGTAGGTGTCCTTCACCGCCCCACGTCCCAGGATGTACGTCGTGTCCATCGCCACCCGCATCCCACCCTTTCCCTTCAGGTAGCCTCTCTCCCGCGCCAGCCGCAGGCTCTGCTCGAACACCCCCCGCACCTTGTCGTGCAGGATCAACTGGGCGCGGAACACCTGCAGCGTGCTCTTGGCAAAGGGCCGGTCCTCGATCTCAATGCCCAACGCCACCTTCCACCGGATGTCGAAATCGGCTCTGGCCTTGGCCTCGGCGTCGCTCACCTTGTCGTGGGTCTGCAACAGCAGCGCCGTGGCCAGCAGGCTGGGCGGCACGCTGACCCGTCCATTGTCCGGGCAGTACAACTCGGCGAAGTCGGCATCCCGAAACAGCTGGCCCCTCAATGACGCCAGCAGACCATAGAAGGTGTCCTTGCCCACCAGGTCCAGGTACAGATGGTCCGCTTCCCACAGCCCTTTCTGGTCGGGTCTCTCGCCCAGCATGGTCTCACTTCGCTCCGCTAACTCAGATGGCCCGGAGTATAACCTCCGCTTCGCCAGCCGGGGTTTCCGTCCGAATTTCTAGTACCGGATCAATTCAGGAATTGCAGGGATAGAGGCGATGGAGTTTGGAGCGAGCGTCCTGGGTGCTGAAGCGCCAATCGATGATAGCCTTGGCGGTGTTGCGCCGGGCCTCGTAGGCGTCGATGGCTCCGACCAGTG
>JAJEIA010000114.1 GCA_022823505.1 Dehalococcoidia bacterium
GTACGCCACCTTCTTCAACGCCGGCATCCGCGTCTTCGACACCACCAACCCCTTCCAGCCCCAGGAGGTCGCCTACTACATCCCCAGCATCCCCGAGGGCGCCGACGCCAACGGCATCATGTACGTGGTGGACCGCCTGCAAGGCGGGTGGTACTTGTTGGAGTTAACCGTCTGAGCATCTTTCGTACGTCTTCCATAACACAAAACGACTTGGTATTAGTCATTGAACTCGTTTCGTCATGCCGTCTGAACAGTTGGCAGAAGACAGGACGTCTGTGTAATCTGTGGGCGTCCGCGCTAGGATTGTACGAAGATCGTGTGCGTTCCCGTCGAGTTACGCTACTTTTCAGGATTTTGGAGAGGCAAACATGGTACAAAACGAGCCCAGTTTCGCAGTTTGGAAGGCAGAGATTCTGCACGACATAGAAGCCGAAACAGACACGGTGTCAAAGGGAGATTCGTTTGTCCAATGCGTCCTGCGTTACCGTTACCAACTGTCCGACGATGACGCCATCGACGCTACTGACATGGCGGGTGCTGGCGATCACGGCATTGACGGCCTAATTGTTGAAGAGGCGGAGGAAGGGAACCCAGCCCACGGCATCGTCGTGCAAGGTAAATATGGAACTGCAGGCCTCCAAGTTTCACCCTTGTTGGAATTCATCAAATTTTCTAAAGGTTTGCAACAGACCAAAAGCGGGACCCAGTTGACCGACGCCCTCGAGCGGTGCTGTGCCGTGCTCGCAAACGAAGGAACTCTTACCTATGTCATCGCGACGGTTGACCCGCTCAACGATAGTCAAACGGATGAACTCGAAAATGCCCGGGTGATTGCAAACGAGCGCTACGGACCTTGTGTTCATTTGGAAGCCGTAAGCCTAAGAGATTTGTACGACGAAATATGTGGAGAGCAGCCTCCCACTAAGAGTGTATCCCTCGTTTGCCAGTGGGTACATGCGGGAACGGACACTTATGTTGGTGCTGCGACGCTCGTCGATGTGTACCAAATGCTCCGTGAATACGCCAAACTGCACAATGGATCGGTTGACAGCATCTACGACCGGAACGTGCGAAAGTGGCTCGGCAAAAGAGCCAAGTCAGTGAACGCTGGTATCAACAATACGCTTCTAGAGAACCCGGATCGGTTCATCGCCTTCAACAACGGAATCAGCATAGTGTGCCGCAGTTTGAAGCCATCGGATGGAACACTGCGCATTGATTCTCCTCAAATCGTCAATGGATGTCAGACGACCAGGACCCTATACGATTTCATGGAAAACCGGTTTGCGGGTGTCCAAGAACAATTGGACACGTCGCCGAAAGCGGATCCTTATCGCACGAGTTCGCTCGCTTTCAAGCTGATTGCAGTACCTGATTTCGACGACGAATTTGTTAGGGATATCACGAGATTTTCCAACAAGCAAAATGCAGTTCGTGGCCGAGATTTTCTGACTCTGGAAGAATGCTTTCACCAGCTCAAGTCCGCCCTGTTGGATAAGGGCTACTATCTGGAAGTACAAACCGGCGAGTACAACGTTCTTCCCAAATCAGAAAAGCAAAACTTTCCTCAAGATAAGCTGATCAACGCATTCGACGCACTCCGGTTTTACGGAGCGGCCATTTTGAAAAAGCCGCATACGGCATTTGGGCGCAGTGGCGAGTTCACTCCGGGAGGCAATGAATTCGACGAGGCAACGACTGCCTTGACGGGAGATGATCTCTTAGTGCCTTGGTTGATGGCCAACCACGCTAAGGAATTGGGTTATTCGGTAGGGTCCAAAAAAGGCCCGTCCCAAAATGATCACCGGAATCAGACCAGATACTTTTATCTTTACATGTTGTTCAGGGTTGCCAGCCAAGTCCTTTCCGGTTCACCCCAGATTGAACTGTCTGCACGATCAGGTTTTTACGAGCAGTTGCTAAAGCTAAGGGATAACCATCACTCCAACGGTGAGGAATATTCTGCGTTCAAAGCCATGTTGGACACCGCCGACAAATTGGTGGCGACATACATGAATTTGGCCTCACTGGGGAATTGGTACCAAGACCGCAATGCTTTCCTGAAGGGTCAAGACCTATTGATAGAAAACAGAATCGTTCAAGCCAGTGGTGATCTCTTGATTGCCCAGACGGAGCTTAGAGAAAGGGCCGAGACAGTGCTTGGTGGACTTCCCTGATCACTCGCTTGCGAAATCGATGCCGTTTGGGGCCAGTTACGCGAGGCTCATGCTGAGTCAAACTGCGGGCCGAGAACGCGTTGAGGATGATCAAGTCGCCCGACAGGCCATAGGACACCGAGCCTACGGTTTGGCCCGAAAGGGCAAACCGTTTCACCCCATCACCCGCCGGAACAGCGCCAGCGCGTTCCCTCCGGCAATCTTACGCACGTCCTCATCCGCATATCCCCGCGCGATCAGGCCGCGGATGATGTTCTTCCCGTCGGCGGGCGACTCCAGGCCGTCCATGTAGCGCGCCGGCGTGGGGCCGGGGCGACCCATCACCGCCTCGCCGACGCCTACCGAGTCGCCGATGCTGGTGTCGGTGCCGATGGCCACGTGGTCGACGCCCACCAGGTTCACCATGTAGTCATAGTGGTCCAGCACGCACTCGATGCTCTGCTCGGGGTCGTTGCTGAGCCGGTTGGGCACGGCGGTGATCCCGATGACCCCACCCTTGCGCGCGCAGGCCAGCAGTTCCTCGTCCCGGCGCAGCCGCCGAGCCTGGAAACTGTGGCTCGCCAGGGTGTAGGAACCGTCGTGGCTGAAGGTGACCGGCGATTCCGACGCCTCGATGGCGTCCATGGCGGTGCGGAACGAGGCGTGTGACACGTCCACCACCATGCCCAGCTCGTTCATCCGCTGCACCACCTCCAGCCCGAAGTCGCTGAGGCCGCCGTCGTTGCGCTCGAAGATGCCGTCGCCGATGTATGCCTTGCGGCTGTAGGTCAGGCCGGCCAGCCGGATCCCTGCGTTGTACAGCACGTCCACCAGGTTCAGCTCGTTGCCGATGGCCAGGTGCTCCACCGTGGGGAAGAATCCCACCTTGCCCTGCGCCTTGGCCGCCTCGATCTCCGCCGCGTTGCTGACCTGAAGCACATCATCGTTTTGTGAGATGTCCGAGATCATCATGCTGACCTCCTCCAGCAGATCGGAAAAGCGGATGAACGACATCTCGTTGGTGTTCAGCATCCCGCGGAACACGTTGGCGGTGCCCACCGCGGTGAACCCGCCGGCCCGCACTGCGTCGTAGCCCCACACGTAGCGGTCGCTGCGCAGGTACTCCCAGTACTGGCTGAAGTCCTCCGGAATCACCATGGGATGCTGGTGCAGGTCGATCATGATCGACTCTTCCATCAGGCGCTGGAACCTGAGTTCCTGCTGCGCGTCCAGCGGCACGGTCATGGAGGGCACGCGCCCCACCTGGCTGACGAACTGGAACCGACCTGGTGTCATGATGCAACTCCGTTAAAGGGCGTGTTTGGAGATACCGTAATTCCCGCGCACGCGGGAATCCAGTGGGCGCAACATCGAGCCAACGTTCCTCTCCCGGAGAATGTCTGGGTTCCTGCCTTCGCAGGAACGACGGTGGGGTTGGCAGAATGAGACGGCGGTTAGTCCGAGGGCCGCACGCCCTCGAAATACCGGCGCGGGTTGTCGATCATCATCCGGTCGATGACGCCTTCCGACACCCCCGAATCCATCAGCCGGGGAATGATGGCGCGGCTGATCCACAAATACCCGTCCGGGTTCTGGTCGCGCGTGGGGAAGCCTTCCGAGCTGATGCGGGACAGCACCACGTTCCAGTCGTGGGACAGCATCATATTGGCGTCCAGCCCCTCGTCCAGCCGATCCTTCAGGTAGTCGGTGCGCTCCTGCCACGACGGCAGGTTGGGGCGGCCGCCCGGGTTGTTGATGTCCCAGCCCAGCCACACGCCCAGCCGCGCCAGTTCCCGGTGGTAATCCGGGTCGATGGTGTTGTTCAGGTGTCCCACGTAGACGTTGTGGGGCTCGACGCCCTCCTCCCGCAGGATGCGCACCTGCTCCAGTCCAATGCGCGACTGGGCCGGCGTGTGGGTCGTGATGGGAACCCCGGTACGCAGGTGCGTCCGCGCCGATGCCCGCAGCATCAGTTCCTCGTGCTCGGTGATCGGGTCGCTGGTGGCCACCTTGATGATGCCGGCCCGAATCCCGGTGCCTTCGATCCCCTGCTCGATCTCTCGCACCCACAGGTCGGCGATGAAGTCCTTGTCCCGGCCCCAGAAGCTGCGCGGCACGTCCAGCCAGCAGCCGGTGCAGCAGATGAACTGCACCCCCGTCCCTTCCGAGACCTCCTTCATCAGCAGCACGTCCCGGCCCAGGTCCATCGGCGACACCTCCACGACGGTGTCAACGCCGCCCTCCCTGGCCTGGCCAAAAGACTCTAGCGCCATGTCAAGCGCCTGATCGCGAAATTCCAGCTCGGGGTACGTGTTCCGGATGCCGGCGGTCGAGTCGATCAGGTGCTCATGGGGCAGGGTGAACCCCAGGTCCGCCGTGTCCAATGGCCCCAATACCGAGTTGATCGTTGCCATGCTCGCACCTCCCTTTGACCGATGCGTTGATCCATTCAGTTCCGACGGCGGGGACATCTTTCGCCGGATTATACAAGGGCCAGTCTCAGCAAGTGGTGTTAGCATCACCAAACCAACCCGCCGCAGTACGCACGCCGATCACCACCGGCGCCAGGAGGTACCGACATGCCATTGCACTTCACGGAGCAGGAACTGGCCGGACGCCGGGAGCGAGTCGTGGCCGAACTGCAACGGCGGGGCCTCGCCGCCCTGCTTGTCTTCCGGCAGGAGAGCATGTACTACCTCACCGGGTACGACACCACCGGCTACTCCCAGTTCCAGTGCCTCTACCTCGGCGCCGACGGCGCGCTGGTCCTGCTCACCCGGTCCGCCGACCTGCGCCAGGCCCGGTTGACCTCGGTGATCGACGACATCCGCATCTGGGTGGACAGCGCCGGCAGCAACCCGGGCCAGGACCTCTGGCAGATCCTGGAGGAGCAGGGATGCAGCGGCCAGCGCGTCGGCATCGAGCTGGAGGCGTGGTGCCTGACCGGCGCGCGGTGGGAGTACGTGCGGGCTGCGCTGGAGAACAGGTGCGAGTACGAGGACTGCTCCGAACTGGTCAGCCAATTCCGGCTGGTCAAGAGCGACGCCGAGCTGGAATACGTGCGCCGCGCCGCGGCCCTGGCCGACGACGCCCTGGCGGCCGCCCAGCGGCTGGCCCGGCCGGGCGTACCCGAGCAGGAGGTGCTGGCCGGGATGCAATCCGCCGTGTTCCGGGGCGGCGGAGACTACGCGGCCTCGCGCTTCATCCTCGGCTCCGGCGAAAACGCCCTGATGGTGCGCAACTTCACCGGCTACCGCACGCTGGACCCCAGCGACCAGCTCATGCTGGAGTTCGGCGGCGCCTACCGCCACTACCATTCCTGCCTCATGCGAACCATCCTGGTGGGCGAACCCACGGAGCAGCAGATTGCCATGCACGCCGCCTGCCGCGATGCGCTCCAGGCCTGCAAGGACGCCGCGCGGCCGGGCTCAACCTTTGGGGACATCTTCGCCGCCCACGCCGAGTCACTGGACCGTTCCGGCTTGGGCGAGCACCGACTGAACGCCTGCGGGTACAGCCTCGGCGCGCTCTATCCTCCCACCTGGATGGACTGGCCCATGATCTACCGCGACAACCCGGTGGTGGTGCGGCCCAACATGGTCATCTTCATGCACATGGTCCTGCTGGACTGGGACCGCAGGCTGGCCATGGCGGTGGGTGACACCGTCCTAACCACGGCGGACGGGTGCGAGACCCTGACCAGGATGGGCGCTGACCTTACGGTGAACTGACCCGCGGTTCCAATCTCACCGTAAATCCGATCAACCAATAGCGAGGACCAACATGGCTGAAATCTACACCCTGGGCGCCGGCACACCGACGCCCACGCCAACCCGCTTCGGCAGTTCCCACGTGCTCAAGCTGGGCGACCAGCATCTGATGTTCGACTGCGGGCCGGCCACCACCCACAAGCTGGTCAAGGCGGGCCTGTTTCCTACCCAGGTGGACTACCTCTTCTTCACCCACCACCACTTCGACCACGACATCGACTACCCCTGCTTCCTGCTGTGCCGCTGGGATCAGAGCGTAGGCAGGGAGAACCAGCTTCAGGTGTTCGGCCCCGACCTGACCGAGAAGATCACCGAGGGCATCATCGGCGAAAACGGCCTCTTCTCCCACGACTGGAAGGCTCGCGTAAACCACCCGCTGAGCCAGGCGGTCTTCGTCAATCGCGGCGGCACCCTGCCCCGGCCCGCGCCGTCGGTGTCGGCAACCGACGTGGGTCCGGGCAAGGTGTTCAGCGGCGCCGATTGGGAAGTCACCGCCGCGCCCGCCGAGCACGTGCAGCCCTACCTCGACTCACTGGCCTACCGCGTCGACACACCCGACGGCAGCGTCATATTCACCGGTGACACCCAGCCCTGCGACACGGTGACCGAGTTGGCCCGGGACGCGGACATGATGCTCTGCATGTGCTGGGACGACCAGGCCGTGATGGACAGCAACGGCGAGGCCGGCGGCCAATGCGGCACCACCGGCGCCGCCCGCATGGCCCAGGCCGCCGGCGTGAAAAAGCTGGTCCTCGTCCACATCGGCCCGCACCTCTCCGGCCACGGCCCCATGGAGCAGGGCATCGGCGACATCAGCCGCATCTACGACGGCGAAATCGTCTTCTCCGAAGAACTGATGCGCATCACGCTGTAGCCCGCCAGAGCATCCCATGGCAACCTGATTGCCGGCCCGCTCCGGACAAACCCTGACACCCAACACGGATACTGCGAGCGAAGCGCGGCAATCTCGTCAGGGCGACGGGCGACGACGCCGGAACGAGAACGCCACGTCGCTGCGCTCCCCGCAATGTCAAGCCGGGTACGCGCGAGCGCGCTGGGCGTCATGCGGGGGCCTGGCGCGCCGGTTCGCGCCGCCCGTGTCAATTCACCCGGGTGATGCGGTCCAGCGGGCTGGGGGAAACGGGGCCAACCTCGGCGAAATACTCGACCATTGCGTCGAGGTCGAGGGCTCCGCCGACGCGCCGGGTCCCCTGGGTGAGCACGTCAAACCCGTCGCCGCCACCGGCGAGAAAGCTGTTCACCGTGACGCGGTAGGTGGCGTCCGGGTTCAGGGTGACGCCGTCAATGGCGATGGTGGCGTTGTCGACCCTGGAGCCGGCGGGCCGGGCGGCATCCCAGGTGTAGCTGAAGCCCCGTGAGACCTGGAGGACGCGCCTGGTGTCCGGTTCGGTGCCGGAGAACTGGGCCTCGAGGAGGTTGTCGATCTGGGCGCCGGTCAGGGACATGGTGATGAGGCTGTTGCCGAAGGGATGAACCGAGAAAGCCTCGCCGAAGGTCAGCTGGCCATCGGCTTCGCTGCCTCCGGCCTCGAAGAAAATGTCGTCGCGAATGCCGCCCGGGTTCATGAAGGCGACGACGGCAGCGCCGGTATCCGCGTCGCCGGTTGCGGCAAGCTGGATGTCGGCGATGAGGTTGCCCAGGGCGGACTCTCCGGTGTCGTTCTGCCGGTGGGTGATGTCGTCGGTCACGGTACCGATGACTGCGTTGGCGCGGGGAGCGGCCAGGGTCTCGTAGCGTTCGATGAGGGCGGTGACCTCAGGATCCGGCGTGACGCCGGCCTGGCTGTTGGGGCGATTGCTGATTGTCTGGACGGTGAGGTCTCCGGTGGCGCGGTCGAGGGTGGCGTCGATGACGGTGAAGAGGCGGCCGCGAGTGTCGGCCATGGTGACCCACTTGCCGTGGATCTCGCAGACGAACTCGTCGTTGGTGTGGCCGGCGATGACGACGTCCACGGCGCCGTCGAGGCGGGCGGCGACGTCGGCGATGGGGCCGGTGAGGCCGGCGCCGCAATCGTCCTGGCCGCCGTCGGAGAGGCCGCCCTCGTGGAGCAGGACGACGATGGCCTCGATACCCTCGGCGCGCAGGCGGGGGACGAGGGCGTTGACGGTCCGGGCCTCGTCGTGAAAGGTGAGGCCGGCCACGCTGGACCTGGCGACGATGCCGGAGGTCGCCTCCAGGGTCATGCCGATGAAGGCGACGGGGATGCCCTGGTACTCGCGGACGGCGTAGGGCGGGAAGACGGTCACGCCGGTCCGGTCGTCGGTGACGTTCGCGGCGAGGAATTCGAACTCTGCGCCGGCGAAGGGATCACCGTCGAGGTCGCCGTCGACGGGGTGGGAGCCGCCGTGCTGCATGCGGAGCAACTCGTCGGGCCCGTCGTCGAACTCGTGGTTGCCGACGCCGTTGAGGTCGAGGCCGATGAGGTTCATGGCCTCGATGGTCGGCTCGTCGTGGAATAGAGAGGAAACCAGGGGCGACGCGCCGATGAGGTCGCCGGCGGAGACGAAGACCGAGTTCTCCACCTCGGCGCGGGCGGCGGCGACGTTGGCCGCGAGATAGTCGGCGCGACCCACTCCGCCGAATGAGTTGGACGAAGTGGCGATATGGCCGTGGAAGTCGTTAATGGCCAGGATGCGGAGTTGGACTTCCTGGGTCTCGGTGGTCTCGGGGACGGGCGGGTTGGGGGCGCCGGAAGCGCATCCGAGCAGGACTGAGACAGTGGTCAGGAATAGCAGGAAGCTCGATATGGGCTTCATGAGGTTATGCTCCTTCGCGGTTTGTCATGGACGGTTTGCCGTTTGGGCTCTATATGTTGGTCGCTCCGGTGTTCGACGCGGACCGCGGGACGGGAATAGAAGTATCGGCGAAGGGTCCGGAGACTCAAAGGTAATGGGTTACCGCGAAACTGGAATTGCTTTCGCGTGTAATTGACCCTGACGCCCCCTCGTGCCATTTGCTTGGCCGGGACCGGAGAAAATTGCATAGATACACAGGATGGACAGAATCGATGGGATGCCCGGGCCCTGCTGCCTTCTGCCATTGAAAAGGGTAGCGGACGCCGCCATTGTGCCTATAATGGCGGCCAACATCGAGCCGGACGTCAGACCGCGCGCAGCGCGCCACAGGAGGCGACATGGCAGTCTTGAAAATTGAAGGCGTCACCCACTGGTCGATCCCGGTGAACGACCTGAACGAAGCCGAGGAGTTTTACGGAGAACTGCTGGGTCTCGAGCCCAAGGGGCGGCTGGGCAACAGCGTTATGTCGTGTTTCAACGTCGGCGACCACAACATCCTGCTGTGCGAGCGTTCCAGCCCAGTGGACGGAGCCCAGGCCGACAACGGCGGCGCGCACCACTCGTTCACGGTGTCGCCCGACATCTTCGAAGCCGCGTGCAGGGAGTTCCGCCGGCGGGGCATCCGGATCGACCATCTGACCTACCGGGCCCAGGGCTTCTTCACCGGCCGCGAGCTGTACTTCTTCGACCCCAGCGGCAACCGGCTGGAACTGCGCGACCCCAACTGGACGGCGGGTATGCCCGAGCCGTCCTTTGAGGAACTGGCCAACGCCTAGACGGAAGAAACTCGCATGGATGGACAGGATGAACAGGATTGAGTTGATTGATTGTGATCACCACGACGCATTATCGCTCCATTCCGTCTATCCTGTTCATCCATGCAAAGCGCTTGATTCAGTGTGCCAGTGTGTACGCGTGAGGCTGGTACGTACATGGACGGAGGAACGCGTGTCATGAGCCTGGAAGACATCGAGCGTCGGCTGCGTGCTCTGGAGGACATCGAGGAGATCAAGCGCCTCAAGGCCCGCTATTGCGCCTACTGCGACGACCACTACGACGCCGACGGCATCGCCGGCCTGTTCGTCGAAGACGCAGTCTGGGACGGTGGCATACGCGGCCGTGCCGAAGGCCGGGAGGGCATCCGCAACTTCTTCATCAACGCCCCGAACCGCCTGCCCTTCGCCGTGCACATGGTCATGAACCCGATCATCGAGGTGGACGGCGACACCGCCACCGGCATCTGGTACCTGTTCCAGCCCTGCACCTACGCGGACGGCAATCGTGCAGTCTGGGGCTCGGCCAGATACGACGAAGAGTACGTGAGGGTCGACGGCGTCTGGATGTTCAAGCACCTGAGGCTGACCTCCCACTTCTGGACCCCCTTCGACCAGGGTTGGGTCGAGGCGCAATTCGTGTAGGATCGCCCGCCCGGTAATCTGGCCGGCGGCGCGGCCAACCACCAGCGGCGGCGCCGTTGTCAACACAAGAAAATTCATTCAGGTCATCCCGCGGACGGTGAGACATGCGAACTGGGGCTGATTACAAGGAGAACCTGCACGATGGACGCGACGTGTGGGTATTGGGTGAGGGCCCGGTGGACGACATCACCACCCACCCGGCCACGTCGGCCATGGTCGACGAGTACGCGACCTGGTACGACCGCCACTTCGATCCCGACTGGCAGGACACACTCCTGACCAAGCCGGACGGAAATGGTCACCGCCAGCCCGTCCTGCTCACCCCACCGGAAACGGCCGACGATCTCAGACACCTGGGCAAGGCCATCAGCGCAACCCACTTCGCCGGCGGCGGAAACGTCACCCACACCCCGGCCTACGGCGCGCTGATCTCCCTGGGGTTGCTGAACGTCCTCTCGCGAGTGGACGAATCCACCGAGGAGATCGAGGTGGCCCGGGACTACCTGGCGTCGCTGCCCAAGGGCGGCCGGTTCCTGACCTACGCCGGCGGCGGGCCGCTCATCGGCGCCCGGCTCCGACCGGACGAGAACGACCGCGCCGCCATGCGCCTGGTCAGCGACACCGCCGATGGCATCGTGATCAGCGGCAAGATCCAGATGCACACCAGCACTGCCTTCGCCGAGGACCTGCTGGTCTCCACCCGCAACGACATGCCGCCCGGCAGCGGCAGGTACCCCTGGTTCATCGTGCCGGTGAACGCCCCTGGCCTCAAGGTGGTGACCCGGCGGCCGGCCGCCCGGCACAAAAACCCGTTCCTGTCCCCGTTGAGCGGCCGGTTCGACGAGCTGGACTCCATGGTCTGGTTTGACAACGTCTTCATCCCCCGCAACCGCGTTTTCGGCGGCGAGCCCGCCAACCGGAACCGCCGCCAGGGTTTGGTGTGCTGGATGCTCTGGCATCACAGTTACGGCTGGCTGGCCAAGGCGGAACTCACCCTGGGCCTCGCCCTGGCCCTGGCCGAGATCATGGGCCTCAAGGACAACCCCCAGACCGTCGAACAACTGGTCGAACTGACCGTGAACGTCCAGACCACCCGCACCTGCATGGCTGCGGCGGAGCTGGAACCCGAGATGACCGCCAGCGGGTACGTGCTGCCCAACCAGGTCCACGTGGCCGCCGCCGGGGTCAACACCCTCCGGGTCCGCCAGCGCATGGGCGAAATCCTGCGCGGCCTGCCCGGCTCGTCCCTGATCAACGCCCCGGCCGATACCGACTTCGCGGACCCGGTGATGGCCGCCGAGCTGGAGGACGCCTTCGGCGGAGGCGGCTACACCGCCATGCAACGGGCCGCGTTGCTGCAGCTCGCCTGGGACCAGGTGTCCTCGGGCCTGGACGGACGCGAGGCGGCCTTCGAGCTCCACGCCAGCGGCGGGCTGGACGCGTGGCGCCATCAACTGGCCGCCTGGTTCGACCGTCACAACGAACTCGCCAACGCCGTCCACGACCTCGTCCAGGTGGAAATACCGGCCATGGACCTGTCCAGCCTACAGGAGGTCGCCCCGCCACCGCGTCGGATACCGCAGGTCAACACCGGGACACCCAATCCCTAGCCGGCAACCGATTCATACAGGCAGGTCAACCATGGGACAGATGGACGGAATGGTCGCGATCGTCACCGGCGCCAGCCGAGGCCTCGGCCGGGCCATAGCCAAGGCGTACGCCGAGGAGGGCGCCAGCGTGGTCATCTCGGCCCGCAGCCAGTCAACCGCCGGACTGGCCGGCACGCTGGCAGAAACGGCCAGCGACATCAGGGAAGCCGGCGGCGACGTGCTCGCCGTCGAGTGCGACGTGACCGACGAGTCCCAGGTCAACGAAATGGTCCGCCAGGCCAGGGAGCGCTACGGCAGAATTGACGTGCTGTTCAACAACGCCGGGATGATGGTGCTGGGCGAGACGATCCTGGACATCGACGCCCCGCGCTGGGAGCAACTGATGCGGGTCAATATCAACGGCCCGTACCTCTGCTCCCGGGCCGTCCTGCCCGTGATGATTGATCAGGGGCGAGGCAGCATCATCAACATCGGTTCCCGCATGGCCACCGACCCGGAGCAGGATGGCGGCGTCCTCTACAGCGCCAGCAAGGCGGCGGTCCACATGTTCAGCCTGTGCCTCGCCCGTGAGGTGCGTGAGCACAACATCGCCGTGAACATCCTGAGCCCCGGCGGGCTCCGCAGCGAGGGATCGGCGGCCATCCCCTGGACCCAGCGCGACTGGCACGAGCGGGTGGACCCCAGCGCAATTGGCCCGCTGGCCGTGTACCTGGCCCTGCAGGACGCCAGCACCTTCACCGGACAGCTGGCATCGCGGTTCGAGTTCGGCACGACATGGGGGCCGGGCGCCGAAGCGTGACTGCGCCATACAACGCAATCGCCGTTCCACATCCTTGTTGACAACCCCGGGCGACGCATCTAGCCTAGCCAAATCCGCACAGCGACACCGGGAAACGGGTGAAATTATGGAGATCAAAGACCTGATCATCGACGACCGCGAACGGGGCGTTTTCCGAGTCCACCGGTCGTCCATGACCTCCGACGACCTGTTCCAGCGGGAACGGGAGCTCATCTTCAGCCGGTGCTGGATCTACCTGGGCCACGAGTCGGAGGTGGAGAACCCCGGGGACTACCGGCGCCGCACTATCGCCGGCCGGCCGCTTTTCTTCGCCCGGGGACGCGATGGCCAGGTGCGGGTGTTCCTAAACTCCTGTCCGCACCGGGGCGCTTTGATCTGCCGGCGGGACGCGGGGAACGCCGACGTCCTACAGTGCTTCTACCACGCCTGGTCCTTCAACACCAACGGCGAGTTGATCGGCGTGCCTGACCAGGA
Organism: Dehalococcoidia bacterium; assembly: GCA_022823505.1. GTDB lineage: Bacteria > Chloroflexota > Dehalococcoidia > Lucifugimonadales > UBA3495 > Bin87. Next base: position 13,044 of record JAJEIA010000114.1, read on the forward strand.
GGCCTACGGGCCAAACTTCGACCGGCGCGAGCTGGGCCTGAAGGAACCACCGCGAGTTGAAAGCTACCGCGGCTTCTACTTCGTGAGCTTCAATCCCTACGGGGAGGACCTAGTAACCTACCTGGCCGGCGCTCGGGAATACCTCGACCTGATCGTGGACCAAGCCGAGGAAGGCATGCGGATGGTTGCCGGCTCCAACAAGTACACCATGAAGGCCAACTGGAAGCTTCTGGTGGAAAACAGCCTCGATGGCTACCACCTCGTCCCGACGCACCAGACCTATCTGGACTACATCAGCGGCCTGGGGTCGGACGACAGCGGCCAGACGGCGGCGTCCCGCATCGTCGGCAAGGCGCGGGCCCTGGGCAACGGCCATTGCGTGATCGAATCGCCGGTGCGCAACGGCCGGCCCATCGCTCACTGGCACCCGCTGTTCGGCGAGGAGGCCCGGGAGCCCATCGCCCGCGTCCGCCAGCGGCTGGTGGACAAATACGGCGAGGAGCGCACCTTCCGCATGGCCGATACCTCCCGCAACCTGATCATCTATCCCAACCTGGTGATCAACGACATCATGGCCATCACCGTCCGGTACTTCGAGCCCCTGGCTCCCGACAACATGGAGGTCACCGCCTGGCACCTGGTGCCGCGCGAAGAGTCGGAATCCATGTTGGCCACCCGCCTGGACAGCTTCCTGACCTTCCTCGGCCCGGGCGGGTTCGCCACCCCTGACGACGTCGAAGCCCTGGAGTCCTGCCAGATCGGTTTCCGCGCCACCGAAATGGAGTGGTCGGACATCTCCCGGGGTATGCTCCGACCGGCCAAGTCCACCGATGAGCTCCAGATGCGCGGCTTCTGGCGACAGTGGCACGCCAACATGCAGGGCCTCAGCAAGACCAACGTCCAAGACGCGCCGATTGAGGAAGCGGAGGCCGCCCTGGCCCTGGCAGACGACGACTGACCTTGTCCCATCAGGTGAACCATGACAACCGTTAACCAGCCAACGCTGCGGGAGCAGGTGGAGGATTTTCTGTTCCGGGAAGCCGCGCTCCTGGATGACTGGCGCCTGGACGACTGGGTCGACCTTTTCACCGAGGACGCCCGGTACGTCGTACCCACCACCGACCTGCCGGAGGGCGACCCCAAGCGCGACCTGGTCTTCATCGACGACGACATCACCCGCCTGCGCGCCCGCGCCGTGCGGTTGAACTCCCGCCACGCCCATCGCGAGTATCCGTGGTCGCGCACCCGCCGGTTCATTTCCAACGTGCGCGTCCGGGAAAGCGGCGACGGCGAACTCGCGGTGAATTCCAACGTGCTGGTCTACCGGTTCCGCGCCGGTGAGGGCGCGCCCTACGTCGGCAGCATCGAGTACATCCTGCGTCGCGACGGGGAGGACCTGAAAATCGCCTACCGCCGCGCGGTGCTGGACCTGGAAGCCCTGTCCTGGCACGGCGCGGTCAGCATCATCTTCTGAACGTAAAGTCCCTACCTTCTTAAATCCTCCCTCTCCTTGGAGGGAGAGGGTCGGGGTGAGGGTGAAATCTCAGGCATCAGTAACTTTCCACACCGGGAGGAGACGCCCCCACCCTAACCCTCCCCCGGAGGGAGAGGGAAGAATTATCAGGAGAGGCAGGCATTTGAAACTCGAAGGCAAGACAGCGCTGGTGACAGGCACTAGCCCCAACATAATGGGCGGCATCGCCGAGGAACTGGCCCGCGAGGGCGCCAACCTGGTGTGCGTCGACATCCGCGAGGAATACGTGCAGAAATGCGCCGCGGCCATCGTCGCCGAGGGGCACGACGCCATGGGCGTAGTCTGCGACGTTACCAACGAGGACCAGGTGCTCGCGGCCATCGCCGAGGCTACCGAACGGTTCGGGGGTGTCGACATCCTGGTCAACGGGGCCGCGCAGTTCAACTTCAAGGGCGTGCTGAACATGCCACTGGACGAGTGGCGCCGCCAGACCGACATCATCCTCACCGGCGCCTTCCTGTTCACCAAGCACGTGGCCCACCAGATGATCCGGCAGGAACGTCAGGGCAACATTATCAACATCATTTCGACGGCGGGACACCAGGGCGAGCCTGGCAACGTGGGCTACGGCACAGCCAAGGCCGGCCTGCTGAATTTCACCCGCTCGGTGGCCATGGAACT
>JAJEIA010000073.1 GCA_022823505.1 Dehalococcoidia bacterium
CGACCCAACGAGATGCCGTCCATCTTTTTCTCCAACGCCGTGATCCAGTGGGTTCCCGACCACCACGAGCTGGTGCCACGCCTGTGGAGCATGTTGCCGTCCGGCGCGTGCCTGGCCATCCAGGCACCGCTCTCCTGGGACATGCGATCGCATCAGATCATGCGCGAGACCCTCGAAAGCGGCGGCCACGGCGGCCAACCCATCGGCTCAGCGGACCTGCGCGCCGCCGTGGGCAACCGCTGGGTGCAGGACCCCGACTTCTATTACGACCTGCTGGCTCCCGAAGCGGACCACCTGGACGTCTGGACGACGGAATACCACCACGTCCTCACCGGCGACGACGCCGTGCTGGAATGGGTTACCGGCACGGGGTTGAGGCCGATACTGAACGGCCTCGAAGACGGTGACCGCGACCTGTATCTGGACGAGTATCGGCGCCGGCTCAACCGCGAGTATCCGAAGCGGCCGGACGGGTTCACCCTGTATCCGTTCCGCCGTCTGTTCTTCGTCGCCGTCCGCCGGTAGCCGCCCGCTCCATTTCGGCCACGCCATCTGGGACGCCCCATCCGGGCATCGACAGCCACACTCGAACATCACGCATCTGGAGGTGCAGACATGACGGTTTTGGTCTTGGGAGCTTCCGGTTTCATCGGACCCCGCGTGGTCCGCAAGTTGGTTGAGCGCGGCGAGGACGTGTACGCCACCGACATCAACCCGTTGCCCGACATTCCGGGCGTTGACCCCGGCGCGGTGCGCAGCTCCAGGGTCGACATCACCGACTTCGAACAGGTGACCCGCGCCATCGTAGATTCTCAGCCCGACCGCATCATCAACCTTGCCTACCTGCTCGGCGGCGGAGAAGGCAACCCGCACCACCAGATGCGCCTGAACATCCTCGGCATGGACAACTGCTTTGAGGCCGGCCGCCTGCTCGGCGTCAACCGCATCGTCTACGCCAGTTCCGTAGCCGTCAGCGGCCAGCAATCCAACTTCGGCGAACGCGAGATCAACGAGGACGAGGGGACCTACGGCGATAGCCAGTACGCGACGCACAAGATCTTCAACGAGTTCCAGGCCAAGATGTTCAACGAGAACTACGGCATGAGTATCACCGGGATCCGGCCGGCCAACGTCACCGGGCCGGACAAGGTGCGCGGCTCGGTGGACCACGTGCGCTGCGTCACCCTGCCTTCCCGCGGCGAGCCGGTCAGTTTCCCGTACCAGGAAATGATGCGCCTCCCCATCCATGTGGAAGACATCGCCGAGGCTTTCGTGCGGGTGTCCCTGGTGGACCACAGCGAATATCAGGTGTACAACTCCGGCGGCACACCCATCAGCCTGGGCGACCTGGCCGAGATGGTGCGCGGCTACCTGCCCGACGCCCAGATCTCCTTTGACAACCCCGGTGGGCGCGAGCATTCCGGCAACTTCCTGGTGGACAACAGCCGCCTGCTCACCGAGTTCGAGCTGTCCTACCCGCCGCTGCAGCAGCGGGTCCTGGAGATCATCAACGAGGTGCGCGCCGACGAGGGGTTGCCGCTGGTGGGTTAGCGAACCAAGGCCAGAGTTTCATTCAATACCGGAACAGCGCGGGGCCGCCATCAGGCGGCCCATTTGGTTAGGAACGACTCGTGGCGTAGGGCAGGTGTTCGCCAATGTAGCCGACAATGAAAGTCTCGGTTACATCGTCGCGATCGAAGTAGATTTGGAGACCACCACTCGACCCCTGGTAGGTGAGATGCCGGGTGATTGTTACCTGGCGGCCATTGTCCTGGTCACTGAATGAACGCTTTTCCCCAAATCGGGACATCGTGAAGCCGGACTCATCATCTGCATGTTTCCAACCAGGCAGGTCAACAAAGTACATGTTCCAGGTTCCGATATGCCCTGATGGGGTGTTGTACCAGGCTTGAGCGAGCTTGTTGATGGCGTCCAGGGCCTTCAATATCTCCACACCGTTGGGCCGTGGTTTGCCGTAATCTTCCAGCGGCTTGAGACAGTTAGTCAGGAAACGCAGTCTGGGAAACCGCTGATCACGGTCAATGGCACTCATCACGGTCAGTGCGCGGTTAACGTCCAGATCGGCGGCAACGTGATTGTCCGAGGTATCGTTCCGGGCTTCCTCCGACGTCTCATCGGGATAGTCTGCTTCTAATTTTGCCAGGCGCTCCTGCAATTCGGTGATGGTCGCTTCCGCTTCGTTGAGTTGGTCTTCGAGAAGATAGATACGCTGCTGGGTTGCCGTATCCTCGATAGGTACGTTTGCCTCGATTGCCGGCTCGGGCGGGGACACCGTCGATGCATCTGCCTCGAACTTGGCAACCGTCAGCATTGAATCGTTGAGAATCGAGGACACGGACTCCAGCATTCTCATCAGAGCCAGAGAATTGCCATTGGCAATATCGTTGACAGCACGATCGTGTGCTTCGTCCAGGAAGGCAGCCGATTGCTCGCAGTCGGTTTCCGCCAACCGCAGGCGGATGCCCTCGGAGTCGGCATAACGAGAAAAGACGGCGACTTTAGCCTGCACCCAAGCCCGCAGTTGGTGGTCAGGCAGTTCACCGCTGATCGCCAGTTGCTCCGCAGCGTTGATGTTGACGACGGATGCCCAATCCTTGTGCCGGTCGACCAGTTCCAGGAACTCGTCGCTCGTTTTCCCCCGCTCGGTCAGCACGACCGCGGTATCGTAAATTCCGAACAGGTCAGCGATGGTTGTTACCGGCTGCGGTCTGTCTCCGGCATCTGAGGACAGTGAGCGATCAGCGCCAATGGATTCGAACAACCTATCCAGGTTCGCCGGACCGGTTTTGTCATCCCAGGGCAACTGTTTGTCCAGCCACGCATCAGGAGCCGTAGACACCGCCATACAATGCCCGCCGTATCGATCTGTTTCGGACGACACGTACGTCATGATGTAAGCGGCATAAGTTTCGTATTCGGGTGAATGCTGATAACGGACGCTGCACAGCTGCGCTTGTTTGAAGGTATCGATCATCAGCTCAACGATACGAATGGTGAGGTTATCGTTGCGCCATTCCCGAAATGGGTCCGAACCATCCAAAGCCTGTAGGGCTTGCCCGCGAAGATTTCCCGCGTGCGCGATAGCCCATTCGCGGGCGAGACTCTCCGCGTTGCAGATCTGATCCTGACCGTCCAGCACGATGGCCCGTTGTGTAATGGTCGCCATGCAATTGTTCCTCGTCATCGGCGGTGAGATGGTGGCAAATCAATTATAGCCCCGCCCTACTCGGCCGTCGCTTGCCGCCGCCGGCCATCGCCCATATAATGCGCCCATCACCGTTCAACGCCCCAGTTCCGGCGCAATTCGCATGACGCCCTGGGTTCGGATTCCGCGCGCAGTCGCTTTCCCCGACCCTGACGCCTGAAACGAACCAGGAGGAGGCTCCCCAATGGCACTACCCGACCGCTTGAAGTTTGGCATTTTTATGGGCCCGTTCCACCGCGCTGGCGAAAATCCGACCCTGGCGCTCGAACGCGACATGGAGCTGGTCCAGTGGCTGGACTACCTGGGCTTTGACGAGGCCTGGATCGGCGAGCACCACAGCGCCGGTTGGGAGATCATCTCCTCGCCCGAGATCTTCATCGGCGTGGCCGCCGACCGCACCAAGCACATCAAGCTGGGGACCGGCGTGGTCAGCCTCCCCTATCACCACCCGTTCATGGTCGCCAACTGGATGACCCAACTCGACCACATGACCCGCGGCCGCGTCATGCTCGGCGTGGGTCCCGGCGCTCTGCCCGGCGACGCCTACATGATGGGCATCGACCCGACCAAGCAGCGCCTCCGCATGGACGAAGCCCTCGGTGTCATCATGCGGCTGTTCACCGAAAAGGAACCGATCACGCACAAGAGCGACTGGTTCGAGCTGAACGAGGCAATGCTCCAGCTGCGCCCGTACCAGACCCCGCACATGCCCGTCTCGGTGGCCTCGGTCCAGACCCCGTCCGGCGTTGCCCTTGCCGGCAAGCACGGCGCGTCGGTGCTGACCATCACCACGCCGCGCGACCCCAAGGTCCCGCAGGGTGCCGCTCTCCACGAACTGTGGGACATCTGCGAGGAATCGGCCGCGGAGCACAACCAGACCGTGGACCGCTTCGAATGGCGGCTGGTATTGCCCGTCCACCTGGCCGACACCAAGAAGGAGGCATTCGAGCAGGCCCGCATCGGCGCCGGTCGTTACCAGCGCGAGTATTTCGAGCACACCATGGGCCGCCCGCAGATCGTCGACGGCCCGCCCGAAAAGATCATCGACGTCATGGCCGAGCGCGGCGCCTGGATCATCGGCACCCCCGACGACTGCATCGAAGGTATCCAGCGCCTGGAGGAGATGAGCGGCGGGTTCGGCGCCTTCATGGTACAGACCGTGGACTGGGCCGCCCGCGAGCACATGCTGCATAGCTACGAGCTCATGGCTCGCCATGTCATGCCCCACTTCCAGGGCAGCGCGCAGGCAACCATCGCGTCCAACCAGTGGGCCTACGAGCGCCACGAGACTCTCCAGGCCGGCCGCACCCGTGCACTGGACCGTGCTCGCGAAGACTACGTCTCTCGAAACGCCTAGCGACGATTCACTGCCTAAAAAAGCCGCCGGAATACGTCACGCACGCTTTCCGGCGGCTCTAACTATAGTAGACCAACTCAGGTGGAGGCCTAACATGCCACTGCATCCGCAAGCGCAAGAGGTTATTGACGCGACCCGCGCTCTGGGCTTGCCCCCCAACTACACGGTTACGCCGCAAGAGGCCCGGGCCAACGCCGCCATGCGTCCCCGCGGCGCGGGACCGGAAGTCGGACGCGTGCAGGACCGCAGCGTGCCAGGTCCGGCCGGCGACGTGCCGGTGCGCATCTACACCCCGGCAGGCGATGGTCCGTTCCCGATCCTCGTCTGGTATCACGGCGGCGGCTGGGTGGTGGGCGACCTGGAATCAGCGGATGGCACCGCCCGTCATCTCTGCGCCGGATCCCGGTGCGTGGTGGTGTCGGTGGACTACCGACTCGCGCCGGAAGCCAAGTTCCCCGAACCCTTTGACGACTGCTACTACGCAACCATCTGGGCCAGCGATCACGCCGGAGAAATTGGCGGCGTGCCCGGCGTGGTCGCAGTGGGCGGCGATAGTGCGGGCGGCAACCTCGCGGCGGCGGTCAGCATCAAGGCCGCCGAGACCGGAGACTTCCGGGTCAGTCAGCAACTCCTGGTCTATCCGGTGACCGATGTCAATTTCGAAACCGGTTCCTACATCGACAACGGCACCGGCTACAACCTCGAGCGCCAGGGCATGATCTGGTTCTGGGACCAGTATCTGGCTGATCCATCCCAGGCCGAGGACCCTCTCGCGGCGCCCTTGCAACTGGGAGCGGATTTCGACGCCGTAGACGACCTGCCTCCGGCGCTGGTCATCACCGCGGAATACGACCCGCTGCGCGACGAGGGCGAGGCCTACGGTCGTCTGCTCAACGAATTGGGCGTCCCCGCCGAGATCAACCGCTATGACGGGATGATCCACGGCTTCTTCAGCATGGCCAGCGTCATGGACACCGCGCGTGACGCGATGGACGACGCCTGCCGGTTCCTGCGCGGCGCCGTGGACGACATGACCGAGGAATACCACCGCCGCCACGAGGGAGACCCCTCGGCCATGCGGAAGCTGTTGGACCCCCAGGCCGCCCACGTCCTGGAGCTCTTCGATTCCATGGGCATCAAGCCCTTCCAGGAAATGAGCGTTGCAGAGTGCCGGGAGGTGATGAACAATCGTCCCCGCCCGGAGGGCCCGGCGGTCGGCAAGGTGGAGGACCTGATCATCCGCAACGAGCACGGCAAGGAGCCGGGGGACGTTCCCATCCGGATCTACACGCCCGCCACCGAAGGTCCGTGGGGCACGCTGGTCTGGTATCACGGCGGAGGCTGGGTCATCGGCAACATCGAAACCGCCGACGCCACCGCACGGGAACTCTGCGTGGGAGGAAACTGTGTCGTGGTCTCGGTGGACTATCGCCTTGCGCCCGAGCACAAGTTCCCCACACCCTTCGAGGACTGTCTCACGGCGACCATGTGGGCGATGGCCAACGCCGACTCGCTGGGCAGCCGCGCCGACCTGATCGCCGTCGGAGGCGACAGCGCCGGCGGGAACCTCGCCGCAGCCATTTGCCTGGCACAGGACGACTTTCCGCAGCCCCTCGCGTTCCAGCTGCTGGTCTATCCGGCGACCGATTACGCCTACGACACCCGCTCCTACAACGTCAACGGCCAGGGCCTGTTCCTGGAAACCAGCAGTATGCGCTGGTTCTGGGACCACTACATCGACAACACCGATCTGTCCGGTTACAACATCTTCGCGTCGCCCGGACGGGCGCGGCTGTCCTCAGACCTGCCGCCCGCCCTGGTCATCACGGCGGAGTTCGACCCCCTGCGCGACGAGGGCGAGGCCTACGCCAGCGCCCTGGAAGACGCCGGCGTTGCCACCACCCTGATCCGCTACGACGGCGTGATCCACGGGTTCTTCGGCCTGCCTCACGTCATCGACAAGGCCCGCCTGGCCCTGGACGCCGCCAGCGCGCAACTATCCGACGTATTCGGCGCAGCGCTCGGTTCTCCCGATGCCCTCGTAGCCGCCGACAACTGACCCGCGACACCGTCACAGGAGTTACTACCATGGCTGAAACCATCCAGGAACAGTACATCCGCATGAACCCCCGTTCGCGGGAACTGCAGCCCAGCTACCAGGCACGGTTCCCTTCGGGCAGCCCGGGACACGACGGGTACACTTCTGATCCTTTCCCCGTGGTCATTGCCCGGGGCAGTGGACCTCGCAAGTGGGACATCGACGGCAATGAGTACGTCGACTACGGCATGGGATCCGCGTCCCTCCTGCTGGGACACGCTCACCCTGAGGTCGTTGCCGCGCTGTCCGGCGTCCTGGCCGACGGCTCGCACTACGGAGCGCCCACGGAGTCGATGTTGGAATGGGGCGAGCGCGTCTGCACCCTCATGCCCTGCGTCGACAAGGTGCGTTTCGTGGGATCAGGCGCGGAAGCTACCATGCTGGCCATGCGCGTTGCTCGCGCCTACACTGGCAAGGAGAAGATAATCCGGTGGGAGTCCCACTACCACGGCTGGCATGATTATGTAATGCCCGGCAACCTCCCGCCCTTCGACGTGCCGGCTTCCATTGGCATCCCCCAGGGCACCATCGACTCCATTATCGTGCTGCCCACCGACTTGGCCGCGTTGGAAAACGCCCTGAATAGCGACGACAACATCGCCGGCGTCATCACCGAGGCATCGGGCGCGTCCTACGGCACGGTGCCACTGCCCGACGGTTTCCTGGATGGCGTCCGCAAGCTCACCCGCGAGCATGGCGTGGTAATGATCCTCGACGAAGTGATCACCGGATTCCGGTGGGCGCCGGGCGGCGCCCAGGAACGCCTGGGAATCGACACCGACCTGTGCACCATGGCCAAGATCATCACCGGCGGACTGCCCGGTGGGGCCGTGGGCGGACGGGACGAGATGATGGCCGTCATGCACCAGACCGGCGACAGTCACCACGACCGCTACGAGCGGGTCCTGCACGGCGGCACCTTCAACGCCAATCCGTACGCCGCGGCGTCCGGCAACGCCGCGCTGCGACTGGTCGCCACCGGCGAGTACAACGCCCAGGCGGACCTGATGGCCGAACGCCTGCGGGTCGGTCTGCGCGAAGTCGTGGACCGGCGCGAGGTGAACGCCACCGTCTACGGTGAAGCGTCGACCTTCCACCTGTTCTTCGGCGCCCGAAGCATCGACGGCCTGGACGCGTCCAGCCTGAAGAACCAGCCCGCAGACATCCAGCGCACCCTGCGCCAGGCGCTGCAGGTCCGCGGAGTTGACCTGATGTCCCGCACCAGCGGCGTCTTGTCCGGCACCCATACGGAAGCCGATATCGACTTCACCATCGAGGCCTTCGACGGCGCCATCGCCGCCATGATGGACGAGGGCCTGGTTCAGCACTGATAGCTAAGACAAAGGCCGCGTCAGCGGGGAAAGGCGAGCCGTTTTCGCACGGCTCGCCCTTTTTTGCAAAACCTTACTGCGCGTCTATCAGTCTTTCGAGACCAGCCCGACCGAGGCCGGTTTGCTTGACACTCAGGATAGCTCCTAGGGTGGAGCTCGTCAGCGGTGTCGACTTGTCCGGCACAACCGTTGACCTCGGCCGTTCTTCGCCGGGAAATTGTTTGTAATAAAACACTCCGTGGGTACGTCTGCCCCCGCTGATCGAACCATCGTGTTCCAGCAACCGCATTAACTCCCGCCCGGAGACATTCATGAGATAGCAAAGCCGGACTGCTTAGGCAATTTCGTAGGCACAACCTCCACGTCGTTGTCAACCAGATATCCCTGGACATCAGAAATGCGATCAACCTCGTTTAGTTGCAGCTCAACCGCATCCTTCAATTCCGTTTGCGTCTGTTCCAGCGTTTCGGCGCAGGTCGCAGTGCCCAGTTCAGTGCAAATGCCAACCCACTGCCCCTCTTCTTCGTGGTAGGCAAACGTGAGTTTGATGGTGTAATCAGTGATGCCGGAATTATCAGTGTGCGTAACTACGATGGTTTCCCGTATAGCGGTGGGATCTAGCATCAATCTTGCCTCCCAGCTTTAGCATCGGAAGAATCATACCACTGCCACCTCGTCACCCACGCGCACCCGGCCGGGCTTCTCCACAATGCCATACACCCCGAAGTACGCCGCCAGGGCATTGGGCCGGTAGCCCAGGATCGACCTCACCGCCTCGGTATCGGTCTCGCCGGTCACCGGATCCTGGTCGATGATGGCGCAACGCGGGTCCGGCGCCAGGACACGCACCACGGCATCGCCGATGGATATGGTGCGATTCATCCAGCCGTCTTCCTCGTGTTCCTCGCAGCCATCCAGCAGCAGGGTCGGCCGGAACCGGTCGGTCGCCAGGCACTCGTCCTGCGCCATACCCATCTGCGTCGACAGGCGCTCCACCGACGCGCGGGACAGGATCGACACCGGGAATTCGTCGAACACCTGGCACGGAAGAACCGACATCATCAGCATGGCCGGCTGCCCGCAGAACTCGCTGATGGCCCGCATCCAGTCGCCCATCAGCGCACGGCTGCGCACTCGACGGCCCCATATGATCGTCCAGACCGGACGGTCCAGTTCGGGTGTCCCTTCCAGCACCGTGCCATCCGGAAAGGCGATTCGCAGCCGCTCCGTTACCGGATCCCACGACGCCACCAACTGCGCCAGCTTGCCTACGTTGCGACGTGAGAGTAGACGGCCCTGCTGGTTCACCAGGTAGAACCGCCGGTCGTCCAGGATACCGCCCAGGTCCAGCGTCGCCTCGGTCAGCGGCGCCAGCGCCATGGACTTCACCGGCGCAATGTTGATTTCGGCAACGGTAATCACGGGCGTCACTCCAGGGAAAGAAATTCGTCAACCATGTTGCGCGCGTCCGTGCGGTCGTAGATCTGGTACAGCAGTGCCGCGTTCCGTGCTGCGTCCCCGCCGAAATAGCGCTCGTACAATGTCTGCCGGCCGCCGAACGCGCTGCACGACACGTCCCACGCCAGCCGGAACAGCCGGATCCGCTCCTCGGCTGTGGCCGTATCGGTGTCCATGTAGCGATGAATGTCCTCGGCCAGCGGTCCGTTCAGGTCGGCCTCGGCCGGCAGCGCCATCAGGCTGCTGGAACCCAGCAGGTGCAGGATTTCGGCCATGCGAGGGTACATGGTGATCATCTGCTTTCGCGCCACCAGCAATGGCCGGTAGTCGGGGCAGAATATGCCCCACTCGTCGGTGGACGCCTGGGCTTCCGATGCCGCCAGCAGCGCTTTCGTAATCTCCAGGTTCTCGATCAGCTCGGCGACCAGGTGCTGGGTCTGCGGCAGGTCTCCCGAACCCAGCGTCTCCACCATCAGCGACGCCAGGCCCAGCATGAACTCGCACTTGACCACGTTCTTGGTGACCACCTGGTGGCCGGTGTGAGCGTTGCGGTTGGTGCGCTCGCCCCACTGATTGCACAGCGCCACGTCGTTGTACAGGAACACCCGCTCCCAGGGAACCAGCACGTCATCGAAGAAAACGATGGCATCCATCTCGTCGAACCGGCTGCCGGCCGGGTGGTCGAAGTGCGAGCGCCCCAGGTCCACCGTGTCCCGGCACTGGAATTTCAGCCCCGGCGTCTCGCACGGAATTGCGAAACCGAAAGCGAACTTGCCCTCTTCGCCGGCCGGCACCCGGCGGGTGCGCGCCGGGTAAACGGCAATCTCGTCGGACAGCGGGCCAAGGGTCGCCAGCACCCGCGCCCCGCGCACGACGATGCCGGCGTCGGTTTCCTTCACCACCGACAGCGCCACCTCCGTCCGATCATCGAACGGCGTTTGGCCGACGGAACGGCTGCGCTGCAGGTTGACCAACGTGTGCGTCATCACGATGTCGTTTTCGCGGATGTACTCGTAGTAGTTTTCGATGTTCCGCTTGAAGTCGGGACGATTCTGACCGCAATAGTCCGACGCCGCGGCCATGGACATCACCGCCACATTCAGAAAGTCGGGCGTTCGACCCATCATCCCGCACGAGGCCAGGGCCCAGTTCGACATCATCTTGCGTCGCCGTTTCAGATCGTCGCCGTCGCGCGGCATGACGAAGGACAGCCCGACCGGGTCGCCGGTGGACGGCGACTCGTAAACCATGTCGTCCCGCAGGGCCGGATCATGCTGCATGTCCAGTAGCCCGGCCACCGTGCGGAGCCCGCCGGCAAAGGCCGGGTGGGCGGTCACGTCCTTCACCCGCTGCCCGCCGATGTAGACTTCGGCGGCGCGTTCCCTGATTCCGTCGATGTATTGGGCTCCGGTTCGCGCCGGCATGAGTTTTCCTCCGATCCCGTTCAGTTCGCTTCCAGCCGATTGCCCGTCAGACGATCAAGTCGCTGCCTATGGCGCTCACGGCTCGAGGGTGATCGTCCACGGTCAGCGCGATCATTGCGTAGCCGTCACGACGGTTGAGGATGTGCATGCTCTGGATGTTGACGCCGGCCTGCTTCAGCCGGTCGGCGGCGCCGGCCAGCGCGCCCGGTTCGTCCGGCAACCGGATGACCAGCGCGTCGTCACCCACCGCCTTGAACCCCGCTCCGTTCAGCACGTAAAGGGCCCGGTCGTAGTTGTCCACGGTCAGTACCACGGTGCCCCGGTTTCCGGCAGTCTCCGCGTTGATTGACTCCACGTTGATCTGTTCGGCCGCCAGCGCGCTCGTGATGTCGGCAATCACTCCGACCTCGTTGTCCGCCATGATGACGATTCGATTGATGGGATTGGCCTGATCCATGGCTAGAACACCTCACGCCGCGCAGTTGCTGACGAGTTCGTCAATCATCTCTCGGGTTACATGGGGCATGGTTATGATGTGCGCGACCTCGCCCTCGGGCGCCATCTGCCACTTGCGGATCACGTCTTCGGGCGGCCGCGGGAACACGACGGTCACCGAGTTGCGGTGCCGCCAGGCCGGAATTCCGCGCTCGTTGAACTGCCCCACCGCGTACTCCGCCGTATCAAGCATTCCGGCCACCAGCCTGCGGAACCCTTCGTCCCCGTTCCGCGCCAACGCGTACCACATCATCAGGGGACCCATGGCGCTGCGGGATCCGGAAAGCGTGGTGTCCCGCACGCCCACCAATTCGATTGCCCGTCCGACGCGTTCCACGTGGGACCGCTTGGTCAGCACCACGCCGCACGGCAACGGCGCGCCGATCAGCTTGTGCCCGCTCACCGACACGCTGTCCACACCCGCGTCAAATCCAAAGGGCTGCGGGTCATCCACAAAGGGCAGGATCATGCCGCTCAGGGCAGCGTCGGCGTGGATGTAGGAGTTCGTAACCGCCAGGTCGCTGAGCATTTCCCGGATGCGGTCCAGATCGTCCACTCCTCCCCGCATCGTCGTGCCAATGGTCGCCATGATCACCGCGGGCACGTCCCGGTGAACCCGCACCATGTCATACAGGTCGTCGTAGTCGATCTCCCCGCTCTCCTGACGCTTGATCATTATGTAGCGGGCGTTCAGCAGGCGCACGTTCTTCAGCACGCTGTAGTGGGTTTCCTCGGAGAAGTAGAACATCGCATTCGGGAACAACTCGCGTGCCAGGTACAGGCCGTACATGTTGCCCTCCGTGCCTCCCGATGTGACGTACCCCCAGGCCTCGTCGGGGTTGATCCGCAGCAGGTCCGCGAACCGATTGATGACCTCACGCTCAAAGGCATGGGTGTTGCTCTGGTAATTGCTGGAATGGAACGGGTCGCCGACGTTGTTGAGGGAATGGCTCAGGAAGGGCAACACCGCCGAATAGTCGAAATCCTGGTTCGTCGGATAGCCAACCTGCCGCTTCCCGGCCTCCTGAACCTGCTCCAGCAGACGGTCCAGGCGTCCCTGGATTTCCGTCTGCGGCAACGGGTCGGTTCCAAGCTTTCCTGTCATTTGCCCGATTCCTCCGGTCGCTCTTGGCCTACCGCGTCGTCTACTCCCGCCTACCCGGTTTCGCCCGATTCGTCGTGGCGAGCGCAGCAGGGCAATCCCGCCGGGGCAACGGACGCCGCCGCGCGAACGAGATCGCCGCGTCGCCGGATGCCGCCGGTGAAAGTCTGGGTATGCGAAAGGCGTTGCAGCGGTTTACCACTGCCGGAAGGGTATGGTATACGAGCGAAAACCGCAATCCGGGAGGAGCATCGTGCCCACCATTCATCGTGGCGACGCCAAACTGCATTACTATCTGGACGATTTCACCGATCCCTGGCGGTCGGCTCCGGAGGCCATCGTACTCCAGCACGGCTTCTCCCGCAGCGGCAAGTTCTGGTACAACTGGCCGCCCCTGCTCGGGCGCGAGTACCGGGTCATCCGACCCGATATGCGTGGCATGGGCCAGTCGACCATCGACCCGGCGCGTTACGAACCCACGCTGGACACCCTCATGGGCGACCTGCTGGCCATTCTCGACGACGCCGGCGTGGAGCGCGCGGTGTACGTCGGCGAGTCCTTCGGCGGCATCATGGGCATGCAATTCGCCCACGACTATCCGGAACGCTGCCGCGCCCTGGTGCTGTGCAACTCGCCCTGTCGCCTGACCCGCCGCGAGAGCTCGACCCCGGGCGGGAGTTGGCTGGCGACCATGGAGCAGGGCGGCATCGGCGCATGGAGCGCGGCCACCATCAATTTCCGCCTGGACATGCGCCACGCTGACGAGGGTCTGAAGGACTGGTATATCGCCGAGATGGACAAGACGTCGCCGGAGATCGGTCAGGCCTTGCACACCTACCTGGACAGCCTCGATTTCGGGCCGCACCTGAAGGACATCACGGTGCCCACCCTTCTGCTCACCGGCGACGAATCCCTGACCACCGGCATGGAGCAGCAGGAATTCATGGCCTCCGAAATCCCCAACAGCCGCCTGGACGTTTGGTCCGGCCTCGGCCACGGCGTCAACGTCATCTACCCCGAATGGTGCGTGCAACGCCTGCGGGATTTCCTGGGCGAGCGCGGAGCCTGATAACTCCGGCCGATTCAACACTGTGCGATTCCACGGCGCCGGTGATATGCTTGGCATAACGCGCATTTTGCAGGTCCTCAGCCGTGATTTCCGCCGACAAATCGCCGATCACCGCCGTAATCCTCGCGGGCGGTCAGAGCCGGCGGCTGGGTCGCGACAAAGCAGTCGAACCATTTGACGGGGAACCGTTGATCCGGCGCGTCATCCGGCGCGCATCCGAAGCCGTGTCCGCCAGTCGCGTCGTGGTCGTGGTTGCTGACCCGGCGCGCGCCGCTGCGTTGCCCCTGGACGCTGATCACCGGACTGCCGTCGACGTGTTCCCTGATTGTGGCTCGCTGGGCGGCATCTACACCGGGCTGGACGCTTCGGCCACCGAGTGGTCGCTGATTACCGCCTGCGACATGCCCTTCCTGTCCGCGCCCCTCCTGGCGCACATGGCGGAACTCCGCGACGGCGCCGACGCGGTGGTACCCGTGGTGGATGGCCGACCGGAACCGACCCACGCCTTCTACACCCGGCGCTGCCTCCCGGCCATCGAGCGCCGACTCCGCGCCGGACAGCTGAAGATTTCCGGTTTCTTCGACGACGTCTCCGTCCGCTATGTGCCCGAAACCGAGATTAGGGACTTCGACCCCGACCTGCTCAGCTTCTTCAACATCAACCGACCCGAGGACCTGTCACGGGCCGTGGAACTGGCGCAATGAACTCTGCCAGCACAACCGGCGAAATGGCGGCGGTCACCATCGAACTGTTCGGCATGGCCCGCGTCCACGCCGGCGTGAACAGCATCGCCCTCGCCGTCGACGCGCGCACCCCAGTTGCCGTGCTGTTGGCCGCTCTCGCGCAGGAGTGTCCCGGGCTGTTGGGTAAGGCGCTGCACCTGGGCGATGATGGGTCAATCGCCGTCGCCGAGGGGTATGCGCTGAACCGGAACGGCCTGGTATTCCTTCCGCCCGACGTGGAAACTCCCCTCCATTGGGCGCCGGGAGACTCGCTGCTCCTGCTTTCCAACCAGGCCGGCGGGTGAGCGCGATGTCGGAGCTTTACGGCTACCGTGGATACGCCACGGTGGTTGATCTGACCACCGGAGCCTGCCGACGCGACCCGATACCCCGGGACGCGCTGCGCTCGACCATCGGCGGCATCGGCCTGGGGACGTGGCTGCTGCACCGTTATGGCGGTCCCCCTGCCGACCACGACGGCGAACTCCTGTCCGCCCCCGACCGGATGCGCTTGCTGGACTCCGCGTTGGAGCCGGACAACCCGCTGATCTTTGTGACCAGCCCCCTGGTCGGCACGCGGCTCACCACGTCGAGCAAGTTCGCCGTCATGACCCGGTCACCGCTGACCGGCTTCATCGCCGACGGGCTGTCCTCAAGCCACCTCGCCGTCGAGTTGAAACGGGCCTGCGGCGACGTCCTGGTGATCACCGGCCGCTGCGACAGCTTTTCGGTCCTTCACATCGACGCCGGCGGAGATCCCCGGTTGAAACCCGCCGCGCACCTGGCGGGTCGTTCCACCACGGAAACCGAAGCGGCGGTCAAACGCGACCTGGACGACGGAACCCGGCGCCCGGTTCGAGTGGCCTGCATCGGGCCGGCTGGCGAGCGCCTGGTCCGCTTCGCCAGCATCGCCAACGACGGTGGACGCCAGGCCGGACGCTGTGGCCCGGGCGCGGTGATGGGCAGCAAGAACCTCAAGGCCATCGCCGTGCGCGGCAATCCCGAGTCTGATCCGGCCGTCGCGGACCCAGCGGCCCTGCGGGCGTACGCTCGCGACCTCAGCCGCCGCAGCCTGGGCGCCGCCACCGCCAAGTACCGCGAGCTGGGCACCATCGCCAACGTGTCCGTGTTCAACCGTCTGGGCACCCTGCCCACCCGCAATTTCCAGCAGTCGACCTTTGAGGAAGCGGAAGCGGTCAGCGGCGAAACGCTCCACCAAACTCGCGCCACGCGGTCTGCCCACTGCGCCAACTGCACCATCGGTTGTGAGAAGATCGTCACGGTGGGCCGGAAAGGCAAGGGTTCGAAGCAGACCGGCGAGGTCAGCGCCCGTCTGGAGTACGAAAGCCTCTTCGCGCTGGGCCCTCTCGTGGGCGTCGGCGACCCGGACGCGGTTATCCACGCCGTGCGCCGGTGCGACGAACTGGGCCTGGACACCATTTCCGCCGGCAGCGTCATCGCCTGGGCCATGGAAACCGCACAACGGGGGTTGTTGCCTTCGCTGGACCTCGGCGACCGCAGCAGTAGTCCCGACGCGGTACCGAACTTCGGCGACGGAACTGCGGTCATCGACCTGTTGGACGACATCGGGCATCGCCGCGGTTTGCTGGGCAACCTGCTCGCCGAGGGCAGCCGGCTTGCCGCCGAGCGCGTGGGCGGCGGGTCGGACGCATGGGCCATGCAGGTGAAGGGCCTCGAGATGCCCGGCTACGAACCCCGCAGCCTGAAAACCCTGGCGCTGGGCCTCGCCACAACACCCCGCGGCGCCTGCCACAACCGCACCTCCGCCTATGACGCCGACTTTTCGCCGGACGTGGACCGCCTGACCGTGGACGAGCGGCGCGGGAAAATAGCGGCCGACAGCGAGGATTTCGCCGCGGCGCTGGACTCCCTCATCTGGTGCAAATTCCTCCGCCGGGCATTCGACGACTTTTGGGAAGAGTCGGCCGCCGTTTACCGCATGGTCACCGGTTGGGAGGATTTTGACGCGGCCGAACTCCGACGCGCCGCCGCCCACATCGCCGATCTGAAAAAGTGCTACAACCAGCGTTGGGGCTGGCGACGATCCGACGATACCCTCCCGGACCGCACCCTGACCGAGCCGCTCGCCGATGGCATCGCGGCCGGCGTCGGCCTCACCGCCGGCGAGTTGGATGCGATGATCGCCGACTATTATCGCGCCCGCGGCTGGACCTGGGACGGCCGCGCGGATCCGGTCGCCGCGGGCTTATAGCGGCTGTTTGGCGGGCACGCCGACCCGGCGCGGGTACTTCCCCGGAGTCCGGCGCACCTTCTCAACGGACATGAGCCAGCGGTCCGGAGGCAGCGGCGGCGCCAAATCGTTCATGGACCGGGCGCCGGCCATCCTGCCACCCAACTCCGCCAGCGCGTTATTCGCCGCCTGTGCTTCTGCTGGTCCGTCCTTCCCCTTCCAGGCGATCAGCGTGCCATGTCCCTTGCACAGGGGCAGCGCGTACTCCACCAGCACCGACATCGGAGCCACTCCCCGCGCCAGGGCCACGTCGAACTGACCCCGGTATCCCTCCGTGCGCGCCAGTTCCTCCGCTCGCGTGGTGACCACATCCACTGCGTCGAGGCCGAGGCCCGTCACCAGCGTACCCAGGAACGCAGTCTTTTTGGCCACCGATTCCACGAGCGTGAGACGGATGCCGGGAAAGACTAATTTCAGTGGCACACCCGGAAAACCGGCTCCGCTTCCCAGGTCGACGACGCGCAGCCCGTCCCGCCAATCGTCGAACGCGAGCACGGCGGTCAGCGAGTCGACGAAGTGTCGTACCTGGACGGCCTCGGGCTCCGTGATGGCGGTCAGGTTCGCCCGCCGGTTTCCCTCAGCCAGCAGCCGTTGGTACTCGGCGAACCGTTCCAGCTGGTCACCGGAAAGGTCAAGGCCCAGGCGCTTGGCCTCCTGGCTCAGGACCTCCATTCCCAACTCGGCATCGGTGCTCATGGGTTCGAAAACCGAGCGAAAACATCCCGACCGGCGAACCTGCCCCGCTCTCCCAACTCCTCCTCGATCCGCAGCAATCGGTTGTACTTGGCCAGTCTCTCGGAACGCGTGATGGAACCGATCTTGATCTGGCCCGCGCCGGTGGCCACCGCCAGATCCGCAATCGTGGTGTCCTCCGTCTCCCCGGAGCGCGCTGAAATCACCGGCAGATAGCCCCGCTCTTGCGCCAAGTGCACGGTGTCCAACGTTTCGGTCAGCGTTCCAATCTGATTGGGCTTCACCAACACCGCATTGGCGATGCCATCGTCCGCCCCCTGCGCCAGGCGTTCCGGGTTGGTGGTGAACAGGTCGTCTCCAATCAGCTGAGCCGAACCGCCCAGCTGTTGGGTCAGGTATTCCCAGCCGTCCCAATCGTCTTCGGACAGGCCGTCCTCGATCGAAATGATCGGGTAGGTCTTGCTCCAGTGATCCAGCAGGTCCACCAGTTCAACGGACGAAAACGCTCGACCCTCGGCCTGCAACACGTACCGTCCACCGTCGCCGGCAAATTCCGTCGCCGCCACGTCCAACCCGATGGCGACGTCGCCATCCCTCGCACACCGGTAACCGGCCAGGCGGGTGGCATCGTACAGCAAGCCCAGCGCGTCCTCGTGGCAGGGCAACGGTGGTCCGTATCCGCCTTCGTCCGCCACACCGTAGGCGTAGGGTCCGGTCTGGGACAGAACTCGCCCCACTGCTCGGTAAACCGCCACCACCATTTGCAGTGCCTCGCCGTAGGTTGCGGCACCGATGGGGATCGCCAGGAAGTCCTGCATGTCCAGGCCGCCGGCGGCGTGCCGCCCCCCGCTGATGATGTTCACCATGGGCATGGGCAGGACCCCCGCCTCGGGCCCGCCCAGGTACCGGTAGAGCGGCTGGCCGGCAGCGGCAGCGGCGGCGTGAGCTGCGGCAAGCGACACTCCCAGGATGGCGTTCGCCCCCAGGTTGGCCTTGTTTGCCGTGCCGTCCAGTTCTCGCAGCCGGGCATCCAGCGACGCCTGGTCGGCGGCGTCGAAGGCCCCGGAAACCGCTGGACCGATCACGTCATTCACCGCCGCAACGGCCCGCAGCACGCCCAACCCTTCGTAACGGGTGGGATCGCCATCCCGCAGTTCCACCGCCTCGTGCCGTCCGGTGGAAGCGCCCGACGGCACAATCGCGCGACCGAATGCCCCATTGCGGAGCGTTACGTCAACCTCCACCGTGGGGTTCCCCCGAGAGTCCAGTACCTCTCGTCCGCGTACCGATTCGATCAGCGTTGCATCAGCCATGAGCAGATCACCAGGCCGGTTTGAAATGCATACGAGGCAATCGCGCCTTGGTCGTGCGCGATCGCCCCGTTTTCGCTACAACTGTGAGATGCCGGTTAGCCGTGGCCTTCCGACTTGATGTCGTTGAACGTGACCCGCAGCATCGGTGCGTCGGTCTCGTTCTTCCACTGGTGATGCTCGCCCGGCGGGACCAGCACCGCGTCGCCGGCCGTCACCGTGTACTCCGTACCCGACACCACCAGCGTCCCCGTGCCCTCCAGGATGAACACCGTGTGGTCCCATTCGTGGTTGTGACCGCCCGTTTCGGGATGGCTCACCGCACCGGGCTGCATGGCGCCGTTGTACAGCATCAGGTAGTTGGGGCAGCCGTCGCGCCCGCCCAGCATGGTGTGCCCGGTTTCAGCGTTCAGGTCGGCGTGGTTGCGGATCACCGGCGGCGTGCCGGCGCCCGGCTCAGACCCGCCAGGGCGCGCGTTGCCGCTGGATGCCGAGAGCGGGTTGATCTCGATTCGCCGGATGTCGCCGTCGCCGTCGTTTCGGGTGACGTGATCCACCATGGGCGGAATGAACATCGCGTCGCCGGCCTTCACCGGGTATTCCTTCCCATCGGCCACCAGCGTTCCGCTGCCCTCGATGATGTAGACCTCGTGCTCCCATTCGTGGATGTGGTGGGCGCTGGTCCCGCCGGGCTCAATGACGGAATACGCCAGGGTCACCAGGCCAGGGTTGTCGTCGGCGCCGATGAGCCGCGCGGGCGCGCCGGCCGGGAAGTCTTTGATGTTCCGGATCAGGGGTTCCATGGTCGTTACTCCTCAGGCGTGGTGTGGCTCGGTCCAATCGGGCGATGTGATGGCGGGCTCGATATGGCTAAGTGATCTCCGGCTGCACGCCCTCAGGAAGCTCGACCTCGAAAGCGGATAGTATCTGCCCCACCAGCAGGTAGTGCCCCATGAGCGCGGTGATCTCCACCGTCTTCTGCATCCCGAAGTGTCCCGACACCTCACCGAAGGTCTCGTCGCTTACCTTGTGATTGCGGAACAATTCCTGGACGTATTTGACCAGCGAGGCCTCGATCCCGCTCAGGCCCTCCGGCGCCTTGCCGGTGGCGATGGCGTTGATCACGTCCTCCGACACTCCGGCCTGGCGCGCCAGCCGGGCGTGCGCCGAAAACTCGTACTGCTGACGGATCTCCCGGGCCGTAGCGCAGATGACGATCTCTTTTTGGGCTTCGGATATGTCCAGATCGAAACGGACGTATGCGCCGGTATGCGCCACGCGCGCCGCCAGGTCGGGGCTGTGCAGCAACACGCCATACGGGCCGCGCACGCTGCCGCGACTGCTGGCGATGGAGTCGAAAAATTCCTGGTGCTCGGGGGCAAGTTGATCACGGGTGACGTCACTCAAACGGGCCATTGGGCAATGCTCCTTGCGCTTGGTTGGTTGAAACTGGCACCGGCAATATACCGCCGTGCGCCGCCCGCGTTCAAGGGAAGCGCCGGCCGGCGCCGGTGCTAGTCGGGAAATTCCAGATCCAGGGAAATGTCCAGCGCGTCGGTGGAATGGGTCAGGCCGCCGATGCTGATCAGGTCCACGCCGGTTTCGGCCACCTGGCGAACTGTGGTCAGCGTGATGCCCCCGGATGCCTCGATGGACGCCCGTCCGGCGATGATGCCCACGGCCTCCCGCATCATGTCCACCGGCATGTTGTCCAGCATGATGATGTGAGCGCCGGCGTCCACCGCCTCACGCACCTGGTCCAGCGACTCCACCTCCACCTCCACGCGGATGGTGTGCGACGCCTGGGAGATGGCATGGCGCACCACGGCCGCCAGCGGTTCTTCCAGCGACGCCCGCGCCGCCAGGTGATTGTCCTTGATCAGGATGCCGTCCGCCAGGTTGATGCGGTGGTTGTATCCCCCGCCCATGCGCACGCTGTACTTGTCCAGGTACCGGTGGCCCGGAGCGGTCTTTCGTGTGTCGACGATCCTGGCGGCCGTCCCTTCCACCGCCCGTACGTATCGGTTCGTGGCGGTGGCGATGCCGCTCATCCGTTGCATGAAGTTCAGGGCGGTCCGTTCCGCCCGCAGGATCGCGGCGGCGGATCCCACCACGCTGGCGATGTCACGACCGGGCTCCAGCGGATCGCCATCATCCAGCAACAATTCGACCTCAAGATCCGGGTCGATGCGTCTGAACACCGCTTCCGCAACCGGTCCACCGGCCAGCACGCCGTCGGCCTTGGCGCGCAGCATCCCGTTTCCCGCCACGCCGTGGGGAATCAGCGTCTGTGTGGTCGGGTCATTGAACGCCTGGTCTTCGGTGAGTGCGGCGTCGATCAGGTTGAGGACTTCTGGCGGAAGTTGCTGACTCATGTGCGCCTCGCGTGTACCGTATCAGTTGAATGTCGAGAGTGTGCCACGTCGGTAGCCAGCCGGCAAATCAGGGACTCCACAAACTCGGGACAACACACGTACGGAGTATGCAAAACCCGCTGTGATATACTCGCGACGACCACTCGTCTGATAACAATTTTGGCATGACATCGCTTTTCACCACGCTACAGGGCGCCGATTTACGCCAGGCCATGCTCGGCGCGGTCGCCTACATGGAACTGTACCGGGACGCCGCCAACGCTCTGAACGTGTTCCCGGTACCGGATGGCGACACGGGCACCAACATGCTCCTGACACTGCGCGCCGGCGTCGAGCAGATGAACCGCGACGCCGACGCCGAGGCCGCCGGAGAAGTCGCGGAGTCCATCGCAACCGGCGCCTTCTGGGGCGCCCGCGGCAACAGCGGCGTGATCCTCTCGCAATTGCTGCGCGGTTTCGCCGACGGTGTGGCCGGCGCCGTGGAGATTGACTCCTCAGACGCCGTCGCGGCGTTCCGCTCGGCAACCGATTCCGCGTACGGGGCCGTCAGCCAACCCCGCGAAGGCACCATGCTGTCGGTAATTCGCGGAGCATCGGACGCCTCAGTGCAGGCCAACGACGCCGGCGAGCGTGACGTCATCTCACTATGGCAGGTGGCTTACGCCGGCGCCATTGAAGCTCTGGCCCGCACTCCCGACCAGCTTCCCGTCCTGAAGGAAGCCGGAGTTGTGGATTCGGGAGGTTTGGGCGTAGTCGCCATTATTGGCGGCGCACTGCAGCACCTGCTCGGCGAAACTGGGCCGCCCATCGATCTGGGCTTGCGCAGCGTCGGCGGCGTCATCAACCCCCAGCAGACCGCATCGGTGGCCATAGATTCCGACTTCCTGGAGGCGCACGAGGCAGAGGAGTTTGGCTACTGCACACAGTTTGTCATCCACGGCCAAGAATTGGATGTTGACGCGCTGCGGATGGGGTTCTCCGGCATCTGCGATTCCACGGTGGTCGTAGGCGGCGGCCAGGCGGTCCGGATCCATGTGCACACCGCCGACCCCGGTTCCGCGTTGACTTACGGCGTCGGTTTCGGCGAGTTGGACGAACTCAAAATCGACAACATGAGCCTGCAAAACCGCGACTGGACGGCCGGCCACCGGGAGCGCGCTCGCCCCACGGAGATCCGCGCCGGCATTTCCGTCATCGCGGTCGCCTCTGGCAAGGGTCTGGCCGACCTGTTCCAGGACGCCGGCTGCGCGGCCATCATTCCCGGCGGGCAGACTCTCAACCCCAGCGCCAGTGAGATCATCGACGCCGCCATGTCCGCCGGCACCACGGACGTGATCGTGCTGCCCAACAATCACAACGTCATTCTCACCGCCAACCAGGCGGCGGAAGCCGACACCGGCGAAGTGACGTTGCACGTGCTGGGCACCCGCACCATGCCCCAGGGCACGGGAGCGTTGCTCGGGTTCAACCCCGAACTCTCGGTGGAAGACAATCTGGGCAACATGGAGTCGGCGCGTTCCGGCGTGGAAACTCTCGAGGTCACCCAGGCGGTCCGGGACTCTGTGGTTGACGGCCGCGAGGTCCGGGAAGGCGAGTACATGGCAATCCTGGACGGCAATCTGGCCGCCCTGGCCGATACCCCGGACGCCGCCGTGCGCGAGGGGATGCAACACTCCGCTGCCGACGAGGACAGTGTGATCACCCTGTATTGGGGAGAAGGCGCTTCGGCCGAATCGGCCGCCGCCCTGCAGAATGAATTGGAAGAGTCCTACGATGGGGCGGAGGTGGACGTGTACGAGGGTGGCCAGCCCCACTATCCGTACCTGGTATCGGTCGAATAACTCAATCCAGTCGCGAGCCGGCGAAGGAGCGTCCCGCATGGCCATAAAGATCATCACCGACAGCACCTGTGACATTGCCCGGGAGACCGTCGAACAATTCGGAATCTCCGTCGTCCCCGCCTACGTCCTGTTCGGAGAGGAGTCCTTCCGCCAGGGAATCGACATCAATCCCACCCAGTTTTACGCGCGGCTCCAGTCCTCGGCTCAGCTTCCCAGCACCTCGCAGCCCACGCCCGGCGACTTCACTGGCGCGATGGAACCCCTGGTCTCGGCCGGCGATCAAATCGTGTGCATCACCGTGGCCCGGCAGCTCAGCGGGACCTACAACTCCGCAGCGCAGGCGGCGTCGCAGTTCGACGACGGCGCCGTGACCGTGATCGACTCCGGCACCGCTTCCGTGGGACACATGCTCCAGGTGATCGCCGCGGCCGAGGATGCCTCCGCCGACGATGCAACGCTGGACTCGGTCGTGTCGGCTTCCCAATCCCGCGCCAGCCGGAGCTATGGGTTCGCCATGGTCGACACGTTGGAATACCTGCAAAAGGGCGGCAGGATCGGCAAGGCCCAGGCTTTTATGGGTTCGTTGCTCAAGGTGAAACCGATCCTCAAGGTCGCCGACGGCGAAGTGCTGCCCGTCGACCGCCCGCGGAACCTGCGCCGGGGTTTGCAGCGCCTGGAGGAGCTGGTCCGCGAACAGGCCCCGGTTTCCAAGCTGGCCGTCGCCTACACCACCGACGCTGGCCCGGCCGAAGAGATGCGCAATCGCCTGTCCGACCTGGCGGACCCCGCCAACACCTACACCCTGCAGATCGGTTCCGCCATCGGTACCCATGTGGGTCCGGGCGCCGTGGCGGTGTCCACGCTCCAATAGCGGCCCCGCGCCGCTGCCGGCACGACGGAGCGCCGCTTGATGGTCGAGTCCATGGACACTGACCACGCCGATACCGTTCCCGTCTGGCGCGACGCATTCGGCAAAATCCTTGCCCTCGAGGAGCACAAGGGTTTTGGCGACAACGCCGTGAGCGGCGGCATCCGCCGCTTCATCGAACGCTGGGAGCCGGAACTCCGCGCTTACCTCGAGGATGACCCCGACCGGATTGCGACGCTGATATCGGCCCCCTACCGCGAACTTGCGCCGCAGGGGCGCCGGGAATGGGTCGCTGCCTGGCGCGGCGTCCTGGGCGGCCAAGCCGAGCCGCCGCGTCTAGAACCGGCCAGCCCGGCAACCCCGCCGCCAGATGCCTCTCCGGGCATCGATCCCGCGCCTGGAACTCACCTCTTCAACCCCGGCGACGCTTTCCAGCATGTCCAGATCCGACGGCGTCAGCACGCGGTACCCAAGCTCGCCGCCAACCCGGGCGACCCGGACGATCCCGTCTCCGCCATTCGACGCATGGACGCCCGGACGGTGCAGCGGTTGGAGTCGATGGGAGCCGGCACAGTTCGAGACCTGCTCTACATGCTCCCGCGCCGCTACGACGACCGGGCGGAAATCACCGGCATCGCCGACGTCTACGCCGGTGGAACCTTCACCCTGGAAGGCGAGTTGGCGGACATCCGCTCCGCCAATGTGGGACAGCGCCGGCTGCAATTGGTCGAGGGCACGCTGCGGGACACCACCGGAGCCATCGACCTGCAGTGGTTCGGGCAAGGGTTTCTGGCCCGCACATTACGGGCCGGCAGCACGATGGTCGTGCATGGCAAGGCCGAAATTTATCGGGGCCGGCTCACCATACAGTCGCCTGAATATGATGTGGTCACGGACGCCGCGCCACCCCTGAACGCCGGGCGCGTCACCCCGGTGTACCGCCTGACCCAGGGGATGACTGCGCGCAACCTGCGCAGCCTCACCTGGCGTGCCCTGGAGCGTTTCCTGGGCGGCATCGCGGAACCGATGCCGGGCGACACCCTGGCCCGCACGCAGCTGGTCGGGATTCAACAGGCCCTCAGCGATGCCCACTACCCGGCGGATCTGGCCCACGCCGACCGGGCTCGCCGCCGGCTTGCCTTCGACGAAATCCTCGCCTTCCAGATGTCCATCCTGGGCCGCCGCCGCCACCGCGAGCGCAACGCTGCCGGGACGCCCGTCCAATACAGCGGCCCGGCGGTGGACGGTTTCCTGTCCGAACTTCCCTTCACGCCCACCAGGGCGCAGGTGCGCTGCATCGGCGAAATCCTGGCCGACATGGCGCGCGGCACGCCTCCCATGAGTCGCCTGTTGCAGGGCGAAGTGGGCAGCGGCAAGACGCTGGTTGCGTTGACCGCGATCCTTGCAGCAGCGTCGGACCATCGCCAGTCGTCTCTCATGGCGCCCACTGAGGTCCTGTCCGAGCAGCACTTCGCCACGGTGGGGCGTCTGCTATCCACCTTCGAGCAGCCGCTGCAGCAGCCCAACGTTTTCTCCGCCTACCTGCCCAGCCTGCGGCGTCCCTTCACCGTCGGCCTGCTGACCGGTAGCACGCGGGCCGCTCCCCGACGGGAGGTGCTGCGCCTGGCCTCCGAAGGCCATCTTGACCTGCTGGTCGGCACCCACGCCCTGATCCAGGACGGCGTCGAACTGCCCAACCTCGCCCTGGCCATCACCGACGAGCAGCACCGGTTCGGCGTTGCCCAGCGCACCGCCCTGCGAGGCGCCGGCCCGGAGCAGCCCCATGCCCTCATGATGTCCGCCACGCCCATACCGCGCACGTTGCAGTTGACCCTCTACGGCGACCTGGACGTGTCGACCATCGATGAACTCCCGCCGGGGCGTCAGGACATCCTCACCCGGCTGGTGCCCGAGGCCAAGCGCGCCGCCGCGTACGGTTTCGTGCGGCAGCAGGTGGAAGCCGGCCGCCAGGCTTTCATCATCTGCCCGCTCGTCGAGGAGTCCGAGAACCTGGACGTCCGCGCCGCCACCGAGGAACACAAGCGGCTGTCCGGCGAGGTCTTCCCGGACCTGAAGCTCGGGCTGCTCCATGGGCGGCTGTCGTCTCGGGACAAGGACAAGGTCATGCGCCAGTTTCGCGACGGTGAGCTGGACGTGCTGGTCGCCACCGCGGTGGTCGAGGTTGGCATCGACGTGCCCAACGCCACCGTGATGATGATCGATGGCGCGGACCGCTTCGGCCTCGCCCAGCTTCACCAGTTCCGCGGCCGGGTCGGGCGCGGG
Source organism: Dehalococcoidia bacterium (assembly GCA_022823505.1). Classification (GTDB taxonomy): domain Bacteria; phylum Chloroflexota; class Dehalococcoidia; order Lucifugimonadales; family UBA3495; genus Bin87. The sequence continues at coordinate 25,925 of JAJEIA010000073.1, forward strand.
GAACACCGCAGCTACTGCCTGCTCATGTCCGAATCGGAATCGGAGAGAGCGCGGGAGCGCCTGTCAGCCCTGGAAAACAACCGCGACGGTTTCAAGCTCGCCGAGATCGACCTGCAGATGCGTCACGAAGGCGACATCTTCGGCACCAGCCAGAGCGGCGACCAGACCATGCTCCGCATCGCCAACGTGTTCGATCAGGACCTGATGGCGCTGGCCCGCCAGGAGGCCGCTGCCATCATCGATGCCGACCCGGAACTGACCGATCCGAAGCACGCCGGCATCGCCGCCGAAAGGGACCGGTTCCTGGTCCGGGTCCAGCAAAACATCAGCGACTGACCCGGGATGGACGGGCGGTTCAACCCGCCGGGCGCAGGACGGGGACTTCCCCTCATCCCTCGGAATTCACGTCGCGAAAACGGTAGCCGACGTTCCAGATCGTCTCCACGAACAGGTGGTCCGGGTCCTCCACCTTGGACCGCAGCCGCCGGATGTGCACGTCCACCGTGCGCGTTCCGCCCAGGTAGTCGTACCCCCAAACCTGGTTGAGCAGCGCTTCCCGCGTGTAGACCCGGCCGGGATTCGACGCCAGCAGCGTCAGCAGTTGGAACTCCTTGTAGGTCAGCGAGACCCGCCGTCCCGCCATCGTGACCTCGTAGCTTTGCAGGTCGATGGTCAGTTCCCCCACCCGGATCAGTTGCTCGCCGCCGCGTCCGTCGCGCCGGTACACGATCTGGCCAACACGCGCCACCAGTTCTGCGGGACCGATGGGAGCCACGATGAAATCGTCGGGGTTGATGGCCGGGTCGTACTGGCCGATGGCAGTCTCATCCATGACCAGGAGGGTCGGCAGCGACAGTTGGCTCACCCGTTCGATCACCGATTGCGCGCCGATTCCCACCGCCGACAGATCCAGCAGCACCACGTCCAGCCTGTCGCTGTGCGCCACGTCTTCCAGCTCCAGCACGTCGCTGCCCGCCCGGCACGTCAGCCCGGCGCGGTCGATCTGTCCCGCGAGGGCCGTCATTGCATCGCCCGGCCGGGTGAGCAAAAACACGTTATACAAACCGGTTTCCTGCCTGCTGGGTAATTCGCTGGCGACCCCAAGGCGAAATTGACGCTGGCCGGTCACCCCTCTATCATTGCGCACGAACGGCGCAATTCTAGCATAAGACACGGCCAACCAAACCTGCCGTCCCGACTGGAGACCGACCATGACCACCGCAACCATGCTCCCGACCCAACCCGCTGAACTCCGCCGGATCATCCGTGCCGGCGAGTACGGCGGCGTCACCTCCGGACTGGCCAACGGGCACGTGCAGGCGAACCTCGCGGTTTTGCCCCGCGACCTCGCGTTCGATTTCCTGCTCTTCTGCCAGCGCAATCCCCAGCCCTGTCCGCTGCTGGAAGTCGTCGAGGCCGGTTCCGTCGAGCCGTCGTTCACCGCTCCGGGCGCGGACATCAGTACCGATGTGCCGGCCTACCGAATCTACGAAAACGGCGAGATGGTTGCCGAACTGGCGTCGGTGGCCGACGTGTGGCGGGATGACCTGGTGTCGTTCCTGCTCGGCTGCAGCTTCTCCTTCGAGGCCGCCATGGCCGATTCCGGCATACCACTGCGCCACCAGGAAGCCGGCAGCAACGTGCCAATGTACATCACCAACATCCCGACCCGCCCGGCCGGTATGTTCTCCGGTCCCATGGTGGTGAGCATGCGCCCCATCCCCCGGGAACAGGTGGTGCGCGCGGTGCAGGTGACCTCCCGCTTCCCGGACACCCACGGCGCACCGGTCCACATCGGCGATCCCGACGCCATCGGCATCCGCGACATCAACGCCCCCGAGTTCGGCGACGCTGTCGAAATCCGACCGGGTGAGACCCCGGTTTTCTGGGCCTGCGGAGTTACGCCGCAAGCCGTGGCCCTCAACTGCAAGCCTCCGCTGATGATCACCCACGCCCCCGGCAAGATGTTCATCACCGACCGCCGCGATTCCGACTACGCAGTCCTCTGACCACGGAGCATCATGACGCGCACAATTGAAGACATCGTCCTCGACCACGACCGCCGTGGCATCAACGCGCTCCGGCCCCACGTGCCGGCGGATTTCTGTGGTCAGGCCGCCCGGTACGTGCTGGACCATCCCGGGCCCGTGATCATCACCACCGGGTTCTACATCCTGATGAGCGACGCGCCCGAAACCGACGGCCCGCCCGGGGCCTTCGCCATCGGCAACGCCGTGCGCAGCCTGGGGCATACCGTCGTCCACCTGGCCGACGCGCCGGTCGCCGGCATGATGTCCTCCTGGCTGGGCCACGCGGGGGATCCGTCGCGCGTGGTCGACTTCCCCATCTCCGCCGACGCGGCCGGCAACGCCGGGTTCGTTTCCGCCATCGTCGACGAATTCCAGCCCGCCCTGGTCATCTCCATCGAGCGCTGCTCGCCCGACGCCGAAGGCATCTACCGCAACATGCGCGGCCGCGACATCTCGCCACAGACCGCCCGCATCGACCAGCTTTTCGGCCGCGGCCTGCCGTCCGTCGGCATCGGGGACGGCGGCAACGAGATCGGCATGGGCAATCTGGCCGACGTGGTCGCCGGAGCCGACCGGCTTCCCGACCATCCTGCCGTGGTGGGCTGCGACCGCCTGATCATCTCCAGCACCTCCAATTGGGGCGGCTACGGACTGGTGGCGGCGCTGTCCCTGGAGGCCGGCCGCAACCTGCTCCCGGACGTCGACACCGACGCCGATTGCATCCGTTTCCTCGTCGATGCCGGAGCCGTGAGCGGCGTCAGCGGCGAGCATGACTACCTGGTCGACGAGTTCACGCTGGAGGAGAACGCGGCGGTGCTGTCCGAACTGCACGATCTGGTGAACGCTCGGCTGCAGTCCTGATCCCATGGGCAACTGCAAACACTGCGGCAACAAGGCCGGCTTCCTCCGCCGCAGCCACAAGGAATGCGACAACACCCATCGAGCCGGGCGCCAACGGATGGTCGCCCTCGTCGCCGAGGCCGCCGGACAGTCCCACTTCAACGAGGCCGCGCTGCTGGGCGATCTTGAGACCATCGCGTCCGGTTCGTACATCGACGAGGACGGTATCCGCGCTGCCCTCGCCGAGGGCTGGCATCAAGCTGTGCGCGAAGGCCTGGCCGACGGCATCCTGACGCAGGACGAAGAGGTGCGGCTCCGGGACTTTCGCGAACAGTTCGCCATCGAGGAGCAGCACAAGGCCGGCCAGACCGCAACCGCCCAGCTAGACCGTGCCGCCCGGGACCGGCTCATGCTGGACGCCCGGCTGGCCGCCCTGGCCACGACGGATGGCGAGGACCACCTGCACGATCTGGCTGCGATGCTCGAGGAGTCGGAGTTTTCTCAGGCGGAGCAGCGGCAACTGGTTTGCCAAGCCTGGGAGGCCGCCGTCGAGGGTTCCCTGGAGGACGGCGTGCTATCCCTGGACGAGGAGAACGCCCTGATCCGATACCTCCGCCGGTTCGGACTGGATCAGTCCGACGTTGACGCCAATGGTGCCTACCACAACATGATCAAGTCGGCTGTCATCCGCGAAGCCGCCGAGGGGCTGATTCCCGACCGGCTGGGCGACATCCCACGCGTGCCCTTCAATCTGATGAAATCAGAGCAATTGGTGTGGATCATCGACGGCGTCGACTACTACGAGGTCAAGACCCGCCGGGAACGCCGCGGCACCTCACATGGGGTCAGAATCCGCGTCGCCAAGGGCCTCTACTACCGCCCCAGCACCTTCCGCAGCCGCGCCGTGGAGTGGGAGGAAACCGTCCACGAGGACATTGGGCTCCTGGGCGTAACCAGCAAGCACATCTATTTCCACGGCCCGCGCAAGCGGTTCCGCATCCGCTATGACCGCATCGTTTCGTTCGATCCCTACGAAGACGGCATCGGCGTGATGCGTGATGCTCAGACCGCCAGGCCGCAGACGTTCCGCACCGGCGACGGCTGGTTTATCTACAACCTCGTCACCAACCTGGCCCAACACTGGTAGGCCTAGGCGCCGGCGACCGCCATCATCTTCTCCTCGGTGACGATGATGTTCTTCAGTTCCAGCATCTCGTCCCGCAGGTGCGCCGCCTTCTCGAACTCCAGGGAGCGGGCGGCTTCCTTCATCTGGAACTCCAGGTCCTTGATCACCCGGTACATGTCGTCCCGCGACATCTCTTCCCGCGCTGCCTGGTAGGAGGCCTTGGTCTCCGCCACGCCGCGCAAGCCCTCGGTGATGTCCCGCACCGCCTTGTGGATCGACTGCGGCTCGATGCCGTGACGCTCGTTGTGCGCCCCTTGAATCGCCCGCCGGCGGTACGTCTCGTCGATGGCGTTCTGCATCGAGTCGGTGACCCGGTCGGCGTACATGACCACGTGTCCGGAGGCGTGGCGCGCAGCCCGGCCCACGGTCTGGATCAACGAGGTGGTCGAGCGCAGGTAGCCCTCCTTGTCGGCGTCCAGGATCGCCACCAGGCTCACCTCGGGCAGGTCCAGGCCCTCCCGCAGCAGGTTGATGCCTACGACCACGTCGTAGACGCCCAGGCGCAGGTCGCGCAGTATCTCCACCCGGTTCAGGGTCTCGATGTCCGAGTGCAGATAGTGGTTGCGGATGCCCATCTCCGACAGAAAATCCGCCAGCTCCTCCGCCATCCGTTTGGTCAGGGTGGTTACCAGTACGCGTTCCTGCTGTTCCACCCGCTGGCGAATTTCGTGCAGCAGGTCGTCGATCTGACCGTCCGTGGGCTTGACCTGTATGGTCGGGTCCAGCAGCCCGGTGGGGCGGATGACCTGCTCCACAATGGTGCTGGTACGCTCCAATTCCAGCGGTCCTGGAGTCGCGGACACGTACACCACCTGGTTGATGTGGTCCTCGAACTCCTTGAAGTGCAGCGGCCGGTTGTCCAGCGCCGACGGCAACCGGAAACCGAACTCCACCAGCGTCGTCTTGCGTGAGATGTCGCCGTTGTACATCCCCCGCACCTGCGGCAGCGTCATGTGGGACTCGTCGACGAACATCAGGAAGTCGTCGGGAAAATAGTCCAGCAGCGTCCACGGCGGGCTGCCGGCGGGTCGCCGCGACAGGTGTCGCGCGTAGTTCTCCACCCCGGCGCAGAAACCCGTTTCATCCAGCATTTCCATGTCGTACCGGGTGCGCTGCTCCAGCCGCTGGGCCTCCAGTAATTTCCCCTGCTGCCGGAACCAGTCCACCTGCTCCTTCATCTCGGCATCGATGTCGATCAGGGCCGCGTCCAGTTTCTCGCGACTGGTCACGAAGTGTTTGGCCGGGTAGATGGAAAACTCGCTCCGCTCGTTCAGAACCTCGCCGGTCAGCGTGTCCAGGGTCAGGATCCGCTCCACTTCGTCCCCGAAGAACTGGATCCGAACGGCGAATTCCTCGTAGGCCGGCACTATTTCGAGCGTGTCGCCCCGCACGGTGAAGCGGCCGCGCGCCAGGTCGGTGTCGTTGCGCTCGTACTGCATATCGATCAACTGGCGCAGCAACGCCCGGCGGTTGTATTCTTCGCCCACTTCCACCCGGGCCACCATCTCAAAGTAGTCCGAGGGGTCGCCGAGACCGTAGATGCACGACACGGAGGCCACGATCAGGGTATCGCGGCGCGTGAGCAACGACGTGGTGGATGCCAGACGCAGCTTGTCCAGTTCTTCGTTGACGCTGCTGTCCTTTTCGATGTAGGTGTCCGTGCGCGGGATGTACGCTTCCGGCTGGTAGTAATCATAGTAGGAGACGAAGTACTCCACGGCGTTGTGCGGGAAGAACTCCTTGAACTCCGTCGCCAACTGCGCCGCCAGCGTCTTGTTGTGCGCGATGACGATGGTCGGACGCTGCACCTCCTGCACAATGTTCGCCATCGTGAAGGTCTTGCCGCTGCCGGTGACGCCTAAAAGCGTCTGGTATCCCAGGCCCTCGCGCACGCCGGCGGACAGTTTCTGCACGGCCTGTTCCTGGTCGCCCATCATGCCGAAATCCGCGACCAACTGAAAGTCAGGCATGGTTCCTCCGCTCGATCACTCTGCGCCGTAGCTCTTTTGCGATTCGGTCGGCCGACCCGACCACGTCGTTCGAATTATAAGGCATCGCCCTACCCGCCCCCGATGGACAGCAAAGCCTGCCGCACCTTGTCCTCTACCGCAGCATCGGACGGCAACTCCAGACCAGCCACCGCCTGCCGAGCGTCGGCCAGCGTCATGCCCAGGGCAGTCAACGCCTCCACGGCCTCGGCGTCGGTGCCCGCCGCGGCCGCCAGAACCGGAGACCCCGCATCGGCGTCCGGGAGTTTGCCTCGCAATTCCAGCACGACCCGTTGCGCAGTGAGGCGCCCGACCCCTTGGGCCCGGGCCAGCGCCGCCACGTCCTCGGACGCCACCGCCTGCCGGAATCCGTCCTCGCCCAACTCTGACAGGATGGACATCGCGGAGCGGGGCCCGATGCCGGAGACGGCGGTCAGCGCGCCAAACAACTCCACCGAACCGGCCTCGGCAAATCCATAGAGCACCGGCTGTTCGTTCTGGATGCGAAGGATCGTATGTAACCGGACCTGCTCGCCTACACCGCCCAAGCCGGCGATTGATGATGCGGGCACTGACACCTGCAGAGTGACGCCGCCGACCTGCACGTTGACCCAGTCCGGCCCGACGGCCTCCAGCGCGCCCCGCACGCCGACCAACACTTTCTAGAGTTCCTGTCCGGGCGTTATTTCGCGAGCCGCCAGGTCGTTGCCGTCGATGGTCAGCAGGTGGCAGAGCCCCACGGCCAGCGCATCGGCGGCGTCCGAGTCGGGCACGTCGGTCAGACCCAGGCGGGATACGGTCATCCGCTGCACCTGGTCCTTGGTGGCCGCGCCGTAGTCGGCCACCACGCGCTTCACGTTTGCCGGCGAATACCGGTGGATCGGGATCCCCTGGCTGGCCGCGCCGATCAGCACCACCGCCTGCGCCTGCCCGATGGCCAGCGCGGATTTCGCGAATGATCGCTCGCCACGGCCCACGAACGGGTCTTCAACCGCGATGGCGTCCGGCTGAAACACGTGGATCATGTTGAGGATGTGGGTGTGCAGTTGGTACAACCGCTGCTCGATGGGCATTTCGCGTCGCATCGGCACCACGCCGTAATCGTCCGCTTCCGGAGCCGGCTCGGCATCCAGCACGGCATACCCCATGCGCAGCGTGCCCGGATCAATGGCCAGGACGCGCATCAGGCGGCGGACCCGTAGCGTTCCAGCACTTCCGCTGGGAAATCCGCGTTGGTATACGCCTTCTGGACGTCCGCCAGCTCTTCGAGGCTGTCCAGCAGTCTCAGCGTCTGCTCGGCCGCCCTGTCCTCAAGCGGCACCACCGTCTTCGGCACCATCGACACGTCGGCAGACGACGGCTGCGCTCCCTCGCCCTCCAGGGCAGTCTTGACCGACAGCAGGTTCTCCGGAGCGGTGTAAACCTCCAGGATGCCGTCCTCGAAATTCACGTCCTCGGCTTCGGCGTCGATCGCCGTCATGATCAACCCTTCGGCCACCGCCTCATCAGCGATTTCCAGAGTGATCAGCCCGCGGCTGTCAAAGTTCCAGGCGACACAGCCCGCCTCGCCCAGGTTCCCGCCGCCCTTGTTGAACGCCGACCGCACTTCCGATGCCGTGCGGTTGCGGTTGGTGGTAAGTGCCTTGACGAGAATCGCCCCACCGCTGGGGCCGTACCCCTCGTAGGTGACCTCCGCCAGGTCCTCCATACCCTCCCCGCCTTCGCCGGTGGCCCGGCGGATGGCGCGAGTGATGCTGTCCTGCGGCATGTTGTTGGACTTGGCCTGGTCGATGGCGATGCGCAACCGGAAGTTCATATCGGGGTCGCCGCCGCCGCCCTCCTTCACCGCCAGGGATATGTTGCGTGCCAGCTTCGTGAACAGCGCGCCGCGCTTGGCGTCAGCCGCCCCCTTGGCCCGTTTGATCGTCGACCACTTGGAATGTCCGGACATTTCTCACCTCCTTGACGTACCCCGTCCCATCTCGCTTCTACGGAGACTGGTGTCCGAGCGGATGCTCCACCGCATCCCGATCTACTTATAATGCGTGGTCGCTTGATTTTAGCATCGCGGCGTTTAACCGGTCAAAACGACATCGCATACCTGATTCATGGCAACTACCGAGCAATCCACGCGCCAGGTCGACGCCATGGGCACCGCGCCCATGTGGCGCCTGCTGTTGCAGATGGCCTTCCCGCCCACGTTCGCCATCATCGTGATGGCGCTGTACAGCATCGTTGATCGCGCCTTCATCGGCAACGTCGTCGGGGTGAACGCGCTGAGCGGCCTGTCCGCCGCATTCCCCGTGCAGATTGCGGCTGTCGCCATCGGCCTGCTGCCCGGCCTGGGCGCGATGTCGGTGGTATCCCGGGCCCTGGGCGCCCGCGACCCACGCCGGGCGTCCCGAGCCATCGGTTCGTCGCTGGCGATCCTGGTCCCCGTCTACCTCGTCGCCACCATCGCCGGCCTGACCAACCTGGATCAGATGGCGATCTGGATGGGAGCGTCGGAGCACACCGTCGAATTCGCCCACCAGTACCTGGTCATCATCCTGCCCGGCAGCCTGTTCACCATGATTGCCATCGCCGTCAACAACCTGCTGATGGCCGAGGGCCGGCCGGGTACGGCGACCGTGGTGCTGGCCGGCGGGGCGGTCCTCAACGTCATCCTGGATGCGCTGTTCATCCTGGTGCTGGGCTGGGGCGTTACCGGGGCCGCCGCCGCCACGGTTTCCGCTCAGGGTGGAGCCGTTCTTTTCGCCGTCTGGTTCTACCTGTCCGGCCGCAGCGCCCTGCGGATCAGCGTGGACGCACTGATCCCGCGGTTGGGGCTGGTCCGGGAGATAACCGCCCTGGGCATTCCGATTTTCATCATCGAACTCGCCCGATCCGTCGTCGTCGTGGTCATCAACAACATCCTGAGCCAGTATCCGGGCGGCGACGGCTACATTGCGTTGTTCGGCGTAATCAACGCCGTGCTTGAGTTCGCCCTGGCGCCCTTCATCGGCGCTGCTTTGGCCTACCTTCCGCTGGCCGCGTACAACTACGGCGCTGGCTATTACCACCGGGTTCGCCAGGCCATTTGGCAGAGTTGCCTGGGAGCGACCGTTGGCGGCGCGATCATGGTTGCCGTCCTCCTGCCGACGGCCGGTTACATTGTCACCCTCTTCGCAACCCGCCAGGGGTTGCCGCCTGAATCCGGCGGTGCGCTCCGCGTCGCCCTGCTCGCCCTGCCCATCGTCGGTATCGAATTCATCAGCTCCATCGCGTTCCAGGCCCTCGGCATGGCCTGGCCTTCAGTCGTGCTCACGATGGCGCAGCGCGTGGTGCTGCTGCTGGCGTGGGTCTTCGGCCTGTCTCACGTCTTCGGCGTATGGGGAGTCTGGTGGTCGTTCCCGGCCACCGACCTGGGAGCGATGCTCCTTGGCCTCGCCGCCCTCATCCTCGTGTGGAAGCGAGTGGACGACTGGGGCCGGCACGCCACCCGCCGCCGATTTTGACATCCCCCGATCGCGGCAGTAGCATTACGCTGAACAGTTGATACCACGTGTTTCACGCTGGCTCAGGAGGCCATGCCATGGCTATGAATTCCAGTGGCGTTTCCCATATCGCCGTTTGCGTCCGCGACCTGGACGAATCGCTTAAGTTCTACCGCGACATCCTGGGTATGACCGTCACCGTCGATCGCGTCCAGGACACCTCTACCGGGGGCCTGCCCCACGTCTATGCGCACAACCGGTCCACCCGCCGCCAGGCCATCCTGTCATACGGTGATGGCGCAGTCCCCACCCTGGTCATGACCAGCCACCCCGGCGACGATGCCGACGGCTCTGCCATCAAGCTGGACCAGGTGGGAATCAGCCACATCTCGTTCAGCGTGCCCGACGTCAAGGCCCTGGCCGATGATCTGATCGCCGCCGGCGTGGAACTGGCCGGCCCCATGGACGGCTTCACCAACGCCGACGGCGAGGTGTCCAGCATCTTCGTGTATGACCCCGACGGCATCCTGGTGCAGTTCGACAGCGGCGGAGGCTGATCAACCGGCCACCGGATAGCAATTCCGTAACCGCGACCAAGGAGATTTCGCCATGCCGATGAACGCCACCGGCGTTTCCCACATCGCAATCTGCGTCAGGGACCTGGACGAATCGCTGAAGTTCTACTGTGACGCGCTGGGCATGTCCATCGTCAGCGACGTCATACAGGACACCACCACCGGCGGATTGCCCCACGTCTACGCCCACCGCCGGGCCACCCGTCGCCAGGTGCGCCTCGCCTATTCCGACGGCGCCAAGCCCACCCTGACCATGACCAGCCACCCGGGCGAAAATCCGGATGGAACACCCATCAAGTTGGACCAGGTTGGCATCAGCCATATCTCCTTCAGCGTGCCGGACCCGAAAGCGCTTGCCGATAACCTGGCCGCCCGGGGCGTCTCCCTGGCCGCCCCGATGGACGTATGGACCAACCCCGAGGGGCGGGTAAGTAGCTTCTACGTTTACGACCCGGACGGCATCCTGGTCCAGTTCGACGCCGGCTGATCACTCCCGGGTGCCGCCCTCCGGCATCCGGGGTGCCCGTGCCTGGGAAATGGGACCAAGGACAATCATGGATAGCGGAACGCCCCAAATCACACCCTTCCTGTGGCTGGACGGCTGCGCGAGCGAGGCCGCACAATTCTACGTGTCGGTTTTTCGCGACTCCCGCATCGTCGACGACACGGCCCTGCCAGAAGGACCAGGCGCGGGTAGTCACGTGGTATCGTTCGTGATAAAAGACCAGCATTTCACCGCCTTTGATGGCATTCCCGCCTACGAGTTCACTCCGGCTGTTTCCTTCGTGGTCAACTGCGAGTCCCAGGAGGAGATCGACGAATATTGGGATCGGCTTGCCGAGGAAGGGTCCCCGATCCAGTGCGGGTGGATTCAGGACAAGTTCGGCGTACACTGGCAGATCATCCCCGCCGAGCTGACGGCCATGATGCAGGACGATGCGCGCGCCACTGCCGTGATCAACGAAATGCTGACGATGGTAAAACTGGATTTGCCACGATTGCGGGCGGCCTACGAAAGCGCCTAAAGGATCATCATGTCACACCATTACGACGAGCACGACCACGACAAGCTGGCCCGCTGGCGGACCGATCTGGCAAAGACCCCCGTCGATCCCGAGGGCTTCCCTGCGATGGCCTTGTTCCTGGTCAAACCCCAGGCCACCGGCGCCCATGAAATCTTCCGGCGCTACCGCACTGAGTTCGAAAAGCGCGACGCCAGCTTCGCCCATCTCGTCGTATTCGGGATGCACGGCGTGTCCGCCACCGTGCGCGGCCTGCTTGGCCAAGCCGGCCTATCCGAAGCTGACCTCCCAGTGATGATGCTGGCCCCGGCCGCCGATCCGTGCGCGGTTACCGCAGTTCGCCTCCCGGCCGGCGAAAGCATTGAGGGCGCCGACGATCCCAACGGCGGTGGCACCTGCGATTACCTGGCCGCCTGGCAGGACGTTTTGGACCGCATCAGCATCACCAGGCCCGGCCGGCCCCTCCACCTCATGGGCGTCCAGGGCCAGAAGCTGGACGGGTTGGATATGCGCGAACTGGCGGGCGGCGCGCTGGGAAGGATAGCCGAAATCGCCCGATAACGTTGACGCTCACGCGTACCCAGTTTTGTCATCGCGAGGGGCGCAGCGAAGTGGCGATCTCGTCCCGGTAACGGCGTTCGTCGTTCTTGCGAGATTGCCGCGCCGCGTTCGCAATGACAGTTCGTGTCAAACCGGGTAAGCGTGAGAGCATTGACGCGGTTGACTGCGGTCACGCCCTGATGCTATCTTATGTTTGCACCACCCATCGAGTATAACTCGATGGATAGCAGCCCCTTCGGGGGCTGTTTCTTTTTGACTGCTGTGGAAACCGCGCGTATATGCTTACATCGATGGCTTCAACCTTTATCACGCCATCGATGCTCTAAACCGCCCGCACCTGAAGTGGGTAGACCTTTGGGCGCTAGTCGCATCATTTCTGCGGCAAGGCCAGCAACTAATCGAGGTCAATTACTATTCGGCGTACGCCACGTGGTTACCCGAGGAGTACGCGCGCCAACGCCAATTTACCGCAGCACTGAGGGCGAGTGGAGTACGCGTCCACATGAGCGATTTTACTACCCGCACACGCGTATGTTTCACTTGCGGAGCGTCTTGGCGTAGCCATGAAGAGAAGCAAACCGACGTGCGAATGGCCGTAGACCTGGTCGCGGGAGCATTGGAGGACAAGTTCGATATAGCGGTGGTAGTCACCGCGGACAGCGACCTCAGGCCTGCCGTGGAAAATGTTCGGTCAACCAGCGGTAAACGGTTACTGGTGATCGCTCCGCCTGGTAGATTTTCCCGTGCTCGTGACCTGCGACACAATATCGCCATCACGCGAGGCCGTATCTACGCGCACTTGTTGCCCCAAAAAGTGACCGTCGAAGGTCAGGTGGTAGCCACCCGACCCCCTCAATACGATCCCCCCTGAATGCCAGCTACTGGCGTACCAGTTTCACCAGCCTCCGCCCTTCCTGGTTGTGGCCGATGTACAGGTCGCCGCGGGAGTCGGCCCACACCGCGTGGCCTCCTGCCCCGCCAATGTCCACTTTGGCCAGGACTTCGCCATCCATGTTCAGGATGGTCATGAACGCGTCCAGCTCCACCACGTAGACGATGCCATCGTGGTCGACGAAAATGTCGCACGGGCGAGCCAGGTCGGTCCACATCCCCAGGTATTCTCCATCCCCGGTGAACAGCTGGATCCGGTTGTTCTCCCGGTCGCAGACCATCACCCGTCCGTCCCAGTGAACCCAGATGCCGTGCGGGATATGGAACTCCCCGGGACCGCGCTTGCCCGGCCGTCCCCACGAGTGCAGCAGCCGACCATCCGGGGAGAACTTGTGCACCCGGCTGTTGGCATAGCCATCCGACACAAAAAGGTCGCCGTTGGGCGCCAGCGCGATGTCCGTGCACCGATTGAACGGACCCGCGGCTTTCCACATCGTTCCATCCGGCCGGGCTCCGCCGGTATCGGACGGCGTGTCCCACATCCCCATGGTCATCAGCGGCTTGCCGTCCAGCGTGCATTTGACGATGGCGTGCGACTCGCGCACCGGCAGGTAGATGTGGTCCTCGCCGCTGATGTAGATCCCATGGGCGTCGGTCAAATATTCCCGCCCCCACTCACCCTGAAAATTGCCGTCCCGGTCGAAGACCATCAGCGGGTGATCGCCCCGATTGAAAACGTACACCCGGTCCTGCGAATCGCATGCCGGCTCCGCCTGACCTATAGTCCATCCATCGGGCGTCTTCGCCCAATCGTCCACCACCTCGTAGGTGAAATCTCCGTTGCCTACCGTAGCCATCCTGGACCTCCTTTGTTCCTCCGCTCCCAATCGTCATTCCGGCGCAAGCCGGAATTCGGACTTACTTTCCATCAGCCAGGTTCATCGCCAATTGCGCCAGCGTCCGCGTCGGAACCCCGGTCGCTCCCTTCACCAAATGGCCCTTGCTGCTGGACGCCGTGGAAGTCCCCGCAATGTCCAGATGCACCCAATCGGCGTCCTCGGCGAACTCCCGCAGCAGCATCGCCGCGGTGATTGACCCCGCCTGTCGCCCGCCCGAATTCTTCATGTCGGCCACATCGGAGCGGATCAAATCCCGGTAGTCTTCGAGCATGGGCAACTCCCAGAAGCGTTCCCCGCTGCGCTCGCCGGCCACGCCCAAATCCCGGGCCAATTTGCTCGAGTTCCCCATCATGCCCGTGCACGCCTTGCCCAGCGTCACGACGATCGCGCCGGTCAGCGTCGCCACGTCCACCAGACGGGTGATCCCCAGGCTGCGGGCATAGCACAACGCATCCGCCAGCACGAGCCGGCCCTCCGCGTCCGTATTGATCACCTCGATGGTCTTGCCGTTCATCGCGGTCACCACGTCGCCCGGCCGTTGCGCCCGGCCGCCCGGCATGTTCTCAGTGGCCGCAATCAGCCCGGTGACGTTGATCCGCGGCTTCAATGACCCGATGGCCCGCATCGCCGCGATCACCGACGCACCGCCGGCCATGTCACCCTTCATGGCCTCCATGTTGGCGGCCGGCTTCAACGAGATCCCGCCGGTATCAAAGGTGATGCCTTTGCCCACCAGTCCCAGGTTGTTCTGCGGGTTGTCCGGATCGCCTCGGTACGTCATCACGATCAGCTTGGGCGGCTCCTCGCTGCCCTGGGCCACGCCCAGGAAGGCGCCCATGCCGTGCTCCCCCATCCGGTCACGGTCCATCACGTCCAGTTCCAGCCCGACTTCTGCGGCAACCTGTTGCGCCGTTTCGGCCATCTTCGTGGGTGTCATCACGTTCGCCGGATGGTTCACCAGGTCCCGCGCCAGCATCGTGGATTCCGCCAGGATTGTCCCCACTGATACGCCGGCCTCCAAACCGTTCACGGCGCCCGCGTCTCGCTCCACTATTGTTACTTCCCCAATCCCGGCATCCACTTCCCTAGAGTCTTGGTTGTCAGTCCCGTTGCTGCGGTAGGTGTCGAACTTGTACAGTCCCAGCAGGGTACCTTCGGCGATGGCCTGCGCCGATTCGGACGCGTTCAACCCGCCAATGCCAGCCCCGTGGGCAATCGTCGCATATTCGCTGACTCCCTTCCGGCGCAGGAACCGCGCCACGTCGCCGCTGACCCGACGCACGGCGGCGGTGTCGAAGTCCCCGGACTTCCCCAACCCGGCCACCACCACCCTGTTGGCGGGAATGCGACCCATGGTGTGCAGCAGCGTCATTTCGCCCAGCTTACCCTTGATCTCACCGTCGGCGATCAGTTCCGATATCGCCCCGGACAGCGCGCGGTCCACCGCGCCGGTGCCTCCTCCCGGCTGCGTCACTCCCTGGAACAGATTCACCACCAACGCCGGCGTCGGGAACTCCGTCACGTCCCCGGCCGTAACCCTGATCCTCGTTGCCATGCCGCTTCTCCTGAAACCAGTGCGTTCGTCGTTGCCAGCCCGATTATGCCAACCGCCCTACGACGGCACAACCGGGGACCAACCGGTCCGACGCATCGTTTCCAGCAACACATCCTCGGCGTCCTCCGGGCCCGCAACCAGAAGATGAGGACGCGGCACGGGTTGGTCGGCAACCGCCATGCGCGAGTACACGTCCCAGGTGGCGTCACTCTGCGACGCTTCTCCCACACCCTCGGCGCGATCGGTCAGGCGCCGTCGCACCAAGTCAGGTGGCGCCGTGAACCGGATGATCAACGGTTCGACGCCAACCTCGCTCGCCGATTCATACAGCGGCCGGCGCACGTTTTCGTTGAGGTTGGTCGCGTCGAACACTACCGAATACCCTTCCCTCAGGTATCCCTTGGTGAGCACGTGCATCGCAGCAAACACTCGCCGGTGCTCCCGCCGGCTGTAGCTTGGCGTGTCGACCAGAAACTTGCGGGTCCGGTCACTGTTGAGCCACAGGAAGGGCGCTCGGCGGGCCAACTCTCTGGCGAAATGCGACTTTCCGGTCCCGGGCAACCCGCAGAGGATCACCAGGCTTGGCGCATCGCTCACCGTGGCCGGGAGTTCGTCGGCGTAAACCGAACGCAACCGCTGCAAGTCAGCGGGTCGCAGGCCGCCCGAGGTCCAGGCCTTTGGCTGAGACCGGGGCGTCGAGTTTGACACCAGTCCTCGCCGCTTTGCCTGATCGCCGAGCCCGTTCCGGCGCTACGCCAGTAACGCCCGTAAGGCGTATTGGACGACCACCAGCACGATCATCACCACCAACGGGCTGAAGTCGATCATGCCGGTCTGCGGCAGCATTCGCCGGATCGGACCCAGAACGGGCTCAGTGAGGGAGAACACCACGTCGTACAACCGCACCAGGACTTCCGGCGCTCCGTTCCCTTGCATGGTCATGTACTGGACCACGAATCCCAGGATGATGCGCGCCAACAGCAGCAGGTAGCACAGCGTGATGAATAGGCTGATTAGCTGGAGCATGAGGGATCGACGTGTATCCGGGGAACCTATCCCTGGCCCAGCCGCACGGATTTCAGGTACGCAACGTTCACCGCGTCGACCAGCGCCGCGGGAACACCCGCGTGTTCCAGCGCTAGCAATCCTTCCGCCGTAGTTCCGCCCGGTGACGTCACCATGTCCCTGAGCTCTCCGGGATGCCGGCCGGTCTCGGACATCAACTGCACGCTGCCTCTGAACGTCTGCAGGACCATGCGCCGCGACACGTCCCGGGGCAGCCCGACGTATACTCCGGCGTCGATCAGCGCTTCTACTAACAGAAACACGTACGCCGGCCCGCTGGCGCTAAGCGCCGTCGCCATGTCCAGGTATTTCTCGTCGTCGACATAGATGGCATCGCCGACCGTGGAAAGCATGGCGTCCGTAGCCTGCCGATGCGCCTCGCTCACCGAGGGAGCGCAGGTCCACATTGTCATGCCTTCGCCGATCTGCGCCGGCGTGTTCGGCATGACCCGGATGATGCCGTCGTGTTTCATTCCGGTCGCCAGCGAAGTCATGGTGGCCCCGGCGACAATGGACATCAGCGACTTCCCGTTGCCGAACGAGCCGCCGATGTCGGAGTACACCTTCGGGAGGTCTTGCGGCTTCACCGCCAGCGTGACCAATTCGGAGGCGTCGACTACCGCGCCGTTTTCGCCTGAAACCGCAACCCCATACCTCTCCGCCAGGTAGTCCCGACGCGCCGCCACCGGCTCTCCAACCATCACGGCGCCAGCATCGGCAACGCCGGCGTTCAGCATCCCACCCAGGATGGCCTCGGCCATCGTTCCGCCGCCAATGAACCCGATGTTCATAATCCTAGTCCTCACCCCGACCATCAGTAAGGCTGTGCCCCAGAGAAAATCCCACATCGGACGTATCGCCGATTTTCAAGCTGTCGTTGCCGGTAAGTCGGCGCAGCCGTCGCAACTGGACCCTGCTAGTAATCGTGAACGGGCGCGGCGACATGGCTGTCAGGCCGATCAAGTCCGGCAACACGTCCTCAACCCGGTCCATCATCTCGGCCAGCTCTTCCCTGCTGCGGTGATTCTCGTAAAAGTTCTGGTGCCCGATGAAGTATGCCTGCGCCAGGGCATGGGCCTGGTCGCTATCGAAGCCGTATTCCAGCACGACTTGACTCATTACCGCGTGAATGTCCTGATGCGAATCGTGCTGCCAGCCTCGCTGTTCAGCAACAGCTTTCACCGGCTGTACCACGGCGCCCCAAGCTTTTTCGCCGGCCTGCAAGCGGCTGCCCATCTTCAGTTCTTCGCGGGCGTGGATGATCATTCGTTCGCTGATCCGGAGACGGTCTTCGGTACTTTGAACGCCGTGCGCCGGCAAATCCGGTGCGGTGGTGCTCATGGCGCTAATCCTTGCCCCAGCCGTCCGTCAGCCCGTCGCCCCGCGCGAACGCCACGGCCATCCGGATCGACTCCACCATCGAGGTGTGGTCCGCCAGGTTCTTGCCCGCAATATCGAACGCCGTCCCGTGATCCACCGACGTGCGGATGAAAGGCAGCCCCAGATTCGCGGTGATGCTCTCCTCGAAGCCGTATACCTTGACCGGAATGTGCCCCTGGTCGTGGTACATGCACAGGGTCACGTCGTACCGGTCCTGGATCGCCTGGTGGAAGATGATGTCAGCGGGCACCGGTCCAATGGCGTTGATTCCTTCGCTCTGGGCCTGCTGCACCGCCGGCGCGATCTCCTCCGCCTCCTCGCTGCCAAGCAACCCGCCGTCGCTGCCGTGAGGGTTCAACGCGGCAACCCCGATCCTGGGATTCGCAAACCCCCATTTCCGGAAATTGTCGTCGGTCAGCCGCAGGTAGTCGACGATCCGATCCTTCTTCACGTAGTCGCAGGCGACACGCAGTGACCGGTGCGTCGTCAGGTGCACCACGCGCAGGTTCTTGGCCATCAGCATCGTGGCAACGGTCTTCGCGCCGGATAGCTCCTGCAGCAGCTCCATGTGGCCAATCGCTTCGTATCCGGCCAATGCGGCGGCTTCCTTGTTCAACGGGGCCGTGGCCAGGCCGTCGACGACGCTGGCCATCGCCAGTTGCCCGGCCTTACTGACCCATTCCATTGACGCTTTGCCGCATGGAACGCTCAACTGCCCGACGGTGATGTCCTCGGGGTTGAGGTTCCCGATATCCACCACGTCAACCACCGACGGATTGTCCCCCGCTGACGTGGGGTCATCGGTGTGGTTGATCCCCATCGGAAGCCCGGTCAGCCGTGCCGCCTCTTCCATGGCATGGACATTGCCCACCACCACCGGTCGGCAGGCCGCGTACACCCGGGGGTCGGCCAGCGCCTTGACCACCACCTCCGGCCCGATGCCGCATGGATCGCCCATGGTGATTGCTATGGCCGGTCGTATCGTTTCGTTTTCCGTCCCAGATACCATGTCACGCCTCATCCGTCAGCGCAGGGTCTTTCGGCCGATTGGCAGCGAATTATAGCACGCACGCCATGCTGCCAATCTCCCAGGCGCTGAAAGACCCGGTTGCGCCGATTACGCAATCCCCTTAAACTTTTGACACCAACCAGCCTCTGGCTTATCGCCGTCGAGAGATGCTATGGCCGCACCAGAATATTTCGAGCAGGACCGCGCCAAACTGATTGAGGCCGTAATCTACCTGTGCGAGTTGTCTAGCGACGATTCCGAGTTTGGCCTGCCCAAGTTGACCAAGATGCTCTACTACGCCGACTGCGAATCCTACATTCAGTTTGGCGCGCCCGTCACCGGCACCACTTACCTCCATTTCCCCCACGGCCCTCACCCGGAGAACTGGCATCAGCTAAGGGAGCAGATGGAGCAGCACGGCGACGTAGAGGTTTTGCGTGATACTACAGTTGCCGGGTACCAGAACTATTGGCTGCTGCCGCTTCGCCCGCCAAATCTGGAACTACTCAGCCCCGAGGACCGTGAGTCGCTGGAGTCACAAGTGAAGCGTTTTGCCGGATTCAACGCTGCCGGCATCGAGCAATACTCCCGTCAGGATATCGGCTGGCGCGGCACCGAAGACGGGCAGCCGATACCGTACGACTTGGCTGGTGTCTTCGCCCCGATGCCGAGTCCGAGCGAACTGCGAAGAGCTCGAATCGCTAACTGACTTTTCCCGCACTTAGCAACCAAACCGTATTATCGTCTTCTATAACTTCGTAACGGATTTCTATCCTGCCGATGGGATTAGCAACGGAGCGGGGAAATCTGACGCGCCTCACGTTTTCAGGCTCTTCGGGAACAGGCGTCCCAATGCTGGGGGATACCGACAACATCCTCTTTATGCTTTCAAGTGTAGCAGGATCAGCCAACTGATTGATCCAACCTTCAACGACGCCGCTACGCCAATCCGACTGAAACGATTCCCGTTCTCTTATGGAATACGGTCCTCGGTGATGCGGAACCAATATATCTCACCTCAACACTGCATCCTTTCGCGTTTTGCCGAAACACGAAAATCCAGGGCGGATGATAACCCGCCCCGGCCCCACGCCCCACCTATTCACACTTGTTCCACCCGCACGAATAGCAGGTGAGGCATCCCTCCTGGTTAACCACTCCTCCGTTGCATTCCGGGCACCGTTGGGAGAAGCCCGTCGGATACGTTGGCGCCGGAGCATGCCCGTTGGTCCCGTTCTCCACGGGCCCCCCGGCCAGGCTCAATTGCACCCCGGCGGTCGCGCGCGATAACGAGTCGTCACCGCCGGTAATGTTGTCCAACACCAGGGCGACCGCATCAGGCCCGGAACCGACCAGTACCCCGTCGTCCCACGCGGGACAGCAGGTTATGCCGCGCAGTTGCCGCGTTACCTCGCTGGGATCGATGCCAGCTCGCAGGGCCAGCGAAACCAACCGTGACACCGCTTCCAGCAGCGCGGCGTCACATCCGCCGGCCTTGCCCATCGCTCCGAACACCTCGAAGGGCCGGCCCTCGTCGTCCATGTTCACGGTGACGTACATGTTGCCGTGTCCGGTCCGTACCCGCTCGGTGATGCCGCGGATCTGCCGCGGCCGCCGTCGGGGCACCCGGTGGCCGAGCCCGATGATCTTCACGGCGTCCGGATCATCAGCGTCGGTCAGGTTCTCGTCTTCCGCTCCATGGGCGCCGTTGCCGGTGCTCAGCACCTGCTCCGATTTGCTGCCGTCGCGGTACACCGTGATCCCCTTGCATCCCAGGGTGTAGGCCGACCGGTAGGCCTCCGCCACGTCATCGACCGTCGCCTCGCTGGGGAAGTTGATCGTCTTGGACACCGCGTTGTCCGTGTACTCCTGGAACGCCGCCTGCATCCGCACGTGCCACCGGGGATCGATGTCGTGGGACACCCGGAACACGTTCTTGACCCAGTCCGGCACGTCCAGGTCCTCCAGTGATCCGACGCTGGCCAGATGCTCCATCAGTTCGGGCGAATAAAACCCTTCCTGACGCGCCACGGCTTCCAGGAAGGCGTTGCCCTCCACCAGCCGCGTGTTGTCCATCACGTTCCGGACGTAGGACAGCGCGAACAGCGGTTCGATCCCGCTGGATGCCCCGGCGATGATGCTGATCGTGCCCGTGGGCGCTATCGTCACCGGCGCCGAGTTTCGCATCGGGATTGATCCCGGCCCCTCGTTGTACGCGCTGTTCTCCCACTCCGGGAACGGGCCACGGGACTCCGCGAGTAAGCATGATGCCCGGTACGTCTCTTCCTGGATGAACTTCATCACCTCGCGGGCCAGTTCCAGGGCCTCCACGCTGTCATAGCGCACACCCATCTGGATCAGCAGGTCCGACCATCCCATCACGCCCAGGCCAATGCGGCGGGTCCGCCGGCTCATGTCCGCGATCTCCTGTATCGGATAGTCGTTCATGTCGATCACGCAGTCCAGCATGTGCACCGCCGTCGTGATCACTTCACTCATCCGCTCCCAGTCCACCACCACGTCGTCAGCTGTGTACCGGACCATCCGCGCCAGGTTCAGCGATCCCAGGTTGCACGACTCGTACGGCAGCAGGGGTTGCTCTCCGCACGGGTTGGTCGACTCGATATCGCCCAGCTGCGGGTTCGGATTGTCGCGGTTGATCCGGTCCAGGAACACGATGCCGGGGTCGCCGGTGCGCCATGCCAGTTCCGTCATTTGTTGGAACACTTCGCCGGCATTGAGCCGCCCGGCAACCTGACCGGTGCGCGGATTGATGAGATCGTATTCCTCGCCCTTTTCCGCCTTCACCATGAAGTCTTCCGTGACCGCCACCGAGATGTTGAAGTTGCTCAGGTGTGTACCGTCCTCTTTGGACCTGATGAACCGGAGCACGTCGGGATGCGTGACGTGCAGAATGCCCATGTTTGCGCCCCGGCGGGTGCCGCCCTGCTTGACCACGTCCGTCGCTGCGTCGAAGGCGTTGATGAAGCTGACCGGCCCTGAGGCAACCCCACCCGTCGACCCGACCACGTCGCCCTCCGGCCGCAGCCGTGAAAAGGCGAACCCGGTGCCGCCGCCGCTCTTGTGGATCAGTGCGGTTTCCTTCACCTTGGTGAAGATGGAATCGAGAGAATCCTCAACCGGCAGCACGAAACACGCCGACAGCTGCTGCAACTCGCGCCCGGCGTTCATCAGCGTCGGCGAGTTGGGCAGGAACTCCAGGCGCCGCATCACCCGGTAGAACCGCTCCTCGACGGCGGCGCGCTCCTCTTCTGTCGCGCCGTATTCCATCTCAGATTGGGACAGGTTGTGCGCCACCCGGCGGAACATCCCTTCCGGGTCTTCCAGTACGTTGCCCTCGCGGTCCTTGGAGAGATACCGGCGCTGCAGCACGACCCTCGCGTTATCGGTCAGGGTCCCGTTCCGATCGTTGTATTCGCCGGCGATCCCGGCCTCAACCATTGCGTCACGTATGCGCCGCCTCACCGAATCGGCTGCATCAGCCGGGCCCGCCGGTTCAATTCCCCTAGCCGTTGCCACAGCAAGTACCTCCCTCGATTTCAACTATATGGATCAAATTATGATTGACAGATTGAGAACTACGATACGCATGGAACTACCGTGCACCGCTGTAGTCTAAACCATCAACCCTCTCACGCGCCGGGGCACACTGCCCGACACGACGGGGCGCCGGCACGCCAGCGCCCCACCACATCGATCAGATGGCTCCCACCTCGTTTTTCCTGCTCATCCCCTTGAGCCGTGCGGAAAGGTCCAGATCGAACCGCAAGCCCTTGTAGAAGTACAGCACCGGCGTCTCCTGCTCCGGCCGCAGGTCAAACCCGACCAGCGCAGCCGTCGCGTCCTGCACGCGATGCCAGACCCCCTCCTCACCCGGGGCTCCCCTGGTGACCAGGCGCACCACCCCGGATGTCATGGATATTCCCAATCGCGTCAACGTGTCCGCGATCAGGTCGGCAAAGTCCCGCAACGCCCCATAGGCGTATTGGTGGCCAGAGGTCAGCCGCAAGGCCAGCCCCGTGGGTGTGTTCCGGCAGTTGGTGACCGGGAAAGCGGTCCGCAGCTGTCGAGTGATCTCGGCCTGGGCCCCTTCCGGGCACGGGCCACAGTGGATCTCTACGTTGTAATGCACCGAATGTTGCATTTCTTCAGGCTCCCGAGCAACAGGCTCATGTTGGAGTCGATTCACCGGCGGCCGCCTGAGCAGATGGGCGTCTGCTGCCGCGGGTCGCCTCGGACGGTCGACGCTTTCACGCGATGAGGTCATCATCCTCCCGCTGCGCCGGCAACGCCGCCCAGCAACTCACCAGGCACGCCCGGGCCTCTCGGTCCAGATCATCCTGAAGTTCGGCAAAGGGGTTCGGAATCCACGAGTCGCCATTGTCCGCGCCGCTGGTCGCCCAGTCCGACGGGACCCACATCTTCCGCAGCATCTCCTCCATGTCGTGGACCCGGTTGTTGTGGGTCAACAGCCTCGTGAAGGCGGAGTATTGAACGGTGCTGCTCATGATGGTGTTGAACACCTCCCTTGGGGTTGATAATGGCGAGCAGGTGGCACGGTTGCCAATTTGGTTTGACCCGAACGCCCGGCGATGGTGGCTATCCCGGAGCGTCCTTGAGCCCTGTATTTGATACGCCTTGACGCTATCCACAGATCAATCCCTCTTCGATGTAAGGACAAGTTCCGTGGTTCGCCTATTGCCCGCTGCGACGGCTGGTGCGGCGGGCACGGGGCCTCCGGGTGGTGACCGCGGCCAGGCTCAGCAGCGGTTCCGGGTCCCCCTGTTGCAGGGTGCGGGCCTGCTCTTCGAAGTTGGCCGCTCCCTGAAAGTCGTAATACACGGAGGCGTACCGGATGTACGCGACCTCGTCCAGCGTTCGCAGCCGCTCTAGGACCATCAGTCCCAGGTCGCGGGACTTGACCACGCCGCTGCCCAGGCGCTGGAGTTCCGTCTCAATATCGTCGGCCAGGCGGTCAATGTCCCGCCGGGGGATGGGCCTCTTTGTGCAGGCCATGTCGATCCCCGAGACCAGCTTGGCCCGGCTGAATTCCTGGCGCCGTCCGTCGCGCTTGTCCACTTGCAGCGCCGGCAGCCTGACCTGTTCGTGGGTGGTGAACCGGCGCCCGCAGGACAGGCATTCCCGGCGCCGCCGGATCCCGTTGTCGGCATCCCGCGAGTCGGTCACCTTGCTTTGCACCGTTTCACAGTATGGGCACTTCATTTGTTGCAAAACCTTTTTGGTCGCTTTTTCAGACAGTTTTTGGAATCGGTATATGTTGTGTTTTTGAACCGAATAACCACAACCTGTAGTAGTCAGGATTATACCGACCCCGATTCCCCTTCGCACGGAGAAAGGCGTCAGGAATTCAACCGATTCTTCGCGATTTTCAGGCCGCCAATCGTGACGACACAAAAATTGGCCCCCTCTCCCAAAGGCAGAGGGGGCCACAAGGGTCAGTGATGGACCTGTCTACCGGTAAAACCCCCGGCGATTCTGGCGGTTCTGCAAGAACGTCGGGAGTTCATAATCCCTTCTTTCAGGCACGTCCATTTCGTTCAGCAACTTGGCGATATCGTCTTCCGGGGTCTCAATTGCCGCCGGGAAGTCCGCCGCCACCATCGTCATCTTCACCTCGTCGTCCAACCGGGCATCCCGGTTGGTCCCGAAGATGATGTTGGCGTTCGGGTCGGCCAACTCCTCGACCACCGCCGCCGCTTCCTGCACCTCCTGCAACGACAGGTTGTTGCCGCCGGTCAGGACGAACAGGATGCGCCGGGATCCTTCCAGCGAGATGTCCAGCAACGGACTGGTGGTGCATTGCCGGGCCGCCTCCCGGGCTCGCCCTTCCCCCCGGCCCCGGCCGATGGACAACCAGGCCTGGCCGGCCCCCGTGAGGATTGTCTTCACGTCGGCGAAGTCCACGTTGATCTCGCCGGGCACCGTGACCACTTCCGCGATCGCGCTGATGCCCTGATGCAACACCGAATCCGCCAGCTTGAGCGCGTCCTCCCACGAATAGGAGTCGGACTGTTCCTCGTTGAGCGCCAGCAGCCGGTCGTTGGGAATGACGATCATGGTGTCGACATGGTCCTGCAACCGTTCCAGGCCATCCTCGGCGTTTTTGCGCCGCATCTGCGCCTCGAAACCAAAGGGCCGGCTCACCACCGCGATGGTCAGGGCGCCCGATTCCTTGGCAATCTGAGCAACCACCGGGGCGGCCCCGGTGCCGGTGCCACCACCCATGCCCACCGCCAGGAACACCATGTCGGCCCCGCTCACGGCCTGTTCTATTTCGGCGCGCGACTCCTCCGCCGCCTGCCGACCCAGCTCGGGTTGTGCGCCCGCGCCCAGCCCCCGCGTCAGGTTGCGGCCCAGCGGGATCCGGTAGTGCACGTCGCACCGGGCCAGGTGCTGCGCGTCGGTGTTCAACGCGTAATATTCGACCACGGGCAGCTTTTCCTTATACATGCGGCTCACCGCGTTGGAGCCGCCGCCACCCACGCCAAGCACTTTTATCAGCGGAACCCCCCGTCCGATCTCGGGTATCAGGCCGTCGGTGTCATCAAAGCGTTCGGCTGGCTCCCATGACGCGGAGTTATCGGGAAATATCATCGTCCTTTCGCCTCCTGTTATTGTTGGTTCGTTTGTGGTTTAGCGATGTCCAAATTGCACCGGTCCGGCCCCGCACGACGGGCGTCCGATGACCCTAAATCTGTTCGTCCTCGAACTCCGGCTCCTCCTCGGCACGCCGCGAGCCGGACCGAGCGAACGGCCGCCGGAACAGCGCAGCCGGAGACCAGTTCCGTTCACCCGAACCGCGCGGCCGCTCCTGATCGGGACGGTTGCGGTGCTTGACAGCCCACTGCAAGGCGCCCAACACCGCGGAGAATTCAGGCTGCCGCAGTGATTCCGGCAGTCCCGCGTACCACAGCGGTCCGCCCACGCGCACGTCGGTTCTCAAGCCACGCGACGCCATCTCCGCCAGACCGGGCATGCGACACGCTCCTCCCGTCAGCACGATCCCTCCTGGCGGCATCGCGCCGATCTCCGCCTTGTAGAGTTCCTCGCTGATGAGTTTCAGCATCTGCAACGACCGCAGATACAGCGGCTCGCATAGCTCGCGCCGCAATACCATTCTTCTCGGGTGCACCTGGGTCGCCGGGATCAGCACTTCTTCGTTCGCGGGAATCGCATCGGGCAGCGCGTGGCCGAACTGGATCTTCAGGTCCTCGGCCATCTGGTACGGCACGCGCATCGCCACCGCCATGTCCCGGGTCAGCTGGTTGCCGCCCACCGGAACCACCGATGAGTACACCGGCGTCCCCTCGCGATAAATCGCCGTCTTGATCGTCCCGGCTCCGATGTCCGCGACAATCACGCCCATCTCACGCTCGTCGGCGGTCAGCACCCCTTCGGCCGAGGCCAGCGGGTGCGCGATCATCCCCTCGACCTTGGCCTTGCACGACTGCAGCGCGCGCACGGTATTCCCCAGCGGGACCGACATTCCGCGCACGATGTGCGCCTCCAACTGTAGCTCGTTCGTGTCCAGGCCCGTCGGATTGCGAACCCCGGTCATCCCGTCCAGCCTGTAACGCATCGGGATCATGTGCAGGGTCTGCTCGCTGCGGGTGTCCAACTGCTGTTCCAGGCTCCCGGAGGTGCTGCTTATCAGTGACCGCAGCCGCTGCTCCGTTATCGTCACGACCTCCTGGCCGCTGCCCAGCATCTCCGTCGAGTTTGCGCTGACCAGGTGATCGCCGTTCACCACCACGTGATACCGGTCCACCGGGTTCCGCCCCACGTAGCGGAGGCACTCCGCCAAGCTCTCCTGCAGGCTGTTCTTGACCTCTCCGAAATCGTCGATGATGCCCTGCTGCACTCCGTTGGACGGCGCCACGCCGGTCCCCAGCGGCTTCAGCTCGCCTTCCGGTCCAAGTCGCGCAACGATCGAGATGATTTTGCTTGTGCCGATGTCAACGGCGGCGTACATCGATTCCTGTGGCATTGTGGAGTTACCTCGGTCGCATGTGGTTATGGGAAAGAAAAATGATCGTTCGCTGGCGGCGAATCAGATGCGTTCCACCGCCCGGAGACGCGCGCTTCGGCTGCGCGGGTTGTTGTCTGTTTCGGCCGCGGACGGACGAACCACGCGCCGCCGCACGAATCGCACCGACGGTTCGTGGTCGCACGCGCAAACCGGCAACTCCGGCGGACAGATGCACCGGGCGGCCTCCCGGTCCATCCAGCTCTTCACCAACCGGTCCTCCAGGCTGTGGTAGCTGATCACCACCAATCGTCCGCCCGGTTTCAGCACCGCAAGCGCGGCGTCAAGCCCCGCCTGGAGGTGCATCAACTCCTCGTTGACCGCTATTCGCAGCGCCTGGAACGTGCGCGTCGCCGGATGCCGGCTGCCTCGGCGGCCGCCCAACGCCCGGGCGATCACCGAGGCCAAGCCTCCCGTGGTGGTGATCGGCCGTGCCGCCACGATCGCCCGTGCCACCGCGCGGCTGCGGCGTTCCTCACCGTAGCGGTAAATCACGTCGGCCACATCACGCTCGTCTGCATGGTTCACGAAATCGGCAGCCGTCGATCCAACGGTGTCGTACCTCATGTCAAGGGGCTCGTCCCGCTGGAACGAAAACCCATATCCCACGGCGTCGACCTGCCGCGAGGAAAATCCCAGGTCGAGCAAAATACCATCGACACGCTCGATCCCGGCTTGCCGCGCCAAGTCGCTCATCTCCGCGTAATTTCCGTGCACAATTTGCGCCCGGGCCCCGTAATCGGCCAGCCGCAGGCGGGCCGCATCGACCGAGCGCGGGTCGCGGTCAATTCCCAGGATTGCCCCGTCGGGTCCGGAGGCCGCCAGGATCGCCGCGGAATGTCCGCCCTCACCCACCGTGCCGTCCACGTACACGCCCCCGGGCCTGACCGACAGCCATTCCACCGTTTCCGTCACCAGCACTGGAATGTGATGAAAACCCAAGTCCTCATCCTCACGTGTTGCCGCGGCCAAACATACCCATTCGGACAACACCGAACCGACGGACGTCCGTAGTGGAGCCTGCCTGTTGGATATCGCCAGTGTCATCACTTACCCGTTTTGAAATCGCTATCGGTCGAGGCGTGCGTCGACCACGCTTGGTCTACACGCCCTAACGTGAGACCGAATTTAACAAATGGGTTTTGCCACTGCCTGCTTTCGGGAATACGAAATAAATCAATTTTTTCAAAAAGTACAAATTTTGCCCCGCCGGCCCTATCGCCCGATTTCCTGCGACTTCGCGTCGGGGACCGCCATCGGCCCGGACCGAAGAAGCCTCCGGCCGGTGGTTGCCCATCACCGCTCACCCTCCCTCGCCGCAAACTGGCTTCTCGCCTTGTGATACGATTCCATACGTACCGGTCCATATTGATTGCAATGGAAAACCACCCTTCATTCCTGTCCCGCGTCCGGGGAGTCGAACTGCTCCCGGGTGAAAGCGTGGCCGCGTTTCTCGACGCCGAACACGGCTTGACGACCGAGCCCACACCGGCCGGCCGTCTCCTCGTGGCGACGAACCGGCGGGTCATATCGGTGATGGAGGAAGGACCTACCCGCGTCGTTCAGATGTTCGTCGCTGACTCGGTGACCGGTGTCAGCGTGCGCAACGACTCGCGACGCAGCCTCTCCTGGAAGCAATGGGCAACCCTTTTGGCCGGCGGCGTTGTGGCTTATTTCCTGCTGGCCTATTGGCTGGTCGATCGCCTGCCCAACGTCGTCATTCCCGTCATCAACCTGCACGCCATGGCCGCCGTGCTCATGGTTCTTATCGTGCTGCTGGGCTGGATCATCTGGCGGAGCCTGACCGACTCCGGCGGCAGCCTGATCCGCATCGACGGGTGGAATTGGACCCTGGAGGCGCCCTGCACCGCCGGCAACGCCGACCTCATGACCTTCGCCGGCATCCTGCTTCGGTCGCGTTCCGCTCCCGGTTCCGGCCCGGAACATCCGGCAGCGCGCGAGGTCAGCGCCGCTGGATCTTAGCTTCGCGCCAGGTTACGCCGGCACGCCAAACGGTAGAGACGGATCAACGTCCAGCGCCAAATCGGCGACTTCACCGCGCTGGAACTGGTAGAAGGCTCCCGCCGCGATCATTGCCCCGTTGTCGGTGCACAATACCGGCGCGGGTATGATGGCCGGCACCGGCGACTCCGCAAGCACCCTTTGTCTCAGGCGAGCGTTGGCCGTCACGCCCCCGCCCAACACCAGCCCTCGGGCTTTGTAGCGATCAGCCATTTCCAGCAACTTGGCCGTCATGACGTCCACCAGTGACTCCTGGAACTGGTGCGCCAGGTTTGCCACCAACCGGTCGGCATCCGCCCCCATCTGCTCTGGCGCCGGATACAGTCCCACATCCTGCGCCCGGTGCAAAAGCGCCGTCTTCACTCCGCTGAAGCTGAAATCAAACGTGTCGCGCATCCACGCCCGTGGCAAGGGCGACGCCGCGGCCGCGAAAGGCTCGCCGTCTTCGGAGAAATCGGCCAGGGCCTCGGCGGCTTTCTGGATTTCCGGACCCCCCGGAAAGCCCAGCCCGAGGACCCGCGCCGCCTTGTCGAAGGCCTCTCCGGCCGCGTCGTCCCGCGTCCGCCCCACCAGGCGATATTGGCCGTGCCCTTCCATCAGGATCAGGTCCGTGTGGCCGCCCGATGCGACCAGGCACGCCAGCGGGAATCCCGGCTCCTCTGCTGGTGACGCGTCGCCGGGAACCAGCCACGCCGCATAGACGTGACCCTCCAGGTGGTTAACCCCGATCAAAGGGACGTCCAGGGTCAGCGCCAGCGATTTCGCCGTATTCACCCCGCTGATCAGGGCTCCGGCCAACCCGGGGCCATGGGTCACCGCCACCGCGTCGATGTCTTCCAGCGTCACCTCGGCATTCGCCAGCGCCCGCCGCAGGGTCGGTTCCATATCCCGGATGTGTTGCCGTGACGCCAACTCGGGCACAACCCCGCCGTGGGCGGCGTGCAGCGCGGCCTGGGACGCAATCGCGTTTGCGCGCAAACTTCGGCCGTCCTCCACGATGCCCACCGCAGTTTCGTCACAAGACGTTTCTATCCCCAAAATCAGCATGTTACGGATGTTCCCACCGGACGTTGCCAATCAATGCGCCCACGCATTATATCAACCGCCAATCCGGTGACCGGACGGCTTTGCGCGTCATTTGGCGCGATGCTATCCTTCTGGTTGATAATCTAAATCAGGCGAGACCCGCACGCCGAGCGAGCGGCTCAGCGGGGCCGCCAGGAGGAATAGAAGCCAGATGATGGACATTGCGCCCGACGGTTTATCGATGGCGGCCGTCTTGTTGCAGGTGGGGGAGACCTCTGGCGGATTATCCATGCCCTGGAGTTTGCAGCTAACGCTGCTCGCGATCAGTTTCCTGGGAGTAATATTTTTCACCAGCGCCGAGGCGGCGTTGGTGGCGGTCAACAAGATACGTATCCAGTACTTGGCCGGCCAGGGCAATGCCGCCGCGCGCGCCGTCAACCAAGTCCTGTCGCAACACGAAAAGTTCTTCGCCACCATCCTCCTGAGCCAGAACGCGTTCACCATCTTCGCCACGGCTCTGGGCACCGCCCTCGCCGCCGACCTCCTGGGCGACGCCGGTTCGGCGGCATTGCTGACCGCGGTGATCATGACGGTGACGATCTCCATTTTCGGGGAGATCACTCCAAAAACGCTGGCGGCAACCTACTCCGAACGCTGGTCCCTCGCGGCAGCACATCCCGTCCGGTGGACGATGCTGGTGTGCACCCCGTTCATATATTTCTTCACCGTGGTTCCGCGCTTGATCTACAAGGCCCTCGGAACCTCATCCGACGGCTGGCAGACCACCTTCACCGAGGGCGAGCTGCGGATGATGATCGACCTGTCCAGCCAGCAGGGCACGGTGGAATCCGAGGAGGCCGAGCGTCTTCACCGCGTTTTCAACTTCCGCGATCGCCGGCTCTCCGAGATCATGACCCCGCGCACCGAGATCGTCTGGATCGAAAAAGACACCACGCTCGATGAATTCCTGGCCCTGTACGCCGAGCACAGCCACACCCGGTTCCCGGTTTATGAAGGCAGCCAGGAGACCGTCCTGGGCGTGCTCTCCAACAAGGAAGTGCTCATCGCCCAGGGCCGCGGCGAAATCGGACCCCAGGATGCCGTCACCGAAACCATGCGCCCGGTCGACTTCATACCCGAGACCGTCACCGTGTCCGACGCCTTCGACACCATGCAGGAACAGCGCCTGTCGATGTTGTTGGTCACCAACGAATACGGGGGTATCGCCGGCCTGGTTACGATGAAGCAACTCATCGGCGTGATCGTCGGCACCGTGGTCGATGACGACCCGCCGGCCATGACCGCCGACAGCAGCATCACGCGGCTCCCTGACGGGGCCTACCTCCTGGACGGCGGGATGACAATTATTGAGATCAACGACCGCCTCCATAACAGCGGCATCGCGGTGCCCGAGGGCGACTACCAGACCATCGCCGGCCTGGTTTTGCACGAGTTGGGAGAACTTCCCGTCGCAAACGACACGGTCAAGGCCGGCGACTTGGAGGTTACCGTTACCGACATGGCCGGCGCCCGCGTCAACCAGGTGCGTTTGAAGCCCGTTGACCCACCCTCGGAGGATCAATCCACATGAGGCTGCACCTGGTACGCCACGGCGAAACCGACATCAACGCGTCGGGCCGCCTGCAGGGCACCACCAACTCCATCCTGACCGCCCGGGGCCGGGCCCAGGCCCGGGAACTGGCGGTCGCCAGCCTCACCTGGAACCCGGTAGCGGTTTACTCCAGCCCGCTCCAGCGAGCCCGTCGCG
Organism: Dehalococcoidia bacterium; assembly: GCA_022823505.1. Classification (GTDB taxonomy): domain Bacteria; phylum Chloroflexota; class Dehalococcoidia; order Lucifugimonadales; family UBA3495; genus Bin87. The sequence goes on from JAJEIA010000073.1 coordinate 57,286, forward strand.
TTGCCGGCGCCATCGCAGACCTCTCCGGTCTGGCCGTTACCGACGAGCCGCGCATCATCGAAATGGATATGGGCGACCTGGAGGGCGTGACCGTCCAGGAAATGCGCGACGGCTGGCCCGACCTCTACCAGGGCTGGCGACGTGACGCCAGCAGCGTCACCATGCCCGGAGGCGAATCCCTGGGCGACGTACAGCAGCGCGCCATGGCGGCAATCGATGAAATCGACGCGCGCTACGACGCTGACGATACCATCATCGCCGTCACCCACAACTTCACCATTCGCTGCATCGTGGCCGCCGTTATCGACCTACCCCTCGCCAACATCAACCACATGGACCTGTCGCTGGGCAGCCGCACCACCATCACCTCCGGCCGGCGCGGCCGCCGGCTGGCCGCTTACAACGCCGTCGACCACCTGACCGCCGCCAACCGCACCAGCTACTAGGACGGGCCGCCCCTTGGGTCGAAACAAACGCCGCAACGACCGCGGATTCTGGCCGGCAATGCGGTTGTACACCACGGCGATTAGCGCCGCCCGCCGGGCCCGCCTGGGCCCGGACGACGTGGTGGTTGCCGGCGTCTCCGGCGGACCCGATTCCTGCGCTCTGATGCGTGTGCTGGGCATCGCCCGTAACGATACTCGCTTCGGCTTCAGGGTACAGCCCGCTCACCTGATGCACGACTTTCGTGGCCAGGAGACCCGGGACGACGCCGACTTCGTGCGCCGGATGTGGCCGGACTGTATTTTCGACGAGGTGGACGTGGCCGCCTATCAGCGCCAATCCGGCGTGAGTTCCTTCGAGCAAGCGGCCCGGGACGTCCGCTACGGGTTTCTGGCTAAGGTGGCCCGTCAGGTGGGCGCTCGACTGGTCGCCGTGGGACACACCGCCGACGACCTGGCCGAAACCGTGCTGCTCCACGTCGCTCGCGGCAGCGGCCTTCACGGACTGCGCGGCATGCGCGAGCTCGACCCCTGGCCTTACCCGGAGGCTCTCAACAATGGCGACGGGCATGAGCGCGAGCTGCACGTCTGGCGCCCCCTCATCGACCTGACCAGGCATCACACCATCTCCTACTGCCGGAATTATGGCATCGACTACCGCGACGACAGCACCAACTACATGCGCGATTTCGCCCGCAATCGCGTGCGCCTGGACATCATGCCTGCGTTCAAAGAGCAGCTGAACCCGCGCATCGCCGACGCACTGGGCCGTATTTCCCGTACCGCGGCCGCTCAGGTGGATTACATGGAGCGGCAGGCCGATCTGCTCTGGCCCCGGATCGTTCCCCAGCCCGCGTCCGATGACGGGAGCCTGCGCCTCGACCGTCCGGCCCTTGCGGAAACCCACCCGGCGCTGCAGCACATCCTGCTGCGTCGCGCATGGGTCGCAGTTACCGGGCACGAGCATCGACTTACCGAGCGACACCTGGCGGCCATGTCCCATGCCGTGACTGACCCCGGTTCGGGTCAGGTCATCCAACTACCCCGGGGTTATCAACTCGTCGTGGATTCACGGTGGGCCACATTGTTCGGCCCCGGCCGGCGCGACGATTGCCCGTACCCCGAACCCGTCCGCGAGTTCCGGCTCACCCTGCCGTGGGGTCCCATTGCCATCGCCGTCACCAGGCGCGACGGCTGGGAGGTGACCGCCCAAGCGGTGCCCGTGAGCCCCGGAACCTCCCTCGACACCAAAAACCCGCTGACCGCCTACCTCTCCTCCCAGGCGCTGGCGGAAGGCGCCACGGTACGGACCTGGCAGCCCGGCGACCGTATGCAACCCTTGGGCATGTCCGGAACTCGGAAGTTGCAGGACATCTTCACCGACGCCAGGGTCCCGCGGCACTGGCGGGAGCGGGTCCCGCTGGTGGTCACTCCCCGCGGGATCGCCTGGATCGTGGGCGGGCGCATCGCCGATTGGGCTGCCGTGCGTCTCGAGGACGGCGAGGCGGCGGCCACACTCATCCGTTTCGAAACCCTGCCTGACATACCCGAACCCGCCTGACCGTTGTCCGCCCATGAACCCGGGCGCCGGGCTCCCGCAGCCAACGGCAATCGACGGATTGGGGCAAACTCGCGGGGCCACCGGTGGGAGCCCCACCCATTCGCTTAGCCCGCAAGCCCATTAGATTCGACCCCAATTTGGAGGAGCCGACGAAATGGCTATTGTGTAAAATAGAGATGTAACTGGAACGGCCTCAGGACCTGCCAAAGCCGACTGGATCCGCCCGCGTACGGCCGTCGGCTTTCTTCGGCAACTGTAGGAGGGGTTTAGGTGCCGGTCCGCAACCTGACCAATTTCCTGGTGCATCTCTTCAGCGACGGCGACGAGCTGGAGGAGATGTACTTGTCCGCAGTGCATGACGATTGCCTGTACTGCCACGAATCGATCAGCGACTCGAACGCCTACCTCGACTACCGGGTTTGCCCGTTCTGTCGCTTCCACTACACCCTCTCCGCGCGCGAACGCATCGAGCTCCTCGCCGATCGCCGAACCTTCCGCGAGCACAACCGCTACGTGCGTTCCGTCTCGCCGTTGGCGTTCTCCAACCGCACTTCCTACGATGAACAGCTCACCCAGAGCCAGGATCGCACGGGCCTGACCGAAGCCGCCGTCACCGGAACCTGCCGGGTCGACGGCCGCAACGTGATGCTTGTGGTGTTGGACTACGGGTTCATGGGCGGCAGCATGAGCAGCGTGGTCGGCGAAAAGGTCGCCCTGGCGTTCGAGCACGCCGCCCGCCGCGACCTTCCCGTCGTCGCCCTGGTCACCGGAGGCGGAGCCCGCACCCAGGAGGGTGTCCTGTCGCTGATGCAGATGGCCAAGACGGTCACCGCCGCCAACCGGCTCCGTGAAGCATCCCTCCCGTTCATCGCCGTGCTGGCCAATCCCTCCACCGGGCAGGCCTACGGGAGTTTCGCGAACCTCGCCGATGTCATCATCGCCGAGCCGGGCTCGGTCGTGGGTCTGTCCTCCATCCGTGCCATGATCGAGGCCACCGGGAGGCAGGTTCCGCCGGACGTCCACACGGCGGAATACCACCTCCGCCAGGGACTGCTCGACAACGTGGTCGATCGCGAACAACTGCGGCCTCGGGTCAGCCAACTGCTCAACCTTCTCGTGGAGCCGGAAGGCATTCGACTGAGCCGGCGCGCGGTCTCGCGTTTGCAGGCTCCGTCCCCCGACGACACCGAAACCTGGGAATCAGTGGAAGCCGCCACCCACGACGAGCGGCCTGACGCCCTTTACTACATGCGGCACCTGCTCGACGATTTCTTCGAGATTTGCGGCGACCGCATCAGCAGCGACGACCGCACCGTGGTTGGAGGCATCGGCCTCCTGCGCGGGCATCCCGTCGCCGCCATCGGTCAGCAGCGCATCCATTCCCACGATACCGACCGCAGCCGCTACCACGTCCATCCCGATGGGCTGCGCAAGGCACAACGCATCATCGGCCTGGCCGCCCGGTTCAACCTGCCCCTGATCACGCTGATCGATTCGCAAGGCGCCGACCCCCGGCTGGAGTCGGAGGAACACGGTGTGGGCAACGCCATCGCCCGCAGCCTGTCCATGATGCTCCAGGCCGAAACCCCCGTCGTTTCCGTGATCATCGGCGAGGCCGGCAACGAGGCTGCGCTGGCCTTGAGTCTTTCCGACCGCATCCTGATGCAGCAGTACGCGATCTACTCGCCGATTTCCCTGCACCACGCGGTCGGCGGCCCTCTGCGCGAACGTTACCTGACCCGCGAGTCCGCGGAAGCGTTGATGCTCACCGCGCGCGACTGCCACGAGCTTGGCATCATCGATCAGGTCATCCCCGAACCCGCCGGCGGGGCCCACCTCGACCCGCGCCGGGCGGTCGAAGACCTCGAGTTTTCGATCTACAAACACCTGGCCGAGACCAGCCGAGTTTCGGCCAGCAAACTCGTCAAGCAACGTTACCGGAAATTCCGCCAGATGGGCGAACTCAACCCGTTCGCCCAGGAGGCCATCCAGCAGGAGGTCGCGGCGCTCCTGCGGATGCACGCCGTCGACGCGCCGCCATTTATAGAGCTGCCCGGGCTGACTTTCGGATCCGTACCGGCGCTGGAGGAAGGAGTCGAGCGGCAGGCGTCCTGACCGCTATCCGGCGTTACGCCTCGCGCCCATGCGCCTTGAGGCTCCGTCGCAGCTCGTCCGCCACGGAGGCGTACTCGCCGCTGACCGTATCGTCCACCAGCACCGTTGGTTTGCTGGTGTCCCGGTACGACGAATTTAGCGACATACTGCCCAGGAACGGCGCGTCGATGTCTTCCGCCAACTGCCGTCCCGCGCCCTCTCCGAAGATGTCGCCCGCGTAGTTCTCCACGATCCCGACCACGTTCAGGTTCAGCTTGCGGATCATGTTGATGCAGCGCTTGGCGTCGATGATTGCCAGATCCTGCGGGGTGCTCACCACCACGAACCCGTCCATCGGCAGCGTCTGCATCACCGTCAACGGGGAGTCGGACGTACCGGGCGGCAGGTCGACGATCAGGTAATCCAGCTCACCCCAGTCCGTCGCCTGGAGGAACTGGTTGATGGCGTTGTGGATCATCGGACCCCGCCAGATGATCGCCTCGTCCTCGTTCTCCTGGAAGAACGCCATGGACACCACTTTGACCCCATGGCCCTCCGCCGGACTGATTTGCCCGTCGCGGTAGTCCGGCTTGTCGGTGATGCCCATCACCCGGGTCACGTTGGGACAATCGATGTCAACGTCCAGCAGCCCCACGCGTTCACCCTGCTTCGCCAATATGGTCGCCAGGTTGCACGCCACCGTGGTCTTGCCGACGCCGCCCTTGCCGCTGTAGACCCCGATCTTCGTCCTCACCGCGGCCAGGCGATCGGTGATCTGCCGCTTCTGTTCCCATTGCCGCCGGATCTGCTCCAGGCGGGCGTTTTGCTGCGCGTTGGGCTGCTGTGGCGTTGCCATCGTAGGACTGTTCTCCGTAACCGGGCGACCGTCAGCGTTGGGGCTAGATGCCCAACATGTTGCGAGCTTCCTCGCTGATCAGATCAGGAGACCAAGGCGGGTCGAAGGTCAGCTCAATGTTGACCTCTTCAACCCCTTCCACGTCCTGAACGGCCCACTCGGCCTGCTGCGCAATATGCGGACCCATTCCACACCCGGGGAACGTCAGGGTCATCTGCACAAACACGTCGTTCGCGTCGCTGACCTGCACGTCGTAAATCAGACCCAGATCAACGACGTTAACCGGAATTTCCGGGTCGTATACCGTGCGGAGCGCTTCGTAAACTTCATCGCGATTCACGGTTGCCGGCATGGCCAATCTCCTTCCAGATGGGTATCTGCGCCCCATTATAGCCCAAATCCGGTACCAGTGCGTTCGAACCATTCCCGCCGATCCAACGCCCGCGGTCCGTACCCCGGTGTATGATGCACCGCGACTCGGCGTACCATGACGCGACGCCACGCCGGACGCTACGGCAGGCCAACGGGAGCGGAAATATGGTTGATTTGCTATTCGCCAACGGAACTGTGATCGACGGCACCGGATCGGCCGGCTTTCGCGCCAGCGTCGCCGTTACCGGCGACACGATCCAGGTCATTACCGGCGACACCTCGTCGGTCGCAGCCGGCCGCACGATCGACGCCACCGGCTACGTGATCTGCCCCGGCTTCATCGACATGCACTCCCATTCCGACCTCAAGTTGCTCACCGATCCGGACCACGAGCCGAAGATCCGACAGGGGGTGACCACCGAGGCCCTGGGCATGGACGGGCTGTCCTACGCGCCGACCACCCCCCGCGCCCTGGAACAACTCCTGGTTTACCTGGCGGCGGTCAACGGCATTCCGCCCGATGTCCGCTGGAGCAGCGTCGCCGATTTCCTCGCCCTGTTCGATGGCAGCTCCACCTGCAACGTGGTCCATTTCGTCCCGCACGCCGCCATCCGGGTCGCCGCCATGGGTTGGTCCTCCCGCCTGCCCACCGATACCGAACTGAACACTATGCGCGACCTGACGCGCCAGGGGATGCGCGACGGCGCGTTCGGGTTCACCACCGGGCTGACCTACGCACCCGGCGCCTACAGCGATACCAACGAGCTGGCTTCCATCGCAACGGTCGTCGCGGAAGAGGGCGGCTTCTACTGCACCCACTCGCGCTACACCCTCGGCGACCGCCTTCTCGATCCCTTTCGCGAGGCGGTGGAAATCGGCCGCCGCTCGGGCGCACCGGTCCACATCTCCCACTACCACAGCCCGGTGGCCGGCCTCGGCGCACAGATGACGGCTCTGGTCGACGAAGCCCACAATCGCGGCCAGGACGTCAGTTACGACCAGTACCCGTACCCGGCCGCCAGCACCATCCTTCACTCCCTGCTGCCCTACTGGGTCCATGCCGGCGGCCCCCAGGCCCTGATGACCCGTCTCGCCGATCCCAACGTCCGCGACCTCATGGTTCGGGCCGTCGAGCCCCAGTGGGGCGGCCAGACCCTCGACAATTACATCTTCGCCCATATCGCCTCTGACAAAAACAAGGAATGGGAAGGGCGGTCTCTGGAAGACCTGGCAGTCCACCGGGGAGGGCGCATGGTCGACGCCGTCTGTGACCTGCTGCTCGAAGAGGACCTCCAGGTCGCCTTCGTCGCGCGCACGGGCAACCTCGAAAACATCCGCGAAATCGCGTCCCACCCGGCCCAGATGATCGGCACCGACGCCATCCTCACCGGCGGTCGGCCCAATCCCCGCACTTACGGAACCTACCCCTACGTGTTGGCACAGTTCGTCCGGGGCGAGGGCCTGTTTTCTCTCGAAGAGGCCATCCGCAAGATGACCGGCGCTCCCGCTCGGCGTCTGGGCCTGTCCGACCGCGGCGTAATACGTAACGGCACCAAGGCCGACCTGGTCCTCTTCAACCCCGGCTCGGTAGACACCCCGGCCACCTTCGACGACCCGCTCCAATTCCCCGTCGGCATCGACTACGTAACCGTCAACGGCAGCCTCGTCATCGACAACGGCCAGCACACCGGCGCCCGCCCCGGCCGCGCGCTGCGGAGCCAATAGCCCAATTGCCGCTCGATCAGGTCGGCACAGGCACGATGGTTACCTCACCGTCAGGGACAACGTCCATGGCAAGCCTGCTGTTCCAAAGAAGGGCCATACCAACGAGGGGGTCGCTGTCCACGCTGTAAATCGGAACGATTCGCTCCTGACCATGCCAGACAATGCGACCAGAATAGACATCGTAGTGGTTGACGCTGCCATCTGCCAGCTCAGCCGGCTGGTTCGTGATGAAGAGCAAGCCAAGCTGAGAAATTGCGTCGGGACGGAGCGTCAGGAAGCCGGTGAATCCAGTATCTACTGCGACTCTAACCGGTACGGCGAGGCGTTGGTCCGAGGTATTGGCGACTGTTACGCTAATGTACGGCCTTCCGGTGAGCGCAGGCTCCCCGAGCGCGATTACGGAGCCGCTAACCATCATTGTCCCGGGAAGCGTCGAAATAGCCGAACTTGTGCACGTAGGGATAGCCCACACGCTCCGACCAGCCGACGGTGTTGGGGAACCGTTCCATAAACCGCACCATCGCCGCGCATTCGTCAGCATCGATTTCATACCCGCCGGTGTGAACGTCGATGTAGATGACCTTACCCTTGTCAGAGGGAGACAAGGTAGGCAGGATCTGTTCCTGATAGATCACCCGGCCGATGACGCTGATGTCGCAGGGCGCTTTTGCTGTGGCCATGGGAGTTTCCTCTATGTTTGCCGATTCGGTATTAGTGTAACGATGGTGAGGTTTAGGGTCGATTAAGGGCTTTCATTTTACCCATATGGCAACGAATGGAAAGCCGGTCATCGACAACGGCCAGCACACCGGCGCCCGCCCCGGTCGCGCGCTGCGGAGCCAATGAATCGCAATGTTAATCGGTGCCTGATCGGAGATCCTTCAGCAAATCGGGATCCCAGAGCCGAGCCAACCGTTGTCGACGATCGAGCCTCAATTCTTCTTCAAGTTCGTTTTTGACACGCTGTTTTTTGTCCCACGCGGCCGCAACGTAGGCTGACCAAGCCCGGTGGTATTCTCGTTCGGCTAATCGCACGTCGACGTAAAGTCCGTGTTCGTACCGCCATTCGGAAAACTCGTCACTTTGGCATCCAATCACGTCCATATACTCGGTTAACCGATCGTGGAATAGTTTCGCTACATGCCTCCTGTTGCCTGACAGCGGAATCTGTGTCTGCCACGCCGGCCTGTTGTGCCGCCTACCCACTTCCAAGCTTCGCCGCCACTGGTCCCAATCCTTCAAACCAGCCGCTTTGACCCAATCGATCGCGTCTTCGTAGCCATATTGGCCCCAGTCAACATCCACGATTTTCAACCACGCCATTTCTTGTTCGACAGCCGCTCGAATAGCTGACGTCGATTCACTGTTGTCGAGGACAACGACGTTGCGTTCGAATTGTGCAACCCGAGCTTCGATGGCTTCACGACAGAGTTGGGAAACGTTGAGCTGCGACTTTAGCGGCTCCAACCGCCGCATCAGTTCGTCCGGAATGTCGATTCCGATTCGCATTTGCTCACCGCCTCGCAAAATTAATGTATGCCGTATGTCCTACAAGCGCATACGGCATACACATCGTGCCGTCAACCTCCGCACTGGCCCGGTTGCCCCACCCAGCCCCTTAGGGCATAATTGCCCACTAATCCCCGGAACACCCCGGCCGGCGCACCCTCCGGCCGCATGCGAGGCCTGCCATGGACTTCGAACCACGCTATACCGCCGAGCAGGAAGCCTTCCGCACCGAGGTGCAGGACTGGCTCCGCGATAACATACCCGCCGGCATCCAGCACCCTGCGGATTCCATCGACCTGACCTACGAGCAATACCAGCTCCGCCGCGAGTTGGGTCGGCGTTTGGGCGATAAGGGTTGGCTCTGGCCCACCGCGCCTGAGGAATATGGAGGAGGCGGACTGACCATTGACCACTCGGTCGTACTGGAAGAGGAGATTGACAAGCACAGCCTGTCGCTCCCGCCGTACTACGACTCGGGCGGACGCCTCGGCGGCAACTCCATCCTCGTCTGGGGTTCCGAGGAGCAGAAGCAGGAATTTCTCCCCAAGATCTTCAAGGGCGAAATCCGCACCTGGCAACTCCTCACCGAGCCTGAGGCCGGCTCCGACCTGGCCAACGCCAAGACCGCTGCCCGGCGCGACGGCGACGACTATGTCATCAACGGCCAGAAGGTTTACGTCGGCAGCGCCCACGGCTCGGACTACATGTGGACCATCACCTGCACCGACCCAGAAGGCGACCGTCACCATAACCTCAGCTGGTTCATGGTGCCCTCCAACCTGCCCGGCATCAGCGTCTTCCCCATGGACCTGCTGTCCTCCGCCGGCGAGTCCGGCGCGGGTTCCGGCGTCAAGAACATCGTCTACTTCGACAACGTCCGTGTCCCAGCCCGCAACCTCATCGGCGGCGAAAACGAAGGCTGGAAGGTCGCCACCACCCACCTCGAGCTGGAGCACGGCACCGGCGGCCGCATCGGTCGGAACTGGATAGTCGACCGCATCTTCGACTACTGCAAGACCAACAACCGCCGCGGCGAAGCATTGAGCAGGGACCCTGACGTGCGCGAGCGCCTGGTCGACATCTACATCGACGCGGAAATCGGCCGCCTGTTCCAACTCCGAAACTACTGGATGCGCCACAGCGGGGCCAACGTCACCTACGAGGGACCCCAGGCGTCCTACTTCCGCAAGCAGTCGGGCCTGCGCATCGCGACCGGTATCCTCGACATCCTCGGCCCCGCGGCCCTGACCAAGGACGAGCAGTGGGGCGCCGGCGAGGGCCACATCGAGTCCCACCAGCGCGCCGCTATCATCGCGCTCCACCCCGGCGGCACCACCGACATCCAGAAGGTCATCATGGCCCGTCGTATCGGTATCGGGCGCCAGCAACGCGAGCGCGCCGGCGCCCTCGCCTGATCTGACCGTTCCCCGAGAGTTTGTTGTACGCGGCAACGTCCCTGGCGTTGCCGCCATTCAGGAGTAATCGACCCCATGGACCTCGCCCTCAGCGAAGAACAGGAAATGCTAAAAGCGGCCGTTCGCCGTTTCGTGGACACCGAGTACCCGAAGGAAACCCTGCTCGAATTATCCGCCACCGGCCAGAGCGCTCCGTCCGAGCCCTGGCAGAAGCTGGCCGGAACCGGCTGGCTGGGCATCATCATCCCCACCGAATACGGTGGCGAGGGCGGAACCTACACTGACGCCGGCGTGTTGTTCGAGGAACTGGGCCGCGGGCCCGTTCCCGGACCTCACCTGAGCAGCGCGGCGCTGGGCGCCCTGACCATCCTTGAGGCCGGAACAACGGACCAGAAACGCTCCCTGCTGCCCGACCTCGCATCCGGCCGACGCACGGTGGCCCTGGCCATCACGGAAGCCGATTACCAGTGGGACGAGTCCGACGTTCAGACCCTGGCCACGGCCAGCGGCGACGGGTACCGCATATCCGGCACCAAGGTCTACGTGTATGACGCCGCGTCCGCCACCGATCTCATCTGCGCGGTGCGCACCGAGAACCGGCAGCACGTGGGCCTCGTGATGATCCCGGCCGATGCGCCCGGCGTGTCCATCCGCCGCCTGGAGGGCTTTGCCTGGAACCTCGCGGAAGTTCGCCTGGATGGGGTGCAGATTGCCCCGTCCGCGATCCTTGGCGCCACCTTCGGCGGTGGTTGGGATGCCCTGGAGCGCGCTGTTGCCGCCTCTATCCCCCTGCTCTGCGCCTTCCAGGTGGGTGGTTCGCAGCAGGTCTACGAGATGTCCGTGGACTACAGCCGCACCCGCATCCAGTTCGGCACGCCCATCGGCCGTTTCCAGCGCGTCCAGGATCACATCATCAACCTGGTCAACGAGCTGGACGCCGCCCGCTGGACCACCTACGAAGCCCTGTGGAAGTTGGACTCCGAACGCGACGCTTCCGACAGCATTCACCTGGCCAAGGCCGTGAGCAGCGCCGCGTACTACAACGCGTGCAACCACGCCCACGAGGTCCACGCCGGCGTGGGCAGCACCACCGAGTACGGCCTCACCCTGCACACGACCGCCTCACGCACGCTCTACCAATTCCTGGGCGACCCGAAGTTCCACCGCCGTCGCCTGGCGGATGCTCTGGGCTTGTAGACGCGTCGCTACCCGCCCATGCCTGCCAGGGCCTTGCGGACCTCGGTCTGCAAGGCCTCAAACACGTCGCCAACGCTCCCGCGCCCGTCGACGGTGACGAACTGGTGCTCTTTCGCCAGTTCCCGAAACTCGTCAATCAGGGCCGATTGATACTGGATGAAGTTCTGGTACAGGTCCGGTCCGCGCAGGAAGTCCTCGCCGGACTCCCAGTGGTCCAGTTGCCGCACCGACAGGACCCGCGGCACCAGGTGCTCCACGTCCACGTCCAGGTACAGCACGATATCCGGCACCACCGCGAATTCGAACACATCGTTCAGCCATCGCGGCGACACACCGCGGACCCGGGCTCTGGCGATAATCGAAAAGATGTACCGGTCCACCAGCGCCACCATGCCAGAGCGCAGCGCCGGCACGATATTCTTTTCCATCCGGTCCCAGAAGTCGGTGGCGTAAAAAAGATTCAGCGTCAGCGGGTCCAGCGTGTTGCCGCGCATGGCCCGGTCAATCCCGTTGGCGGCCAGTTCCGACCGGCGGAACCCCGTAACCAGCACCGCATATCCTTCGGCTTCCAGCCACTCTCGCAGCATGGCGATCTGCGTCGACCGCCCCACACCGTCGGTGCCTTCCACCACCACCAGGCGACCCGGCGTCTCTTCCTCTCCGGCTCCCGGTGGGGTATGACCGTAGAACCTGACTTCGTTCATCGTCGTCGCTCCCAGTTCTCACTCGCGTCAGTGCTTTTGCCTTGGGGGTGGCGACTGTCTCGCCGGCGCCGGTTACCCGTCGGACTTGGCGGCCGCCAGGGCTTCCTGTTCGGTCAAGCGGCGACGCATCGGAGCGGTGACGTAGCGACCGGTGAGACCGGAGCGGCTCAGGGCCTCAGGCACGCTCTGCCCGCTGACCTTCATCACGTCGTCCAGCAGCGGCTCCACGTACCTCCGCACCTGCTGCTGCTGCACCGCGATGGGCTGGGTGGCGTCGATCGTCATCAACCCGAACTCTTCGGTCAGGGCGTCGTATTCCTCGAGCAGTCTGCCCTGGAAGATCCGGAAAGACTCCTCCCGGTCACCGGAGAATCCCATGTCCTGGCCCGATTCGTAGTAGCCCAGCTCCTCGCGTCCCACCGTGATGCGGTGGATGGACACGTCCAGCGGCACCTTGAAGTACAACGCCAGCGATGGCTGCACCGCGAACGAATAGACCCGCCGTAGCCACTCGCGATTCACCCCACGTGCTGCGTCCCGCGCGAAGGCGGTGAACACGTACCGGTCCGCCAGCACCACGGCCCCGGCCCTCAGCGCCGGCAGGATCTGCGCGTGCACCCGGTTGGCGAAGTCCGCGGCGTGGATCAGGCTGAACGACATCGGCGTCAGCAATTCCTCGACCTTCCCTCGCTTCGTCGTGCGACGCACAATGGGCGACGAGTTCCACTCCGTGAACACGGTGACCAGGTTCTGGCTGTTGAGCCACTTGCCCAGCAGGTCAATCTGCGTGCTCTTGCCGGAACCGTCGATGCCCTCGACGATGATCAGCTTCCCGGGATATTGTCCGTCGTCAGGATGGAGCCCGTAGCGTTCGCCCATCTTGTATGCGTGCTGTTTCTGCAATACGGTCATGGTGTACCCCTTTCTATCCGCATGTCTTGCGCGAACGCTTTCTTCCATCTGTCCGGCAGACCCGGTGCCGCCACCGGCGACCAGCCGGGGGTTGTGATCCGCCAGGTCCCTTCCTCACGGCCTATTGTAACCGCGTTTGCCGCCGTTCCCTCCGGCAATCTGTTGTCCAGTTCGTCCGCTGTCACCAGCATCACGGCCGCCTGCTGGATCAATCGCAGCTCCGCCGGGCACATCAGCCGACTCTGCCGGAACCTGCGGGGCAGTTCCGGGAATTCCGCTGCCAACAGTGTAGCCGCGATCTGCGCCGATTCCTCGTGGGTGAATCCCGGCAGGTCGGTTCGCACTATTATACTCGCAGTCCGGTTGAGGCGATTGTAATAATCCACCGCGTTTCCGATGTCCAGCAATCGAGCCGCGCATCGCAGCGAGTTCGTGATCCGGCGGTTGCCTCCGTTCCACACGGCGTCGGCGATGCGGCCGGCTAACTCGGCTCGCCTTTCGCCGCGCTGGCCAAATCTTGGCGCAAACCTGCCCACCAGGTCGGCCAGCGACTCCGACCTGACCGTGCGCAGCGAGGGCAGCTGTACCCTTTCGCACGCTGCCGGCGAGACCGGGTGTCGCGCCAATCCTTCCCGAAGCCCCTGTCCGGACACCAGCAGCCGGTCCGTTCCCAGGTGTTGCATCAGCGCGTGCGCCACGATTGCTCCACCGATTATGGAATGACTCCGCTCTGGATTCATCCCGGGGATGCTGGCTCGGTCGATCCTGGACATGGCGCCCAATTGCTCGATTTGCTCCACCAGGGCAGCGGCGCGGATCTCATACCCGTGCAGCTTGATGATGGGATAGGGTTCCCGCGCCCGGTCCAGACGCGAAAGCAGGCGAACCGACCCTCCCGATCCGACCAAAGTCGCGCCGTCCGATAGCGGCTCCACGCCAGCGTTGGTCAACACCATCCGCACGTGTTGGTACGCCGCCTGAACCGCCGGTGCGGTGGGAAGGTCGCCCAGGTCGAACCGGTTGGCGATCCGTAGGCTGCCCAGCGGCAGCGACACGCTGGCACCCAGCTCACGGTCACTGAACTGGACCAGCTCGGTGCTGCCGCCGCCGATATCCGCCAGCAACCCGTCCCGCGCCCGCAACCCGTGTATCGCGCCCACGAAGCAGTAGGCCGCCTCGTCGGTCCCGTCGATAACCCGTAGCGGGATGCCGAACCGTCGGCGGGCCGCCTCCGTGATCGTGTCGACGTTCCCCGACTCTCGCAACGCGGCCGTGCCCACCGCGTGGATGGTTTCGATCCCGTACGCCCTCGCCACCAGGGCGAAGTCCTCCAGCGCGTCCAGCGTGCTCTCCACGCCGCATTCGTCCAGGTAACCGTCGCTCCGGACGTGGCTCATCAGGTTCAGCGTCACCCGCTGTTGGGCGATGATCTCAATCCCGCCCCCGCGGTTCACCTGCATCACCACGGCGCGCGCCGAACCCGACCCGACATCGATCACCGCCGTATGCGACGGAGACTGGCTCGCTTCGACGTGTCGCTCCGAATCGGCGACGTCCCATTGCGGCGACGCTCCGACGGTTTCGCCGGCCAGCGCCGGATTGGGGGTTTGAATGGTGGTCATTGACACCTCAAGCCCGGGGTTAGGACACCCCGATGGCGATGCTATAATCCGGCCCTCATAGTTCCGTTTACGCGTCCCGGAGGAAGATCCTGATGCCCAGGCTGGAAGGCAAAATCGCCATCGTTACCGGAGCCGCCCGCGGCATGGGCGAGGTCGAAGCCCGCCTCTTTGCCGAGGAGGGCGCCACTGTGGTCGTTTGTGACGTAACCGACGACACCGGCCGGCGCGTCGCCGACGACATCGTCGCCAACGGCGGCAGCGCCGAATACGCCCATCTCAACGTCACCGATGAGGACAACTGGCGGCAGGTGATTGGCGACACCGTTTCCAGGCACGGCCGTCTGGACATCCTGGTCAACAACGCCGGAATTTCCGGCTATGACGAGGAGGACAATCTCGGCACCACCACCTGGGATCGCCTGCTGAACATCAACGCCAAGGGCGTATTCCTGGGCATGAAACATGCTATCGCCGTCATGGAAACTAACGACGGTGGCAGCATCGTCAACATTTCGTCCATTTCCGGCATCGTTGGCCAGGACTTCATCCACATGGGTTACAACGCCTCCAAGGGCGCGGTCCGCCTGATGACCAAGTCCGCGGCTGTCCGCTGGGCTGAGGCCGGCATCCGCGTCAATTCGGTGCACCCCGGCCTGATGCCGCCCATGGCCGGCGGTTCGGCCAACTCGGAAACCCGCAACGCGATGCTCGCCAATATTCCCATGAAACGCGTCGGCAACCGCG
This sequence comes from Dehalococcoidia bacterium, assembly GCA_022823505.1. GTDB lineage: Bacteria > Chloroflexota > Dehalococcoidia > Lucifugimonadales > UBA3495 > Bin87. Next base: position 72,440 of record JAJEIA010000073.1, read on the forward strand.
AGGAGGTGGCCTACGCGGTCCTCTTCCTGGCCAGCGATGAGGCCTCCTACGTCACCGGAGCCGAACTCGTCGTCGACGGCGGATTCACCGCCCAGTAGCGGTTTCGCCGCGCTGCGCGCCACCCCGGTCGACTCCGGCAGGAAATCCGCAGAGGCGGGAAGGGCAAAAATAAAGCCCGCGTACCAGGGGGCTACGGGCTGGCGACCAGGTCGCAACGCCATCGTCTATCGACCCTCCGGCATCTGCGCAATTTCGCCTTCCAGTTTTTCGATATCCGCCTCGTCCAGGTTGAAATACTTGGCCTGCGGATGGTGGAACACCACGGCTGATACCGAGCCTTCTGGGTCCATCATGTAACCGTCCGTCAACTCGACGCCGATGTTCGCGGTCACATCCAGCAGCGCGAACAGCTTCTCCTGGTCTTCCAGGCGGGGACACGCCGGGTAACCGAACGAGAACCGTTTGCCCTGGTAGTTGGCCCGGAACAGGTCACGCAACTCATCCTCGCCGCTGATCTTCAACCCCGACGGCTCGCCGATGTTCCACATGGTGCGGATCCGCTTGTGCAACAGTTCCGCGAAGCCCTCCGCCGATTCAATGGCGAGCGCCTGCAGCGTATGCGAGTCCAGGTACCGACCATCGTTCTTCCACCGCTCGGAAAGGTCACGCACCCCAGGCCCCACGGTAGTCGCAAACATCGCCAGGTAATCGTTGGGCCCATCTCCCACCGGTCTCGCGTAGTCCGCCAGGCACAGTCCCTCCCGCTCCTGCTGCCGCCCAAAGTAGAACCGCTCCAACTCGGTGGTCCCGTCCGATTCGTAAACGATCAGCCATTGGCCCTCGGAGCGGCACGGGAAGAACTTGAACACGGCCCGCGCGGTGATGTCGGAGCGGGACAACATCACGTCTTCCACCCTCTGCACCTGCCGCTGCAATTCGACGGCTTTCGGTTCATCCGCCCGCAACGCTTCCCAGAACCGGCCCCGGTACCCCAGGTGGCGCACGTAGAGCATCTGCGGGTTGATGTAGCCGAAGATCTCGTCCAGATCGTAGTCCTCCAGCACGTGCAGCCGCAGGTCCGGCGGACGCGGCGATGACTCGAGCTGGGCAACGCCGGCTGCTTTCGCGGGACTACCCACGGGCGGACACTTCCTCTTGCAGCTCGGCGCTTTCGGTCTCCAGCCGGGCGATCAACCGCTCCCGCTCATCGGCGTCCTGGATCACGTTGGCCAGCGCGAGCCCGCTCATGGCGTCGGGGGAATACGCCACCAATCCCTCGTACTCGGGCGCGATCCGCAGTCGGGTGAACCGGTTGGACAGAGCCGCCCCGCCAACCAGCACCGGCGCTGCGATACCGGCCGTTCTGAAGTCCTGGACCGTTTCGACCATCATCTGCGCGGACTTCACCAACAGCCCGGACAACCCGATGATGTCCGGCCGGTGCTCCCGGTAGCCCGCGATCAGCTCCTGGGCTGCAACCTTGATGCCCAGGTTGATCACGTTGTACCCGTTGTTGGACAGTATGATTTCCACCAGGTTCTTGCCAATGTCGTGCACGTCGCCCTTCACGGTCGCCAACAGCACCCGTCCCCGTGACGCGGCGTCCGTCCGCTCCATGTGCGGTTCCAGGTGGGCCACGGCGAACTTCATGGCCTCGGCGCTCTGCAGCACCTCGGCGACGATAAGCTGGTTCGCGTTGAACTGGCGTCCGACCTCGTCCATTCCCGCCATCAGCGGCCCGTTGATGATCGCCAACGGTTCGCGTTCCTGCAGCGCCAAGTCGAGGTCCTCGGCCAGGCCTTCCTTGCTGCCCTCGATGATGCACTGCGCCAGGCGATCGTCCAGCGGCAGGGCGGATCGCTCCTCCGCGGTGGCCCGTGGCGCCCGGTCGCGGAAATGCGCCGCAAACGCCGCCACCGGATCCTCGCCCCGGTTCCAGATCAGGTCCTCGGACAGTTTTCGCTCCTCCTCTGGGATGCTGGCGTAGCGCTGCATCATCTCCGAGTTGACGATGGCCATGTCCAGCCCGGCCTGGGTGCAGTGGTACAGGAAGACCGAGTTGAACACCTCGCGACCTGCGGCCGGCAAACCAAATGACACGTTGGAGATCCCCAGAACCGTCTTGGTCCTGGGCAATGCCTCCTTGATCATCCGCACGCCCTCAATGGTTTCGGCCGCTGAGCCAACGTAGTTCTCGTCTCCGGTTCCCGCCGGGAACACCAGGGGATCAAAGATGATGTCCTCTTCCGCCACGCCGTATTTCTCGGTCAGCAGCTGGTGCGAGCGACGCGCGATCTCCAGCTTCCGCTCCCGGGAGATCGCCTGCGCCTGGTTGGGGTCGTCGTCGATGCAACCCACCACCAGCGCCGCGCCGTATCGTCGGGCCATCGGCACCACCCGCTCGAAACGTTCCTCTCCATCCTCCAGGTTGATCGAGTTGATGATGGACTTGCCCTGCAGCCGCTTCAACGACTCTTCGATAACGGACGCGTCCGTCGAGTCGATCATGATCGGCGCCTTGACGCGCCGGTTCAATTGGTCCAGGAACTTGATCACGTCAGACGTCTCGTCCCGGTCCGGGTCCTGCAGGCACACGTCCAGCACGTGTGCGCCGTTGCGCACCTGTCGCCGTCCGATCTCAGCCGCTTCTTCAAATTTCTCACCCGCGATGAGACGCTTGAACCGGCGGCTGCCCAGCACGTTGGTGCGCTCGCCGACCACCGTGGGCCGCGTGTCCTCGTTGACCACCACGGCTTCAATGCCCGACACTCGCGTTTCGATGTCCGGCTCTGTCACCCGTGGCTTCTTGTCTGCCATCGCGTTTACCAGTCGCCGGATGTGGTCCGGGCCGGTGCCGCAGCAACCACCGGTCACGTTGAGCCATCCGTTGGCCGCGAACCGCTCCAGCGTCGCCGCCAGCATCTCCGGCGTCTCGTTGTAGTTGCCATCCTCGTCCGGCAGCCCCGCGTTCGGTACGCAGGCAATCCCGAACTGCGACAACTCATGCAGCGTCCGGATGTGGTCCGTCATGAATTCCGGCCCGGTGGCGCAGTTGAAGCCCACCCAGAGCAGATCGCGGTGCGCCAGCGAGGTGTAGAACGCCTCGGCATCCTGGCCGGCCAGCAGCGTGCCCATGGGTTCGATGGTCCCCTGCACCGCCGTTGGAACCGCCGCGTTCAGCTCGGCGCGCGCCCGGTCGATCCCTTCCAGCCCCGCCTTGATGTTGATGGTGTCCTGGCCCGTTTCCAGCACCAGCACGTCGGCGCCGCCTTCAATGAGGCCCGCCGCCTGCTGGTGATAGTCCGCCGCCAGCTCGTCAAAGGTCAGGCCACCCGTAACCGAAATCGTCCGCGTCGTTGGCCCCATGGCGCCGTACACGAAACGCGGCTTGCCCGGATCTTCCGCCGCGGCGTGATCGGCGGCGCGCCGGGCAATGCCCGCGGCCTCGCGGTTGATCCGCCGCGCTTCGTGAGCAAGGTCATACTCGCCCAGCACCAGCGCGGTTGCGCCGAAGGTGTTGGTCTGTATGATGTCCGCGCCGGCTTCCAGGTATTCTCGGTGGATGTCCTCGATCACGTCCGGCCGCGTTATGTTGAGGTACTCGTTACAGCCCTCGTACTCCTCACCCCCAAAATCCTCGGGCCCCAGGCCCCTTGCCTGGATCTGGGTTCCCATCGCGCCGTCGGTGATCAGGATGCGTTCGCGAAGCAACGATTTCAACTCGTTGATGCGTTCTGAAGAATCCATAATTTCCAATGCCATTTGTTCTGTAAATCACAATCAAGGCTACCCGCATTCCGCAGGGGTGTCAAACCGAACCCGCCCCGAATCACCGCCATCCGCGTCCGTGAATCAAACTGGAGGAGCATCCCCATGAACGACCCCGGGATCGTAACTCGCGCCCCAGAACTCGCCCGTTTTATCGCCCAGGCCACCCCAGGCGACCCATCGACGAGCGACCTGTCCAACCGCGCCCGCGGGGTGCTCCTCGGCCTCGCCGTGGGCAACCTGCTCGGCCTGCCCGTCGAGGGCGACCGGCACGACTGGATCGCCGAATCATATCCCGATGGCCTCACCGAGATCGACCCCCGTGAGGCCAACCGCCCAATGGATGACGACCTCGCCCAGGCGGTGGACTTGGGCGAAGCCCTGCTGGCCGGCGGCGACTACGCCCACGATTTAGCCGACCGGCTGGTGGTATGGGCCCGCGAGGACGGACGCGGCATCGGCATCACCACCAGCGACGTGATCCGCGAGCTGTCCACCGGAAAGCCCCTGCCCGAGCCGGCCCGCATCGTTTACGAACGCAGGAACCGCATCGCGCCCAACGGCGGCGTCATGCGCTGCGCCCCGGTGGCAATCGCCCGGCGCAACGACCCCGATCAACTCGTCGCCGATTCCGCCGTCACCTGCGTCGTAACCCACTACGCCGCCACCTGCCAGTGGTCCTGCATTCTGGTCAACGCCGCCATCGCCGTCCTGGTCAATGGAGCCTCACCGGACCTGGCCGGACTCCTCGCTGCGGCCCGCGCCGACGGTTGCCCCGACCTGGCCGCCCAGGCCCACGCGGACCGCATCCCGTCCGACACGCTGGACGCGTTGGCCCAGGGACACCAACCACCGCCGGATATGGATTGGCTCATGCGCGACCACCGTCTCATCGGTCACACCCTGCTGGCGCTGCAATTTGGCCTCTGGGCCGCCGCCACGCCCCTGGGCTTCGAGGACGCGCTCGTCGCGTCCGTCGCCGCCGGCGGCGACACCGATACCAACGCCGCAGTCGCCGGTGCCGTGCTCGGCGCCCGTTACGGAGCTTCCAGCATCGCCGGCCGTTGGTTCGCCTGCGTCCCCCAACGGGAGCGGATTGAAGCTTTATCGAACGGGTTGATGGCGCTAAGCGGCGCCATTAGGTAGACGCTGATCACCACATGACCGCGAAGACGGCCCGCTCCCCTTCGTCCGTCAGCTCGATAGGTACGAACCAATCGTCAGGAAACAGATAATCTTCCCCAGATTCGTCAATCACGCGGGTCAGGCCGCGGCTGCGCGCAATGCCATCGCACAGCACCGCATAGACCTTTCGAACCTCCAGCGAAGCCCGGTACCCCTTGTTGTAAACGCAGACGGCGAATTTCACGTCCGTGCGCGCAACATCTGGAATCGATGCGGGCTCAGCAACTGCTTCAATTTCGCTGATTTCACCGATTATTTCAAAGTACATCCTGAACTTTTTTTGCCCGTTACCCGTATCCGGCGGATACGGGTAACGTGGTCCGTTTTAAGGTTGAGAATGCCGTCCAAGCTTCGCTATCAGCCGAAATACAGCCCCAGCTCGTCCCGGTTCCGGTCCAGCCACGCCACGTTCAGGGCGATGCGCTCCAGCGCCTGCCGGATGGTGCGCTCCGCCGCCGGCGTGGGGTGCGCTTCGAAGAACGCTTCCACCTCATCCCGCTGCTCGTTGGTGGTGAAATGGTTGGTGATGGACACCAGGCGCATCAGGCCAAACCCGCCGCCGCCGTACCGACGATCAAACTCCTCCCACTGATCCTTCAGGAAGTCCCAAGCGAGGTTCCGGCCTCGGTTGTTGGCCGCAACGGCGGTGACCACAAAGATCGTGTCCTGGGAACGCACGTCGTCGGTGAGTGACCGGTCCAGGGTCTCTCGCAGCAGTTCCTCCTGTTGGAACCGCGCCATCGAAATCAGGAACCTGATCTTCTCCTCGTGCAACTCGGCGGCCCGCTCCAGATCCCACATGCGATCGTAGACCGCCCGGTCGCCTGACTGCGCCACCAGGCTGAAGACCACGCCGCGCAGGTCGGGCCGCACGTTGGCGGGGTCTTCCTGGTAGGCGGAGAAGAGTTCCTGCGCCTGGGCAATGATTGCCGGGTCGCCGTACGCTCCGGCCTGGCTCAGCACGGTGGACCGCGTCAGCGAGTCCAGGTGTCCCTCGCCCGGACGGGCCTCCCAGCCCGAGCGCTGCGCCGCCGGCCCGAACAGCCGTCGCCCAAAGGCATGGTACGCGCCCAGGTATGGTTCGTCCGCGATCAGGCTTTCGATCTCCCGCAGGTTGGTGGCCAGGTCGCTCCACACCGACGCGTCGGTCTCGTCCTGGTACGATTCAGCCAGGGCCAGGAAGCGGGTCACCGGAAGCAGACCGGCCCGGGACAACGCGAACGCATCGTTCTGGATTCCCAGACGGTCGGTCGCGGGCAGCGCCTTGTCCGCCACCACCGATGCCAGCCGTTCGCGGTCAGCATCCGTGTAGTTCACCCGGTAGAAGCCGGTCTGGTCCGGATTGACCTTGAACCATTCGGCCTGATCCGGCGCGGCAACCTGTACCGTATCCGTCGCCCCGCTGACGAGGTGCGCCGTCACCGGAGCCCCGTCCGCCGCGACGGTCAACGGAACCGGCCAGACCTGCTCTTCGTCGTCCCCCGTGTCCTCGCCCAGCACCGAGTCGAAGACGAACCTTTCCTGCCGGATCTCCAGCGACAGCCCGCCCTCGGTGTTGGTCGCCGCAACGTCCAGCACCGGGTATCCGGTCTGTCCGGTCCAACTGCTCATGATCGAGTTCACCGGCTGCCCGGAACTTTCCTCAAGCGCGGTCCACAGGTCGGTCGTTCGCGCGTTCTGGTAGGAGTGCCGCGTCAGGTAGGTGTTCAGGCCGATCCGGAACACGCTGGGCGTCAGGAAATGCTCCAGCATCCGCAGCACCGACCCGCCCTTGCTGTAGCTGATGGCGTCGAAAAGCTGGCTCACCTCGGCCGGGTTGGCCACCTCCTGTTCGATCGGGTGCGAGTTCTTCAGGCCGTCCAGGTTGAACGCCCGGTTGGTATCCATGTTCACGAACTGCGTCCACATCGACCATTCCGGGAACAACCAGTCGACCGCCTTGGTGCCCACCCACGTGGCAAAGCTCTCGTTGAGCCACAGGTCGTCCCACCACTCCATAGTCACCAGGTCCCCGAACCACATGTGCGCCATCTCGTGGGCGACCACCTCAGCGACCCGCTGCCTGGTTCCAGCCGACGAGTTTGCGGGGTCCACCAGCAGCGCCGTCTCCCGGTAGGTGATGCAGCCCCAGTTCTCCATGGCGCCGGCGGCGAAGTCCGGAATGGCCAGGTGGTCCAACTTGGGCAGCGGGTACGGGATGCCAAAGTAGTCGTTGAAAAACGACAGCATCTTGACCGAGGTGTCCAGGGCGAATTCTCCCTGCTCCTCCTTCCCCCGAGTCATCCACACTCCGATCCGGGTCCCGTCGGCGGCCTCCTTTTCGATGTGCGTTAGATCGCCGATCACAAACGCCAGCAGATACGTCGACATTATCGGCGTCTTGTCGAACAGCAGGGTCTTCAGGCCGTTCCCGCCGCGCGTCTCCGCGATGATCGGCGTGTTGGAAACCGCCTCCATCTCCTCGGGAACGTTCAGCGTGACCTGGAATGTCGCCTTGGCCGCCGGCTCGTCCCAGCACGGCAGGGCCCGCCGCGCGTCCGTGGCCTCAAACTGGGTCGTGGCCAGGTACGCGGTCTCCCCTTCCGGGTTCAGGTACTGGCTGCGGTAGAACCCGCGAAGCTTGTCGTTGAGTTCTCCGGTGAACGTCATCCGCAGGTGCTGGTTACCCACCAGTCCGTCCGCCGGCGTTCCAGGGATGCTGATCGTCGCGGTTTCCGCGTCCGCGTTGTAGGCGATATTGCTGGCCGCCTGCTCCTGTTCGCCGTTCGTGTCCGTCCAGCTGACGCTCGCCGTGTGGATTTCGATCTCCGAGCAATTGAGCATTATCTCCGAGGTGCCGGGTTCCATGCTCACCGTAACGTCGACTTCGCCGGCAAACGTGAAATCATCGAAATTCGGTGTCAGGGTCAGGTCGTAGTGGACGGGACGTACGTTGTCGGGCAGTACAACGGCTTCGGCGGACGGCATCGCGATTCCTCCGTGGTTTTCGTTAGAAATGGGGACGCGGCAAGTTTATCACAGGGTATCCGACCGCTTGTATGACCGCCCGAATTGCGAAATAATGGGCGCCCGAATATCTGATCATTTGATGTGACATTCTGAAGACATAACCCTTATATTTCATCCACGCTTCGAGCCTCCTTTAGCCCCACCCTCGGAGTCACGCAATATGCTTGTGGAACATCTGCCGTTCCTGGACATTATCGGTCTGCACAGTGTCGCAAACCACTCCATCGAACTCCGGCAGTCACTGTTGGCCCTCGGCGCACTCATCATCATCGCGAAGTTGTTCGAGGGCATCTTCCGGCGATTGCGCCTGAACGCCATCGTCGCCTACGCCTCAGCGGGCATCCTGCTGGGACCGGTCATGGACCTGACCGGATTCTGGGCGGTCGACTCGACTCTGCATATTGAACTTCTCCTGACCCTTGGCGTGTTCATATTTTTCTTCCTGATCGGCCTGGATGAAATCGACATTTCCAGTTTCATGTCGAGCCTCCGGGGACACTATTTCCTCGCCGCCGTGCTCTCCGTGATCCTGTCACTCGGCATCTCCATGCTGGTCACAACTAATCTGGTTTTTGACTTCGGCCTGCGCCTCGCCTTCACGGAAGCTCTTGCCCTGGCCGGCATCCTTTCCATGACCAGCCTGGGCATCGTGGTCAAGGTGCTCGTCGACGATGGCCGGCTCAAGGATCCGGTCGGAATGCAGATTTTCACCGTGGTGGTCATCGCAGAGCTGATCGTCCTCCTGGTGATCGGCTTCAGCATCGGCGAGCACGCCCACGAGGTTTCTCCGGTGGGCATACTGATCCTGTTCGGCAAGGTGGCCGGCTTCGCCGTGGCGTCGTGGATCCTGTCCTCCCGCGTCCTGCCCCCCGTCGTGGCGCTGCTGCAACGGATTATCCAGGTGCCACAGCTATCCCTCGGTCTTCTCCTGGGTGTCCTGTTCCTCGTCGTCTGGGGCGCCGAGGTCATGGGACTTCACGGCTCGCTCGGGGCTTTGCTCTTCGGCGCCTCTCTTTCGGGCCTGTCCTACCAGGTCCGCCGGGAAATCACGCCCGGTCTGCGCAGCGTCGCCGAGGGCCTGTTCGTGCCCCTGTTCTTCGCGTCCGCCGGATTGCAGTTCAGCTTCTCCTTTGTCACCCTGCCCGTCTGGACGATGGTGGCCCTGGCGTTGATCCCGCTGTTGGGCAACTTCGTCGGCGCGTTCATCGGCGCCTACGTTTCTCGACTGACGGTCCCTTACGCCGTGGCGTCGGGCCTCATGGGCAAGGGCGTGGCTGAAATCGCCCTCCTGCTGGTGCTCTGGGACTCCGGCGTCATCGACGAGGTGGTGTTCTCCTTCCTGGTTCTGGTGATGTTCTGCTACATCCTTTTCATGCCGCCCGTCATCAGCTTCGCCGTCAGCCGTGCCAGCCGCCGGCAGGACCTGCCCGAAGAGCTCACCGACATCCCGCATGGCATCGTCCATTTCGCTCTGGACAACATCACCGTCGACGACATCCTTGACCGCAGCCGTCGCCACCCCGACCCTGCCGTCACGGTGCGCGACTTCACCGACCGGTGGACGATGCCCAATCAGCACGATTATGTGGTCGTCGAACGGGGAGTCCTGGTGGGCGTCGTTTCGCTGTCCAACTTCCGGTATCTGCCCAAGGATTCCTGGGCCCGGATTTCGCTCAAGGACATCGTCCGCCGCGAAACTCCGCGGGCGTGGCCCGATGAACACGTCGAGGACGTCCTCCAACGCATGACCGAGACCTCGCTTTCGATCATGCCGGTGGTCGAGCGCGAGGGCGAAAAATTCATCGGTGCCGTCACCCGTGAGGACATCGTCGAACTCATGATGACCGAGTTCCGCGGCGAGCACTGAGGTTCCGGGGCTCACTGAAGTTCCGGGGTTCCACGATGCTATAATTTCGGCCTGTACCGTGACCGCCGCCGGCGGGCTACAGCGCAGCGCCGGCTTGAGGAGGAACTGAATTGGCCGCCCGCACTATGTTCGAAAAAATCTGGGACGCCCACGTGGTTCACGAAGAACCGGGCCAGCCCTCGCTTATCTACATCGACCTGCACCTGGTGCATGAAGTCACCTCACCGCAGGCTTTCGACGGCCTCCGCATGGCCGGCCGCAAGGTCCGGCGCCCGGACCTCACCGTCGCCACCGCCGACCACAACACCCCTACCTGGGAACTCACCCGACCGGTCGAAGACCAGATCTCCAAGGCCCAGCTGGACGCGCTGGATCGCAACGCCGCCGAGTTCGGCCTGCCCTTCTATTACGACCGTTTCAGCGAGAACCAGGGCATCGTCCACGTCATCGGGCCCGACCTCGGCTACACCCTCCCGGGCAAAACCGTCGTGTGCGGCGACAGCCACACGTCGACCCACGGCGCGCTGGGCTGTTTCGCCGTCGGCATCGGAACGTCTGAGGTCGAGCACGTCCTGGCCACCCAGACCCTGCGCCAGTTCAAGCCCCGGACAATGGAGGTCCGTGTTGACGGCGAACTGCCCAACGGCGTCTCCGCCAAGGACGTGATCCTGGGAATCATCGGCCACATCGGGGTCAACGGCGGTACCGGCCACGTCATTGAGTACACCGGTGAGGCCATCCGCGGCCTGTCCATGGACGGCCGCATGACCGTCTGCAATATGAGCATCGAGGGCGGGGCGCGCGCGGGCATGATCGCGCCGGACGACACCACTTTCGACTACGTCCGCACCCGCCCCTACGCACCCAAGGGCGCTGAGCTCGAAGCCCTGATCGAACAGTGGCGCCAGCTCCCCACCGACTCCGGCGCGACCTACGATCAAACCGTGGTCATCAACGCCAACGACCTGGCCCCATTCGTCACCTGGGGCACCAAGCCCGACATGGTCGCGCCCGTCACCGACCGAGTGCCGGACCCGAATTCCTTCGAAACCACCGCCGAGCGCGAGGCCGCTGAACGTGCCCTGGAGTACATGGGCCTCGAACCCAACCAGCGAATCGAGGACATCAGGATCGACCGCGTGTTCCTCGGCGCCTGCACCAACGCCCGCATCGACGACCTCCGCGCCGCCGCCAACGTCATTCGTGGCCGCCAGGTCAGCTCCGATGTCTACGCTATGGTCGTCCCAGGATCCGCTCGGGTCAAGGCCGAAGCCGAAGCCGAGGGCTTGGACCAGGTGTTCAAGGACGCCGGCTTCGACTGGCGCGTCGCCGGCTGCTCCATGTGCCTGGGCATGAACCCCGACATCCTGGACCCCGGCCAACGCTGCGCCTCCACGTCTAACCGCAACTTCGAAGGGCGCCAGGGCAAGGGCGGCCGCACCCATCTGGTCAGCCCCGAGATGGCCGCCGCCGCGGCCATCGCCGGCCACTTCGTCGACGTCCGCGATTTCTAACCTCCACCAACCCCACCGTCATTCGCGTCGCCAACCCCACCATTATTCCCTCCGCCAACCCCATCGTCATTCCCGCGGAAGCGGGAATCCAGAGGTAAAAGACAACATGGAACCCTTTGTCCAACTCGAAGGCGTCGTCGCACCACTGGACGCCGTCAACGTCGACACCGACATGATCATCCCCGCCGTGTACCTCAAGAGCATCGAGCGAACCGGCTTTGGCCCGAACCTTTTCGACCGCTACCGGTACAACGAGGACGGCTCGGAAAACCCCGACTTCGTTCTCAATCAGGGGCCCTACCGCAACTCCAAAATCCTGGTGTCCGGCCCTAATTTCGGCTGCGGCTCTTCACGCGAACACGCCCCGTGGGCCCTGGAGGACTTCGGTATCCGGTGCATCATCGCGCCCAGCTTCGCCGACATCTTCTTCAACAACTGCTTCAAGAACGGCTTGCTTCCGCTCACCCTGCCGGAACCCGAGGTCCGCCGCATCATGGACAAGGCCAAGGACAACCCTGGCTTCCAGATCACCGTGGACCTGGAGGCGAAGCAGGTTCGGGATGGCGACGAGGAAATCGTCGTGGACTTCGAGGTGGATGACTTCCGCCGTTACTGCCTGCTCAACGGCCTCGACGACATCGGCCTCACCCTCCAGCACGAGGACTCCATCACCGCATTCGAGGCGCGCCAGGGCTGACGCGATAGCCGGTTCCGAAAACGATCAGGGGCGATAACAATCGCCCCTGATTTTCATTCACCGGTGCGGAACCACTCGCTGACCCGCGCGGCATAGTTGGTCTCGTACCGCTGCATCCGGCCCTGGCGCACCTGCTCGTCCAGCGACGGGCGCCGCACCCCCCGCGGCGACAGCGGGGAGTAGCCGATGATCTGCGCCTCTTCCAGGGCGGTGATCTCGTCGTCGCCTCTGCCCAGTAGGCCGGCCAGGATGTCTCGATTGTGCTGTCCCATGATCGGAGCGGGCTGAGGCGGAACCGCCGGCGTGTCAGACAGCTTCCACGGCCGGCCGGCGTAGGGCAGCGGCGGCATCCCGGTCTCCGGATGATGGTCCACCACTTCGTAGAACCGCCGCTCCTTCAGGTGCTCGTTGAACAGCAGGTCCTCGCTGTCCACCACCGCCCCTGCGGCCACGCCCTCCGCTTGCAACCGAGCCATCAATTCATGGTTGTCGTGGTTCCGCGTCTCGAAGCCCAGCATCTTGTCCAACTCGGCGCGGTGCCGGATTCGGCCCAGCACGTCGGCGTAACGCGCATCCGCCGACCAGTCCGCCCGTCCCATCACCCGGCACAACGCCAGCCAGGCCTCGTCGCTGTCAATGGCAATGGCGATCCATCGATCGTCCCCGGCGCACGGGTAGCAGCCGTGGGGCGACATGGCGGGGTCCTCGTTGCCGATTCGCTCCGGTATCCGACCATTCACCGTCCAGTCCAGCAGCGCCTCCGGGATCGTCGCGGAGCAGGTCTGCGTCTGAGAAACGTCGATGAATTGCCCCTGCCCGGTGTTCAGCCGGTGCATCAGCGCCAGCATCACCGCGGCCACCGTATGCTCCCCGGCCGTGTAGTCCGTGAACGGTATCTCGGACATCACCGGCCCGCCCCCCCGATACCCGGTGATGTACGCCAATCCCGCCGCTCCCTCGGTGGCCGGCCCGGTCGCGCCAAAGTTGGCCCACGGCCCCTCAAACCCGTACCCGGTGGAGGACACCATGATTATGTCCGGCCGGATCTGGCGCAGGTCGTCGTACTCCAGCCCGAAGTTGCGGATCACTCTGGGCGTGAAGTTCTCGGCGAACACGTCGGCCACGGCGATCAGGTCCCGCAGCACTTCCCGGCCCTCGTCCCGGCTCAGGTCCAGCGTCAGGCCCAGCTTGTTCCGGTTCTGCTCGTAGAAGTTCGCGCCCCGGTTCCAGAACTCGCCGTCCACGTCGTTGTGGTACAGCGAGTCGGTGCGGTAGCTTTCCAGCCGCTGCACCGACTCCAGCCGGATCACCTGCGCGCCCATGTCCGCCAGCCACTTCATGGCCGACGGTATGGCGATGAGCTGGCCCATCTCGACGATGCGGACCCCTTCCAACGGACCGGCCATGTCAGATCACCTCCGATGCCCGCAGCCAGGCCAGGTCTTGCGGACCGTATCCCATGCCACCCAGCACCTCGCCGTTGTGCTCCCCCAGTTTCGGCGCCGCGTCCCGCACCGACCACGGTGAGCCAGACATCAGGAACGGAGCCCCCGGAAACGTGATCTCGCCCAGATCGGGATGTTTCAGCGGCACGTAGTAGCCCCTGGCCTGTATCTGCGGATTGTCCACCGTCTCTTCGGGCGAGTCGATCACGCCATAGATGAACCGCTTCTGGTGCGCCGCGTAAAAGATTTCCTGCTTCTGCTTGGTCGCGAATATTTGGTCCAGGATGTCTCCCAGCGCCTCCGCGTTTTCCAGCCGCGCCGATGCGTTGTCAAACCGTTCGTCGTCCAGCTCCGGCGCCTCCAGGAAATCCACCAGCACCTTCCAGTCCAGGGTCGCCCCCATCCCGGGGTTCGGCAGCACGTATCCGTCGGACACCGCCCGCAACCTTGTGAGATCGCCCGTGTGGTTGGGCTGCCGACGCCGCACCGCCCCGGTGTACGTGTAGTTGTTGGTCACGTCTCGAAGCGCCGAGGCAATGCTCTCCTGTATCGACACGTCGACCCTCTGCCCCTGACCTGTCAACCGCTGGTGGTACAGCGCCATCAACGTCCCGGACGCCAGGTTGGTGCCCGCCTTGAACTGGGCCTGGTTCAACGCGTGCTTCAGCGGCTCCCGGTCGTACGCCCCGAAGATGTACATTAACCCGCCCAGCGCGTATTCGACGATCTCGGTCGCCCGAAAGTCCCGCCAGGGCCCCGTCTGCCCGAAGTTCGACACCGACGCCATCACCAGTTTCGGGTTGTGCTGCCGCAACGTGCCCGCATCCAGACCCAGCGAGGGCATCACGCACGGCGCGAAGTTCTCCACCAGCGCGTCTGCGTCCGCCAGGAGGTCCATCAGGATTGAGCGCCCTGCTTCCGACTTCAGGTTCAGCGTGATGCTGCGCTTATTGGTGTTCAGATACAGGAATGGCAGGCTCTTCTCGCCATTGGGCTCGTCATGGTAGAAGGGCGGCAGTCGCCGCGCCGGGTCGCCGCCGGGCCGCTCGATCTTCAACACATCGGCCCCGAAATCAGCCAACAACTTGGTTGCGTAAGGGCCGGCTATGTGGTGCGTCAGATCGATCACCTTGACGCCGGCCAGGGCTCCGCTACTCAATTCCCTACTCCGTGCTGGATTAGGCAGCCATTCTAGACCCATCTCGAATGCCTCACAACCGCGCTCAACCGCTCGCACTTACCCGGTATCAACGGCAACCGGTGAGATCTTGTATCGATGGACGGGATGAACAGGATGCTGGCGATACCGTCCCAGCGTCCCGCGCACAGCAGCGTCTCGCCATGCGGAACGCTGACCAAAATCAATCAAATCTTTTCCATCCTTTGCATCGATGCAAAAAACAAAATGGGTTCGTGCGAGCGCTCGACCGGCGCTCGCCTGTCCGAAACGGTCTATTGACGCGCACATCATCGGTACGCACAACGCCGATGTTATACTCTGCGCATCTCCAAATCCTACTTGCCGGCGCACAGCCGCCGGTCCGCATTTGACGAGGTAACACCGTGCAAACTATCGATGCCATCGCCGAAATCCTCAAGCGGGAGGGCGTCCAGTACCTGTCCTGCTTCCCCACCACGCCGGTGATCGAGGCCTGCGCCGCCGCCGGCATCCGGCCCATCATCTGCCGCCAGGAGCGCGTGGGCGTCGGTATCGCCGACGGCTACAGCCGCATCACCAACGGACGGCCCCCGGGCGTCTTCGCCATGCAGTACGGCCCCGGCGCCGAGAACGCCTACTCCGGCGTGGCCACGTCCTTCTCCGACTCGGTCCCGATCCTCCTGCTGCCCCTGGGCCATCCCCGCGAGCGGCAGGGCGTGTTCCCCATGTTCGACTCCATCGAGAGCTTCGCCAGCGTCACCAAGCACCTCGAAAGGCTGAACCTGTCCGGCAGCACCAGCCAGGTGATGCGTCGCGCCGTCAACGCCCTGTACACCGGCCGTCCCGGCCCGTCCATGGTCGAGATCCCCGCCGACGTGGCCCTGGAGGAGGTCTCCGAGGAGGCTTTCTACTGGGGTGGCAACGTGCGGCGTTCCGCCTCTCAGGCCGACCCTGACGACGTCGAGGCCGCCGCCCGCGCCCTGTGCTCCGCCACCTATCCGGTGATCCACGCCGGCCAGGGCGTGATGTACGCCGAGGCCACCGATGAGTTGGTCGAGCTGGCCGAGCTCCTGTCCGCGCCCGTGATGACCACCCTGCTGGGCAAGAGCGGCTTCCCCGAGCTGCATCCGCTGGCCCTGGGCAGCGGCTCCGGCGTCATGTCCGGCACGGTGTACCACTTCGTCCGCCGCTCGGACGTCATCTTCGGCGTCGGTTCCAGCTTCACCAAGCACGGCATGTCCATGAACCTGCCCGCCGGCAAGACACTGATCCAGAACACCAACGACCCGCGGGACATCAACAAGGATTACGACATCCAGTTCCCGGTCATCGGCGACGCCAGGCTTGCCCTGCGCCAGATGATCGAAGCCTGCCGCGAGATCGTCGGCGACAGCCGCCGCAACAACGCCGAGGTTACCGGCGAGATCGAGTCCGTGCGCAACGCCTGGCTCGCCGAGTGGGAGCACAAGACCACCGACGCCGGCCCGCTGGTCAACCCCTACCGCGTCATCACCGATTTCCAGAAGGCCGTTCCGTCCAGCGAAGCCATCATCACCCACGACTCCGGCAGCCCGCGCGACCAGATCACCCCGTTCTACCGGTCCGGCGGCCCCCGCACTTACCTCGGCTGGGGTAAGTCCCATGGCTTGGGCACCGGCCTGGGCCTGGTGATTGGCGCCAAGCTGGCCGACCCGGACAAGATGTGCGTCAACTTCATGGGCGACGCCGCCTTCGGCATGGTTGGCCTCGACTTCGAGACCGCCGTTCGGAGCAACGTCCCCATCACCACCGTCGTGCTCAACAACTCCACCATGGCCGTGGAAACCAACGCCATGCAGCGCTCCCACGACCTCTACAACACCCGTGACCTCGGCGGCAACTACGCCGACATGGGCCGCGCCATGGGCGGCTACGCCGAGCGCGTCACCGACCCCAACGAGATCATCCCCGCGTTCCAGCGCGCCCGACAGCAGAACGAGAACGGCAACGCGGTGCTCCTCGAGTTCATAACCAACGCGGAGATCAACTACTCCCACCGTCGCGCCTTCTGATCCGCGCGGCAACCGACTGGGGGCGGCCTTCACGGGTCGCCCCTTGCGTTAACCGCGCCCCTCAAACATGCGTCAACCCAAGCCCAACACCGAGCGATCCGCGGCAGAATACGTCGCCAGCGCGCAGGCCCACCTCAACGCGGTCAATCCTCGCGCCGCGCTGGCCGATCTCGACCTTGCCTTCCTCGTAACACCCAACGATGCAACAGTCCGGTTGCTTCGCGGCCGCGCCCTGTCGATGATGGGCCGGGTCGAGGCCGCCCTGGTCGAATTGGACGCCGCCATCGCTCTGGCACCAAACCTCGCCGCCGCCTGGCTCGAACGCGGCACAATCCGCCTGGACCGCTCCCACTGGTCTACCGCTGTGTCCGATTGCTCCCGGGCGTTGGAATTCGATGACGCGCTGGCCCGCGCGTGGCGCACCCGGGGCATCGCTCGCTACAAGCTGGGTTGCCTGGCCCAAGCCGCAGAAGACCTGGACCGGGCGCTGGAACACCGGCCGGACGATGCGCTGGCTCACTACTGGCGCGGCCTCACCCGGCGCGATGGCGGAGACAACCGGGCCGCCCTCGAAGATTTCGACGCCGCAATCGCATTGCACGACCGGTACACCGAGGCCTACGTCGCCCGCGGCAAGGCCCACGCGAACCTGGGCGACCTGGTCTCGGCGCGCTCAGACTGGGCCGTCGCCGCCCAGATGCTCCATCAATCCCACTGACTCGCCGGAGGTATCACCATGGCCGACCTGCATTCGAAATACCTGTTCATCGCCAGCATGGACATCGACACCGACCGCGAAGCCCTTTTCAACGAGGTGTACAACACCGAGCACTGCCCTCTGCTCAACCAGACACCGGGCGTGGTCGGCGTGACCCGCTACGAGACCCAGCGGCTGCTCATGGCGATGGGTGGCCAGGTGCAGGAGATCGAGATCCCCGGCACGCCCAAGCACCACGCGGTCTACCAGATCGAGAGCCCCGACGTGCTCACCAGCCCCGAATGGGCCGAGGCCGTTGACGCCGGCCGCTGGCCCGAACAGGTCCGTCCCTACACCAAGAACCGCCGCCACGTCCTGCTGAAGCTCACCTACCCGGAGTCCTAGCGGCTCCGAAATCCTGGGCCCGCTGCCGCCCCCAAAGCCGGCCGTCGTTCCTGCGCATGCCGGAAACCGAGCATCGCTCGAGGACCGGCTATTGGTTGACCGGCCACAATGCAAAAGGGGAGGAACAAAGTCCCTCCCCTGATTGCCGGCCGGATATAAGCGATAGCGCCGTTAATTCGCCCCCCGCATCCTCGGGTCGAGCACATCCCGCAGCGCGTCGCCCAGCAGGTTGACCGCAAACACCGTGATCGCGATGGCCAGGCCGGGGAACACCCCCAGCCAGGGCGCCACATCCAGCGAGTTCTGCGCCACGCCGTTCAGCATCCCGCCCCACGACGGCACGTCCGGCGGGATCCCAACACCCAGGAAACTCAGCGACGCCTCCACGACGATCGCCCAGCCCAGGGAGATACTCGCCAACACGATGAAGGTCGCCGCGCAGTTGGGGGCCATGTGCCGCAGAATGATGCGCCAGTCGCCGGCTCCCACCGCCCGCGCCGCCAGCACGTAGTCAACCTCTTTGATGCTCAGCGCCTGCGACCGGATGGTCCGCGCCGCGCCCGGTATGAACACCGCGCTGAGTGCGATGACCACGTTGGTCACCGACGCCCCCAGGATCGCCATGATCGCCAGCGCCAGGATCAGCGCCGGGAATGACATCATGGCGTCCATGATCCGCTGGATCACCAGGTCAGTGATGCCCCCGAAATACCCACTCACGATCCCGATGAAAGCGCCGATGGTCACGCCAAAGAACACGCTCAGCAGGCCCACCACCAGCGAAATCCGCGTGCCGTATACCAGCCGACTGTAAACATCCCGGCCGATTTGATCCCCACCCAGCCACGTCTGGCTGTTGGGCGGGTTGAAGCGATACGCCGAGTTGGTCAGTTTCGGGTCTTCCTTCGCGACCAGCGGCGCAAAAATAGCG
Source organism: Dehalococcoidia bacterium (assembly GCA_022823505.1). Classification (GTDB taxonomy): domain Bacteria; phylum Chloroflexota; class Dehalococcoidia; order Lucifugimonadales; family UBA3495; genus Bin87. The sequence goes on from JAJEIA010000073.1 coordinate 91,168, forward strand.
ACGACCACGAGCACTATGACAACGATCGCGCCGAACGCGCCCAGCGGCTTGCGCTGAGTGAAGTTGACTACGTTCTCCCAAGGCGTTCGCTTGGGTCGCATCCCCGAGCCAGCGGGCTCGGTGGGTGCCAAGACTCCCGTTGCTTCCTGGGCCATGTTCCTTTTCCTCGCCGGGGACTGCGGTCCTGATCTTCCCTGCTCCTGCGTTTACTCGTAACGTATCCGTGGGTCCAGCCAGGCGTAGAGCAGGTCGACGATCAGGTTCAGCGCCAATACCATGAACGCGATGACCATCACGATGCTCTGGATCATCGTGTAGTCCCGGTGCAGGATGCTGTCCACCAGCAGGCGACCCATCCCGGGCACCAGGAAAATCGTCTCAATAACCACGGTGCCCGCGATCAGCCGCCCCACCTGCCAACCCGATATGGTCAGGATCGGCAGGAACGCGTTCTTCAAAGCGTGGCGGATGATCACCGCCCGCTCGCGGAGCCCTTTGGACCGTGCCGTGCGAATGTAGTCCTCGCGGAATACCTCCAGCATGGAGGATCTGGTGACCCGCGCGATCAGCGCCATGTTGTAGAAGCCCAGGGCGATCGCGGGAAAGACCATCTGTTGGAGGTTCGTCCAGGGGTCCTGCCAGAGGTTGGCGTATCCCAGGGGCGGCAACCAGTCGAACCACGTCACCAGGAAATACACCACCAGGATACCGATCCAGAATGTCGGCATCGCTACGCCGGCTATGGCGATGATCCGCGACGCATAATCCGCGATGGTGTCCTGGCGGACCGCGGACAGGACGCCAAGCGGCATCGCCACCACGAACGCCAGCAATAATGCCAGCACCGCCAATTCCAGCGTGATCGGTAACTTGGCGCCCAGGTCCTCCGATATCGGCGTGTCAAAGTACATCGAAACGCCGAAGTCTCCTCTCATCATCCCCCAGATCCAATCCAAGTATTGGATCGGCAGCGAGCGGTCGGTTCCCAGCTTGGCCCGCAGGTCGGCCAGCTGTTGCTCGGAGAATTGGCCGTCCCCTTCGAACCCCATCAGCAGCAGCTCGGCGGGATCTCCGGGCACCAGCCGCATCAATGCGAACACCATGAGGGTGACGAGAATGAGCGTCGGGATGAAGAGCATGAAACGTTTGATGACGTAGGTATTCATTGCTTCTCCTCAGCCTCTGCCTCTGCCAAATTCCCGCCAGGGCGGCCGGCCGAAATACTTGTTTCTGCCTCGCGTACCGCTAACTCGAACTGAATCAGCACGCCGGGTCGCACCAGATGTATTCGTGCTTCAACTGCACCCACAGGCTCACCGGCATGTGGTAATTCTGGATCTGCTTGTTCACTATCTGGTCTCGGAAACTCCAGTAGTAGACGAGCAGTGGACCCGGATCCACGGTGAGCATCCAGTCCTCCATCTCCCGGAGGATCGCTGCCCTCTTCGTCCGGTCCAGTTCCTGGCTCTGGGCGTTGAACCACTCGTGGAACTGCTCTGGCGCCTCCCATCCCGACCATTGGATCCACAAACCGCCGGGCATGAAAATCTTGCCAATGATTGGGTCAGGCTCGCCCAGCAGGAGGGCCGTCCCCTGAGCGGCTATCTGGTAGTCGTGCTCCTTGTACCGGGTAAAGCCCGTTGCGCTGTCGATGGGCTGGACGGTGGCTTCCCAACCGAGGTAGCGACGGAATTGGTCAGCCAGCAACTGAGCCAGGTCGACGTACTCCACCGCTGTGCGGGCCATGATGTTTAACTCGAATCCCTCAGGCACTCCTGCTTCCGCCAGCAGCCTCTTGGCCTCTTCGATATCGCCCTGGTGCTTGCTGCCATCGGCCTCGCTGCGGAAACCGGGCAATTGGAGGGCTTCTTCCTCGGTCCGGCCAAACCAGGTATCCGGCGGGAGCGGAGTGCCTACCGGGGCTATGCCTCCGCCGAATATTGTGCGGAATTCGGCGCGGTCCACGGCGAGATGCATGGCACGCCTGACCCGCACGTCATTGAATGGCTCAATCGTCGTATTGATCAGCGTTCCCAGGAGGCTGGTGTTCGGAATGAGATAAACGTCCAGGATATCCGCCTCCGCCGCCTGCAGTTCCAGGATTTCGGTGTTGCTCAGGTTGGTGACCGGGAACGTGGTCATCAGAACCTGGCCGGTCCGGTACGCGCCGATGGCCGTGCCCTTGTCGGCGATGTAGTAGTGGATGATCCCGTCGATGTACGGCAGTCCTTCCTTCCAGTAATTGTCGTTCCTCGCCAACTCGATTGACACGTCCTTCGCCAGCTGCGTGGGAACGAAGGGCCCGGAACCCATGCCGTTCTCCCACTTGGACGTGTCGACACCCGACTCGTCCCAGGTTTTGGACATCATCTTGAAGGCGTCGGCTGCCAGCATGGGAATGAAGTCCGGCGCCGGGTTGTTGGTCTGGATCTCTACGGTGTAGTCGTCTATCACCCTCGCGTTTCCGGCAGAATAATAGGGCGCGATGATCAGCGTCTGGGGGCGACTCACATCCGTGTTCACCAAACTGTCCATGCTGTGAACCACGTCGACCGCGGTGACCGGCGTCCCGTCATGCCACATGGCATTCTCGTGGAGATGAAAAACGTACGTCACGCCATCGGGCTGAAGCTCCCAGCTCTCCGCCAGATCCCCGCGGATATCGTAAGGATCGTCGGTCTCCGCGTTGTATTCGATCAGCCCGTTGTATATCGCGGAGTTGTTCTTGAACTGGTTCGAAAACTCGTGGGGATGCCAGATCAGGTTGGGGAAGGCGTAATCGTGCATCGGCACGATGCCGCCGTACTTGCCTCTATCGGCAGTCTGCGCGGCCTCGTTGGCTTGCACTGGAATGGCCGTCGGAGCCGGACTGTCGCCCGCGGTGGATGCCGCAGGTTGGGCTACTGCGGTCGTATCGGCGGCGGGAGCGGTGCCCTCAGTGGGAGCCGTCGCGCCGCAAGCCACCACTGACGCCAGCGCGACCGTGCCCGCCAGGGTAATGAACAATCGATAGGCAACGAATCTCGACACACGGTTCAGCATGGGAAACCTCCTTGCCTCAAGCCACTGCGATCCACCCTTCTATCTATTCCGATCCATCTAATCCGAGCCTTGATTCTCTCAGCACTCGGGGTCACACCAGATCCGATCATTCTTCAGTTGGGTCCACAGGCTCGCCGGCATGTGGAAGTTCTGGATCTTCTTGTTCACCACCTGGTCGCGGAAGCTCCAGTAGTACACCAGCAGGGGGCCGGGGTCTTCCTCGAGGATGTAGTCCTCCATCTTGCGCAGAGTTTCAGCCCGTTTGGTACGGTCAAGTTCCTGACTTTGCTCCGTGAACCAGTCCTTGAACTCCTCCGGCGCTTCCCATCCTGACCACTGGATCCACAACCCGCCGGGCATGAACACCTTTCCGATGATCGGGTCAGGCTCACCAACCAACACGGCCGTACCCTGTGCCGCTATCTGGAAGTCCTGGTCCTTGTAGCGGGTTATGCCCGTCGCGCTGTCGATGGGCTGCACCGTTGCTTCCCATCCCAGGTGCCGGCGCAACTGGTCGGAAAGCAATTGCGCCAGGTCAACGTACTCCACCGCCGTCCGCGCCATGATGTTGACCTCGAACCCTTCGGGTACGCCGGCTTCCTCCAGCAGGCGCCTGGCTTCCGCGATGTCATCCGGATGTTTCCCGCCGTCCGGTCCTTGCCGGATGCCGGGTACTTCCAATGCCTCTTCTTCCGTACGTCCGAACCAGCTTTCGGGCGGGAACGGCAGCCCTATGGGGGCGATTCCGCCGCCGAAGATGTCCCGGAACTCCTTGCGGTCCACCGCCAGGTGCAATGCCCGGCGCACCCGGACGTCGTTGAAGGGCTCAATGGTGGTATTGATCAGCGTGCCCAGGAAGCTGCTGTTCGGGATAAGGTATACATCCAGCGAATCCCCTTCCGATGCCTGCAGTTCCAGGATTTCCGTGTTGCTCAGGTTGGTGGCCGGCCACGTGGACATCAGCACCTGGCCGGTGCGGTAGGCTCCGATGGCCGTGCCCTTGTCGGCGATGTAGTAGTGAATGCTCCCGTCGATGTAGGGCAGTCCCTCTTTCCAGTAGTCCTGGTTCCTCTCCAGTTCGATGGACACGTCCTTGGACAGTGTCGTCGGCTTGAATGGCCCCGAGCCCATTCCGTTTTCCCACTTGCTGGTATCCACTCCCGACTCTCCCCACGCCTTTGACATCATCTTGAAGGCGTCCGCGGCGATCATGGGAATGAAATCCGGCGCCGGGTTTGTCGTGACGATTTCCACCGTGTGGTCGTCGATCGCACGCGCATTGCCTGGCGAGAAGTAGGGTGCAATGATCAGGGTCTGCGGCCGGTTGGCCTCAGTGTTCACCAGGCTGTCCATGCTGTACGCGACATCCTCAGCGGTGACCGGGGTCCCGTCGTGCCACATGGCGTTCTCGTGCAGATGGAACACGTAGGTCACACCATCCGCCTGCAACTCCCAGCTCTCCGCCAGATCGCCCGTGATGTCGTAGGGGTCATCCGTCTCCGAGTCATACTCCAGCAGTCCGTTGTAGATGCCGGAGATGTTCTTGATCTGATTGGTGAACTCGTGGGGGTGGAAAATCAGGTTGGGAAAGGCGTAGTCCTGCATGGGCACGATCCCGCCATAGATCCCGCGGTCCGAGGTCTGCGGGGCGCCCGCCGCCTGGGCTGGTACTGCGGTCGGCGCCGGGCTGTCGCTCGATGAACTCGCGGCCGGTTGCGCCGGGGCGGTGGCTCCTTGGGCCGGCGCACCGCTTTCGGTGGGTGCCGTGGCTCCGCATGCCACCAGCGCCGTGAGTGCGATGATCATCGCCATCGCCACAATAATCCGACCGGTGAGACGCTTCGATGCACGGTTCAGCATAGTAGACCCCCTGCAGCGCGGTAAGTCGTTCTGTCAATCGTCTGTCGGACTTCAGTGCCCGCAAGCCTAACAATGCACAATAACCGTGTCAATACAGATATTTTCGCTGATTACCACGTGATATTTTTCACATATTTACGTTATTCGTAATTCCAAATAATCACCGCTGCCCATTTTTCACTGTCCGAATATATCGGGCTGCGGCCACCAAAAAAACGCCGGTGGGCCACCAGCGCTTTCATTCAAGGGCCCCGCCGCCGAGAAAATTCGCCGCGGAGGAGGTGTGTACATCGTCAACCCCGCCCCAGGTCGGCCTCGATCCGGTTGGCCCGCGGCTTCAGCACCGCGTACAGCGCATCGTTCACCGGTGTGGCTACGCCCAGGTCCCGTCCCATCCGGATGACAGTTCCCGTCAGGCCCTCCAGCTCCACCGGCCGGCCCTCGGCGAAGTCCTTCGCCAGCGAAGCCATTCCCGTCGCCGGAAAGTTGTCCAGCGCGTTCATCGACCATTCCAGCGAATCGGGTTCCAGCGGGGCCCCCGACGCCTCGCCCACCGCCAGCGCCTCGGCAATCGCCGCTTCGATTGCTTGCCGCGTCTCGGGCACGGTCCTCAACTCCCCGTAGGCGCACCCGCTGGCCGCGCAGACGCCAGCCGATCCCGACAGGTACGCAAACTTCTTCCACAGCATCCCGGTCATGTTTTCCAGCAGGTCAACCCGCCAGCCGGCATCCTTGAACACTGCGAACAGTCGCTCACCCCGCTCGCTGATCCCGGTGCCCCGCTCGCCGAACGACGCTGCGCCGGGCCCGCCCTGCGTCACCACCCCGGGTTCGCTGATCCGACCCTCCAGGTACGCCGAACCGATCATCACGCGTTCCGCGCCGTACACCTCCACCAGCCTCTCGCCGTTGTCGATGCCGTTCTGCAGCGTCAACACGATCGTATCCGGCCCCACCAGCGGCGCGATCGCGTGTATCGCGGCGTCGTTGTCGTACATCTTCACCGCAAACAGGACCAGCTCCTGCGGACCCACCGACGTCGGGTCGTCGGTGGCGTTGCCGGGAACCGTGAAAACCCCGTCGTTTCCGCTCTCCACCCGCAGACCGTCGCTCCGGATCGCCTCCAGGTGCGGACCCCGCGCAATGAAGGTCACGTTGTGGCCCGCCCGGGCCAGCAGCCCCCCGAAGTATCCGCCGACTCCGCCGGCGCCCATCACCGCGATATCCATGCCGTTCCCTCCCGTTCCTTGCCGTTACCCTTATGAACCGATCACCGGGTCGCCAAAGTCGGCCCGCAGGTCCCGTTTCAGCACTTTGCCCATGACGTTGCGCGGCAGCTCGTCCACGAACACCACCGACCTCGGCCGTTTGTACCCGGCCAGTCGGTCGCGACAGAAATCGATGAGGTCCTGCTCGGTGACTGCCTGATTCGCCGCCACCACCACCGCCCGCACTTCCTCGCCCCACTGTATGTCGGGTACCCCGATTACCGCCGACTCAGCAACCCCGGGATGTTCGGAAAGCGTCAGCTCCACTTCCTCCGGAGACACCATTTCGCCGCCCCGCTTGATGAAGTCGCGCGCCCGGCCGGCCAGGTAAATGTACCCGTCCTCGTCCTGCCAGGCCAGGTCGCCGGTGTAGAGCCAGCCGCCTTTCAGCGTGTCCCGCGTGGCATCCTCCTGACCCCAGTACCCGGTCATCATCCGGGGGCCGCGCGCCACGATCTCGCCCACTTCTCCTCCGCCCACCGGGTCGCCGTCCTCCGTGACGATCATCACCTCCACATCGTCCAGCGGCAAGCCGATGGACGTCAGCCGCCGCAACTTGGTCTCCACCTCCTCGGCGGTACCCGTCAGGTCATGGTCGTCCGGCGGAAGCATGGTGATGGTCGACGCCGTTTCGGTCTGGCCGAAAGCGTTGATGAAGCGCGTGCCCGGGAACCTGTCGATGGCCTGCCGGATCACCGGCAACGGCATGGGCGCCGCGCCGTAGGTGATCACGCTCAGCGAGGACAGGTCGAAGTCCGAGAAATTCGGATGGTCCATGACCATCTTCAACATCGTGGGCACCAGCATCGCCCGGTCGGCCCGGTGCTCCGACACCAGGCTCATCCAACCCTCGGGGTCGAACTGCGGCATCACCACCAGCGTCCGGCCCCCGAATATCGCCGCCAGCGCCCCCTGCAGCCCGGCTACGTGGTACATCGGCACGGTCAGCAGATTGGTTTCCTCAACGTCCGGGTCGGCCGGTTCGACGTTGGTGAGCAGGAACGTGGCGAAACTGTCGTGGGTCAGCTGCGCCCCCTTGGGTACACTCGTGGTGCCGGAGGTGAACATGATCACCGTCGTCGCTTCCTCGTCGTCCTCCGGGAAGTGCAGTTGGTCCGGGTCGGCATTGGCCAACAGATCATCGTAAGCGTAACCGCCGTTCGTCGCCGGCGCATCGAGCATGACGATGCGCTCGGCGGTAAGCGACCCGTCCGCCGGAACCAGCGGCAGGTAGCGCTCGCCCAGGAACAGCAGATCAGGCCGCGCGATGCCCAGCATGGTCGCCAGCTCGTCCTCTTTGGCGCGGAAGTTGATGGGCACGTAGATCGCGTCCAACTGCGCGGACGCGAAGTAAAGCTCGATCAGGTGATGGCAGTTGGTCTGCATCGCCGCCACCCGGTCACCCTTCCCTATCCCCAGCTCGGACATCGCGTTCGCCAGACGGTTCACCCGCTCTTGCAGCGTCTCGAAACTGATGTGGTCGCCGTCGAATACGATGGCCGTCCGCTCCGGAACGATCGCCGATGCGATCATGAGAAATTCGGTCGTGTTCATCCTCTCTCCATGCTCAAATTCTTCACTGGCAATTACCCGGCGAGGCTGGCGGCCAACCGTGATTCCAGGACCAGTCCGGCATCCAGGGGCATCTCAGTCCCGGCGCTCCACGCACGCTTCAGCCCGGAGGCGAAGCCGCCTGGCAGTTCCGACAACCGTCCCGCGATCTCCCATGCCGTGGGGTCCAGATCTTCGGGCGCCTCGACCCGACTGACTATCCCACAGCGCACAGCCTCCACGGCTCCAAAGCGCCGCCCCGTGTACAGCAGGTCCAGCGCCACCGACGGGCCAGCGTTGGCCGGCAGTGTCTGGCTCCCTCCGGCGGCCGGGATCATTCCCAGTTGCACCTCGGGCATCCCGAACACCGTGTCCGACGCGGCGATGCGCACGTCTCCCAGCAGCAGGATTTCCACCCCCGAACCGATGCAATAGCCGTGCGCCGCCACGACTATGGGTTTGTCGAGATCAATCAATTGCCCCCAGACGTCCCGCTGCCACCGGGCATTGCGCGCGATAACCTGCGACGGCGCGGTCCCGAACTCGCTCAGGTCGGCGCCGGCGCAGAACGAGCGCCCCCGGCCGGTGATCAACAGTGCGCCAATCTCTTCATCCGCAGCCACCGCGTGCAGCGCCTCGGCAAAGTCGTCCCGCATCGCTACCGAGTATGCGTTCAGCCGCTCGGGACGGTTCAGTGCCAGGTGGGCAACGCGGCCCTCCTTCTCAAAGATGATGGTGCGAAACCCGTCGCTCATCCGGTCCCGCCTTCAGTCCAACGGGATCGCCCGCCGCATCATGTCGTCCAGGTCAACCTCGGTGCTGCCGGCTCCGATTTCGGACAGCACGTTGGCGTCGCTCACCGAAAACGTCAGCAGGCCGTGCTCCTCCGCCACCCGCTCCGCCGCCGGACGGCGAATGTGCCAGTCGTGGTGGTGGTTGGCCACTTCAATGCCGTGCATCCCCTCCTCGATCACAATGTTGGGCGTGTAGTATCCCGGGTGACAGTAGGTACGGAACAGCCGGCCCCCGGGCAGGTACAGCTCGGTGCAGTGGTATTCGTCGAACGGACTGCTGGCCGGTCGCACGTCGATCTCATGGCCGGGGATGATTATCACCTCATTGGGAAAATGCTGCTCCACCACCCGGTGCAAGGCCATCCCCCAGTCCCGCCGCCAGTGGTCGGTCACCGCGATACCATCCAGCCCGGCGCTCTTGATCTGCGCGATCACGGCCTCCGCGATTTCGGGCGTGGGTTCCTGGAATGCGAACATCTCTCCCACATGCGTATGTATGTCCAACCGTACCGTCATGTCCTCTCGATCCCTCAGCGTCCGGTGAAGTGTGGCGTGCGTTTTTCGACAAAGGATCGCAGACCTTCGGCCCGGTCGTCGGTGCTTTGCAGGATAATGCTCAGGTCGGCCTCCAGCCGCAGTCCCTCGGCCAGCGGCAAATTTCCGGCGGCGGCCACCGCCTCTTTCGCGTACCGCGCCGCGATGGGCGCGGCGGCAATGATCTGCTCCGCCATTTGCGCAGCCGTGTCCTCCAGCACATCCCGCGGCACAACCCGGTTCACCAGCCCGACGCCCAGCGCTTCTCCCGCCGTCAGCACACGCCCCGTGAGAAGCATGTCCCGCGCCATTGCCGGACCCACCAACCGCGGCAGACGTTGCGTCATCCCATCGAACGGGAACCCGTGCCGCTCGGGCTCGCCCGCTCCCAGTTGCACGTGATCCGCCGCAATCCGCAGATCGGCGGACAGCGCAATCTCCAGCCCGTGGGCAAGTGCGTTACCGTTCAGTATCGCCAGCACCGGCATGGGCAGTTGCGCCACGGCATTTGCGGCGCCCATCTTTTTGAACCATTCCACGCGCTCCGTTGGGTGGGCGGATCGCAGTTCCTCGGGCAGCCGTGCGCGACCTACCGCGAACGTGCCGTCACCGCCGAGGATCGTCACCAATCGGAGCCCGTCGTCCAGGCTCAACTCATGGCAGCAATCGGACAGCTCCTCAGCCATCGTTTCACCGATGGTGACCTCCGAGCCGCCGTCCCTCAGGGTGATCGTCGCCCGGAACTGGGTCCGCTGGCAGGTGATGGTCTGGTAGTGCATTGGTACGATGGGAAACGCGAGAATTCAGACCCGTGTCGTCGCTTTATCAGTCCCACCGATTGGGCTAAAATGGCGACCGTTTTCGGAATCCGAACATGGCATTCAGCAAATTATACGACAGTGCTCAGGCAGCCGTTGCCGACATTCCGGACGGCGCAACCGTCCTGATCGGCGGCGTCACCGGCGTCAACGCTCCCGCCGGCCTGCTTAGCGCCCTGGCCGACCGGAACCCGCGGAACCTCACCTGCGTCTGCGACTCGACCTACTACGGCGCCGAGGCTTTTCACCGTCTGGTGGCCGCCGGCTGTGTATCCCATATTATTTCACCGGCCCCGTTTGGCCCGGGCGATGGTGACGTTGTCCATGACCTCTGGCGCTCCGGAGCCTTGACCGTCGAGGTGGTTCCCTGGGGCACGCTGGCGGAACGGATGCGCTCCGCCGGGGCCGGCATCGGCGGCGTTTTCCTCCCGGTGGGCATCGGCACCCGTTTCGCCGATGGCAGGGAGACCCGCGTGATCAACGGCGTGGAGTGCGTGTTTGAACCTCCCCTGCGCGGCGATTTCGCATTGCTCCGCGCCTCACGCGCCGATGGCGTGGGCAACCTCGTGTACGCCGGCGCCCAGCGAGGTTGGAACTCCGCCGTCGTCTCCGCCGCCCGCGTCGCCATCGCCGAAGTCGACCAAGTAGCCGAACCGGGCGGCATCGATCCGGAACGAGTGATCACGCCGGGCATCTTCGTCAACCGCATCGTCCGGGCCGTCTCCGGGCCCGTGGAATGACCAACCATGACACTTGACAGACTGCAAGCCCGGGACGTGGCGCGACGGGCCGCCTCCGAAATCGCACCGGGATCGGTTGTCGCCGTCAGCGGCGAATGGTCGGTCGGGGCGGCCGATCTGGTCCCCGAGGAGAAGGGCGTCTGGTTGCTGCGGGCCGGCGGGACCCTATCCGACCTGCCCATCAACGCTGCCGACGCCGGCGCAATCCTGCGCGGGGGCAACGTGGACCTGTCAATCCTGGCCGCCGCCCAGGTCGACTCCAACGGAAGTTTCGCCGGTTACCACGCCACCGACTACCCCGGCCCGCAGGGACACGCCGGCCTGGTCGACCTGGCATCGGGAGCCCGACGCGTGGTCACGGTCCTGCCCCACTCCGGCGCAGACGGGTCGCCAAATGTCGTATCCGAGTTGTCCCTGCCGGCCGACGGCGTGCGTTGTGTCGACACCATCATCACGGATGTGGCGGTGTTTCGCGTCGCCGACGATGGCCTGACCCTCGCTGAGGTAGCCCCCGGATGGTCGGCCGAAGATGTCCGAGCGATCACCGGCGCATCATTCGCCGCCGCATCAAATCTCCGCGAAACGAATTTCGATACCCCAGCGGGCAAGCCGCCCAGCAAGGTCTACGCCGACGGCCCATCCGCCATCGCCGACCTGCCCGACGGCGCCACCGTCTTCATCGACGGTTTCGGCGGGCCCGGCGGTATGGCCCACTACCTGCTGGTCTCGCTGCGGGATCGCGGCAGCCGGAACCTCACCATCGTCAGCAACACCGCCGGGATCGCCCGGGTGGTCAGTTTCGGCACGCCGCCCGGCCGAACCGCCATCGACCACAGCGTCCTGGTGGAGAACGGCCAGGTCGCCAAGGCTATTGCGTCCTTCCCCGTCTCGCCCTCGGTATCCCGGCCGTCTGAATTCGAACTCGCCTACCGCCGGGGTGAGTGCGACCTGGAGTTGGTGCCCCAGGGAACCCTGGCGGAGCGCCTCCGCGCCGGCGGCGCCGGCATCGAGGCCTTCTACACCCCCACCGGCGCCGGCACCCTCATCGCCGAGGGCAAGGAGAGCCGTATGATCGACGGCCGCGAGCACATCCTCGAATACGGCCTGCGCGCCGACTTCGCCCTGATCCGCGCCCACCGGGCTGACACCCGCGGCAACCTGGTCTATCGCGGTACCTCGCGAAACTTCAACGCCGTGATGGCGCCGGCCGCCCGAGTGACCATCGTTGAAGTTGACGAAATCGTCCAGCCCGGCGATCTGGACCCCGAAGCCGTGGTCACCCCCGGCGTGTTCGTCCAACGCATCGTGCGCCGACCCGACGGTTTCACCGGCTACGAATAACCGGAGACCCTGCCATGACCGACGACAAAGAGCGCCTCGACCGGGCCATCATCGCCATGCGCGTGGCGAGAGAACTACCCGCCGGTTCCTGTGTCAACCTCGGCATCGGGATACCGACGCTGGTTTCCATGTTCGTCGACGACGAGAGCGTGGTTTTCTACCACAGCGAGAGCGGCGTGCTGAACTGCGGACCGCTGGCCGAAGAGGGCAGTGAGGACATTGACCTGATCAACGCCGGCGGCCAGTTCCTCCAGCCGGTTCCGGGTATGGCCTATTTTTCCTCCGTAGACGCCTTCGCCATGATCCGCGGCGGTCACGTGGATGTGACGGTTCTCGGCGCTCACCAGGTGTCGGCCAACGGTGACCTCGCCAACTGGATGCTGCCCGAGCGCGGCGTTGGCAACATCGGCGGCGCCATGGACCTGGCCGCCGGCGCCGAAAAGGTCATCGTCGCCATGGAACACAACGACCGCAACGGCAACCCCAAGGTCGTCGAGGAGTGCAACTTCCCCCTCACCGGGAAGGGTTGCGTTTCCCTGGTCGTCACCGACGTCGCCGTCATGGAACCCACACCCGAGGGCATGGTCCTGAGAGAGGCAGCGCCCGGCTGGACACCCGAGGACGTGCAGGAAATAACCGGCGCCCGTCTGATCATCCCGGACGAAGTCCGCGAGTACGAGATCTAGGAATGGATCGGGTCGAGCTATTGCTGGCTATTACGCGCTGCCCGCAATTGCCGCGTGCGCGGACATTGGCAGCCCACCCTTGCTCGACCATAGCCAGTATTCAATCAGCGCGTGACTACCACGTCCCTGAGCCTTGGAGCGGTCACATCGAAACCGCTCCCATATTGTTCATCTCGTCCAATCCGAGCATTTCGGAGAGCGAACGTTTCCCGTCTCCTTCATGCGATCCTTGCACAACCGCTGACTATTTCCAGAAGCGATTTGACGTTGGATCGGGGCATGTATCCGAGGACCGGTTCCGGAAGGTTAGGTTTTGGACTGGGGTGCGTGGGCGGGCCACAGAATTGATGGGCCGTAAAACCATACCGGGCCATGACTTCGCCATTACCGAACTCGTGCATTGCAAGTCTCGCGGCGAAATCGGCGTGGTAACAGCGCTGCCTCTGTGTAGCAAAAGCTGGCTGTTGCCTATAATCCAGGAGTCTGGCGCGAAGGTTTTCGTATTGGTGGGCAAGCACGCAAGGGACTATTGCACTCAATCTTGGGGATTGGATCGCTCAAAGTCGGTCCATTTCGATGTGATGCTTGGCGGGAGCGAACGTTCAGTCGTCGCCATTCCGCATCCCAACGCGTTCGGCCCCAAGAAAATATCCCATCATGTCAATGATGAAGACTTGAACCGATTGCGCACGCTATTGCAAAACCGTTCTACTGACGGCCAGGGCAATCGCGTCTTGCGGTTATTGGTATAATCACTGCACTCGAATATTCGGCACATTGATGCTGCCCGTTGGCGGCGGCCTTTCAGATACTGCGAATCAGTCCAATTGGATTACGAGTCGGCGAACGCGAGCCTCACC
>JAJEIA010000009.1 GCA_022823505.1 Dehalococcoidia bacterium
TCGCCACACCGCACTTTGCTGGGCGCGAAAGGAGGTGATTGACCGGGCAACCACAAACTGATATTGATCAAAATCGCCACGCGCCCAAGGTGGTACATAGTCCTTGGCGATCACTGGCTCAATGTCCGCGGCGTTTCACAGTATCGGCGTGTATTCGGGAAACGACAGTCACAAGCTCAACCTTTGGTGTGAGCCGACGTTCATGTAAAGAGTCACGTCCAATTGGCGCTGCACCTCGTCTGCGCCAGCCTAACACGGCGGGAACCGGACGGCTAACCTGGCCGGCTCCGGGCGGTCTCTATGGTATCATCGGCCACCCCAAGGCCCGCCGCGCTCCCGAGCCGGTTAGCACAGCGCACCGCTGGCGGGACCAACGGGCGTGGCGCACCCCAATCCTGCACCCATTCGGAAGCCAATTTTGCGAATCTCCGCCACGCTCAATCGCGCTTCCTCTCCGCTGGGTGTATTCCGAAACCGCGACTTCGCGTTTGTCTGGGGATCCACCGCCCTGGTTGGCGTCGGCACCCAGATGGAATCGGCGGTGTTGGGCTGGTTCGTCCTCACCCTGACCGACTCACCGTTCCTGGTCGGCGCCATCGCCGCGGCGCGCATGGCGCTGAACTTCCTTGCCCTGTTCACCGGCGCCCTGGCCGACCGGTTGCCGCGCAACAGGCTGCTCTCCTCGGTGGAATTCATCATGGGTTCCATGGGCTTCCTGATGCTGGCGCTGATACTCACCGGCTGGCTGGCGGTTTGGCACATCTTTGCCATCACACTGGTCATGGGCGTGGTCCGCCTCTGCCAGATGCCGGTGGCGCAGTCGTTGGTCGCCGATACCCTGCGCGCGGATCAACTGTCGCACGGCGCGGCGTTCAACACTGTCGCCATGAACATCGCGATGCTCTGTGGACCGGTGATTGGGGGCTATCTGTTCAAGGGATTGGGGCCGCAGGGCGCGTACATGGCCATCGCCTGCCTTTACCTGGTCAGCGGCTGCGTGGCCCTGGGTATCCGTCGGCCCGAGTCCAATGTTGTCCGCGCTCCCGAGCGGGTGCTCAGCACCGTGATCAGCGGCCTGCGTTACGTTGCCGGCAACCAGGTACTGTGGGCCGTCCTCGCGGTAGCCGTCATCATTAATCTGGCCGGCTGGACCGTGCACACCGGCCTGGCGCCGATCTTCGCCCGCGACGTGCTGGGCAGCGACTCTGCCGGTCTCGGGTTGCTGCTGTTCGCCTTTGGCAGCGGAGCTCTGTGCGGGTCCCTGGGTTTCACCATGCTGCCCAGCGTTCGCCGTCCCGGGCTACTGCTGATCCTGGCGGTGGTGTCGTGGCACGGCACGATTCTCCTGTTCTCCCTGTCATCATCCTTCTACCTTTCCATGGCGATCTTTGTCCTGGTGGGAATGTCCTTCGCCTCCACCCAGGTGATGATCCTGACCCTGCTGCTCCGAACCACGGACCAGCAGTTCCGGGGCCGTGTGATGAGCCTGAGGTCCTTTGCGATTCTGGCATACAGCTTCGGCAGCGTGGGGGCCGGCGCCATCGCGGGAGCATGGGGGGCGCCGGCCGCGGCGCAAGTCGTAGGGTGTACCGGCATCGTGCTGGTCGTGCTGCTGACGTTGTTGGCTCCGCAGTTGCGTCGATCCTGACTCTTGCCGTCCCAGTGGAGGAAAACGTTACGGCTTCGGACGGGGGTTCCCCAGCGCTGCCCCGCGCGAGATCAGGGTATCGGCTCAGATGACGACCGGGCGTCTCCCTTATGGCTTGCCGGTTGTCGCAGACTCGGTCCCCGCGCAAATCCCGCGCCGGCTTGGGGTCCTGGTGGCTGCTCGCCCGGACTGGCAACTTTGGTCCTCGGGGGGCGAGCGATCATCGAACGGACGTGACGCGCCCGGGCAGCTGCCAGGTAAGCGAATTTTCGGATGACCGAAGCCTCGGCAGGATCCGAGACGGGACCGCCCCGTCCGATGCTATGGATCGAGGAAAGCAGAGTTCCGCCGACCACGACCACCAGGTAAAACAACGTGGCCAGTCCATGCCAGAGGTAGCCGAGGTTCAGTCTGGCCATTGCCTGCTCCTGCGGATAGCCCAGTGGACCGAAATCAATCTCCCAGGAAGTCCACCAATTGTGGTCGGGAAAAACCGATGGCGTGTCCGGTGACAGGTACATGGCCGCCACGACCGCTACACCAATGGCGCCCATGACTACCATCAACGCCAGCACGGTTCTCAACGCGAACCGGCGGTCGCGCGCGTCGGGCCGTACCGTCGGGTCACGCAGCACCAACAGGACCATGAAGACACCGGCCGTCGACGGCAAAATGATCACCAACTGGATCCACAACGAAATATTGGAGATGATCACCACGGATGCGTATGCGAACAACGTGGGCGGCAGGGTAACCGCTACTGCGCGGCGCAGTGCGTTACTGCGTCCTTGATCCCCGGAATACTGCCATTGCCGGAGCAGGTGAAACGCCAGCCCGGCAATCGAGGCCAGGGCCAGGTTTACCTCCAGCGCCAACAGGTAGGGGATATGCGTGCCGGCGTAGTCTCTCAGCGCATAGAATCCGTAGGGGTCCATCCGGATAACGGCGGATTGCAGCAGGAACGTACTCAGCGAAAAGAACACGGTCGTGCCGTAGAACTCGCCCAGGTCGTGCGGGCTGCGCCTTTGCGCCAGCCCTTGCGCCACCACCACCCCTATCATCGCAGCCACGTAAACCATGGGCATCCAGGTGTTGTCCCACCCAAACGCCGCCAGCACATACCCAACCGCGGCGATGCAAACACCCGTGAGGACGCACTTGTAGGCCAAATAGCGGATTACGCTCCCTGCGTCCGGGGTCGCAGAGACCGTGTCTGAATGGCTGGCGAGGCAATCGTCGGCAGGGGATACCGCATGCGCGCCGGTCGGCCCGGACCGGCTCTGCACCGCTGGGTACGCATCTCCCCCGACGCCGTCTGCCGTCCACCCGGTCGATTGGTGCAGGCTTCCTGAGGGGGCGGCCTGGCGAAATCCGGCCAGGACCATCAGACCCTCCACCTCAGCAGGTGCGAGGTCCAGGGCCCTCCCGAAATCCTGCAGCCGCTCCACCGTCGGAAGTGTTCCGCCGGTTTCCCAGCGGGACACCGTGACGTGGCTGTATCTCTCGGCGTATTGGCTGTTGATCTCCGACATCCGCTGCAGAAGACTGGCCTGGGTCAGCCCGCGCTTGCCGTCTCCCAGCGGAAACGTTTCCCGGTAGGCACGCATCAACATGCCAACCTGTGCGGCCCGGGACCACCGGGCGTCGCGCTCTGCTATCACGATGCTTCCTGTATAGGGGTTTGGACTGGCTATTGCGCCAGCCGCGCCATTATCAAGGGTACCTATGATCGTGGCAAGTAACTGCTAGACCGAGCGACGGTTGCCCTTGGGACCCCCGCTGCCGACCAGGTCGTACCGCGATCGAAATCCGTTTTTCACCTGATATCGTACATGCGTTGATTTACCATCTATGTACATTTAGGGAGCAGTGATCCGACGGCAAGCAAAAGCACGACTTCCACCACGATCAGGGCGATAGTGTTCGACCCCCTCTGAGAATAAATGCGGGGCACAGATAAGTGCCAACAGGAAACTTTAGATGAAGACCAAAATGCACTTGGGCGTGCTGACGTGGGTTGCCGCCCTCGCCCTGGGCGTCGCGTGCTCCGGCGACGCGGGTCCAGACCCGAACGGCGGTGGGGAATCGTCCGGCGGTCAGCGACAAGACAGCGTGAGTGGTACGGTTTACTATCACGAGAGGTTGGCCCTCACTCCAAAGGCCAGCCTCATCGTCGAGCTGCGGGACACGAGCTACGCCGACGCCCCGTCGCAAGTGATAGCGAGCCAGACCATCGACAATCCCGGCCAAGTCCCGATCAAGTTCAGGCTGCCGTACAATCCTGACCTTATTGACAGCAGAAACCGCTACTCTGTGTCTGCGCGAATCGTGGAGTCCGACGGCCGCCTGGCCTTTACCAACGACACCGCGTACGACGTGTTGACCGAGGGGAACCCGAAACGCGTAGACATGCTCCTGGTGTTGGTGGAGCCTCCACCGGAGTTGCTGGAATCCGCCGACCTTTCCGGCGACAACTGGCGAACGTGGCAGGAAGTCCCTGCCGACGTAATTTGGGCCAACCTCATCCCCAACGAGCCGGTGGCGCTGCTGCGTGTGGCCTACTACCAGTCAACCCTGGACAACTGCGCCCGCCCTGGCAACCAGAAGCTGACCCTGGACGGCCGCGACATCCTCGTGCGCCTCACGCTCATGCAGCCGCCGGAAACACCGTGGGCCCCGCCCTGTCGGCGGGAGGTCGTCGAGCTGGATACCGTGCTGCACGTTGGTGCCTCACTCACCCCGGGCCAACCTTATCGCGTCGTCGTCAACGATGTGGAAACCACCACATTCACCATCCCGGAAGCCCGATTGGGCCACACCGTGATCGCGGAGTCTCTGATCCAATCCGCGGACGTGGTGATCTCGGAGTCGTCGCCTCATGAGTACAGCCTGCGGGTGGTGTCAGGATTGTCCAGGGGCAGTGGGTGTTCCCAATTCAACGGCTATGAGATACGACGCGCTGCTCCACGCGAATTGGACGTTGTGGTCACTCACCACGAGGTGGCAGATCCGTCCGTGGTCTGCACTGCGGATTTCCCCATCGTGGAAACCGACGTGCCCCTGGGCAACGGGTTCGAGCCCGGCCGGGAATACACCGTCACCGTCAACGGCGATACTTCCGCAACCTTTGTTGCTCGGTGAACGGGGCACAGGCTACTGCGGCCGTGTCAACATCACCGGGAGCCTACACGTGCTCATTTCCTGCGGTGGCGGCAAGGGACCGCGACGTTTTGGAGTATATTTCGTGGTTGGCGAAGACTGCCGTGCCCAAATAACATCATGCATTAGGATAATATCACCCGATGATAATTAGTATATGATATATTGACATCGCAAAATCCGTCCGATAGACTGCGCTGGCGTTCGTGTTCCCATTTTTCGGGGCGGACAACAAGCCGATATCCGCTAAAATCCAGCCTTATGACGGCGGGCTCCTGGAGCCCGCTTGTTACGGTCCCTTCACAACGAGATGCACCGCGAGGAGATGGTTCAATGAGTTGGTTCGGAATCAGCCGCAAGAGTTTGCTTGTTCTTGTAATCGGGGGTTTGGTCTTGACCCCTTTTCGTCCTGCAAACCGCCCCCATCGGCGAGTCGCTGCTGACCGTGTCCAGCGAGTTGAAGCCGGTCGGGATGCTGGCCAAGGAATGGTCGGTGTCCGAGGACGGGTCAACCTGGACGTTCAATCTCAATGAGGGCGTCCAGTTCCACAAGGGCTACGGCGAGATGACCGCAGAGGACGTCATTTGGGCGATGCGGCAATTCGGAGCTGAGGGGTCGAAGCACCCCCGGGCGTCCAACATCCGCGGAATCTGGGAGAACCCGGAAGGCCACGCCACGGCCATCGACGATTACACCGTCGAGGTTGATACCGGCGAGCCATGGTCTGAGGTTCCGGTCAACGAGATCCTGACCAGCGCCGGCGGCGGCGGAACCTGGATAGTCAGCAAGAAACAGTCCGAGGAACTCGGCGTGGAAGAAGCCAACGACCAGATCGCCGGCACGGGCCCCTGGGACCTGGTGGACTACCGCACCGGTGAGTTCTGGCGCATGGAAGCCGTGCCGGACCACTGGCGGAAGACCCCTCACTTCGCAGAATTGAACTTCCGCGAGATCCCTGAAGAATCATCCCGGGTAGCGGGGTTCCAGACCGGCAACCTGGACACCACGCTGCTGGCCTTCGACTCGCTGGAACTGGTCGAGGCGGTGGACGGTGCGGAAATCATGCGCGTCCCCGGCGGCGGCGAATCAGCGCTTACGTTCTACGGCCAGTACTACGTCGGCATCGGCACTGAGAACCAGCAGCCCGGCTACGATCCGGAGCTGCCGTGGGTCTCGTCCGACCCAGACATCAATTCCGATGCGTGGAAGAACGCGGCGAAGGTGCGCACCGCGCTGTCCATCGCCATCGACCGGCAGGGCATCGTTGACACGTTGCTGCACGGTTACGGATCTCCCGCCGTCCTCTGGGACTTCGGTCAGTATGAAGAGAGCTGGCTGCCGCCGGAACTGCGCTGGGAGTACAACCCGGAGCGGGCCCGGGAGTTGATTGCAGAGGCCGGTTACCCGGACGGGTTCAGCATCACGCTGACGCCTTCGTTGCGCGGCGCGCCGGTGGAAGTGGAAGCCTGTGAGGCCATCGCCACCATGTGGGGCGACATCGGTGTGGACGTCAAGTTCCAGAACCTGCCCTACACCACGCTGCGGCCCAGCCTGATCGCCCGCAACTATCAGGGTTCCACCTGCCACGCCGGTGGCATCCGTCTGGAACCCGGCCAGGGTTTCTCGGGAATGCTGTCCCAACTGCACCATCAGGCGGTCTGGAATCGCGGTGTCGAGCATCCGTGGATGGACGAAAAGGTCGCGGAGCACATGGCGGAGGTCGACTCCGTGAAGCGCCGCGAACTCGCCATTGAGATCGCGACGTTCATGTTTGAGAACGCCCTCACCGGCGTGGGGTTGTATAATTTCGACAGCCTGTGGCCGGTGGGCCCGAACATCGAACCCTGGATCGAGGGCGTACGCTACCGTGACCTCCGCAACATCAACGGGTACGAGTACATCCGTCCTCGTCCGCAAACTTAGCCTGAACGTAAGGATTTAGGGGCAGGTAACGCCAGCATGGGGCCACAGAAGCCTTGGATATCGGTAACCTGGAGATCGTGCCTGGGATTCCCCCTGGCTGGGGTCCTGGCAGCCATCGGTATGGCAGTAGCCTCCGCGTTGGCGGTGTTCTTCGGGGTGGCGGCCCTGCCCAAGATCCTTACCATGCTCATGGTAGGGGCCGGGATAGGCGCCGGGATCGGAGCGGGATTGACCATGCTGAGGGTAGACTCGATCCCATCCTGGCCCATCCTGCTGGGCGCGGGCCTGGCACTATCCGCGGCGAGCTTTGGTGGAGCCTGGGTGGGTTTCCAAATCGGCGGCTACATAACCGCCATCGAGGAAGCCAGATGCGTGGGCGTTTGTCCCTACCTGTTCAAGCCGCGAACCTATATTGCCTTGGGAGCGGCGCTGGTGCCGAACATCATCGCGCTGCTGTTCAACATCGGCTACGAAGGCGTGTTCGGTAGATTTGCTCGCGCGCGCCATGCGCGACCGGATGGGACACTGGGACATTCCAACGGCGCCGGCTCTGACGGCGCCCACGCCGCCGGTAGCTCTTCCTGAGCCAAACCGGCGGCGAACTCACCGGACTCCAGCGATCAGCGGCGAAAATCCGTCAAAAACCACCGGTCGCCCACAACGCACTGGGAAACAGTTTGTGAGGTAGTGAAACATGCAGCGATATCTGGTGCGACGCATCCTGCTAGCCCTGGTGACCTTGCTAGCGGTGTCGCTGATTATTTTCGTCATGAGCCGGGCGGCCGGGGATCCCCGGCACGTGTACCTCGACGATTACTCCACACAGGAAGACTGGGACCGGCTCACCGCGAGCCTGGGGCTGGACAAGCCGTACTACCAGCAATACGGGATTTTCCTGGGCAGCGCGCTCAGGGGCGACTTCGGCCAATCCATCAAGGAGGGTCGCCCCTCCATGGAGGTCATCGTCGAACGCATCCCGGCAACGATGCAGCTCGGACTAGCCGCCTTCGCGTTCTCGGTAATCGTCGGCGTGCCCCTGGGCATCCTGTCGGCAGTGAAACGCGGAAGTTTCCTGGACATGACCGGGAAAGTGGTCGCCCTGGTGGGGCAATCTGCCCCGGTGTTCTGGTTAGGACTGATGCTGGTGTTCCTGTTTTCGGTGCGCTGGAACGATTGGTTTGGAGACAGCCTGGTGCCGCCGTATGGTCGCCAGGAGATCACGAGCATTATCTTGCCGGCGGTGACGCTGGGTTGGTTTTACGCCGCGGCCAACCTGCGACTGCTGCGATCGGCGATGCTCAACGTTCTGGACTCAGAATACGTGAAGTTGGCGCGAGCCAAGGGCGTCTCCAACAACATCGTGATCTGGAAGCATTCGTTACGCAACGCACTCATTCCCGTGCTGACTTTCGCCGGCATAACCCTGGGCAGCCTGGTCACAGGTTCGTTGGTCGTCGAAACCGTGTTCGCGTGGCCGGGATTGGGACAATTGGCGATCCAGGCCCTGGCCGGCAACGACTACCCACTGTTGCAGGCCGTGGTGATCGTATTCACGTTGATGTACGTGACCGCGGCACTGCTCGTGGATATCATGTACGCATACATTGATCCCAGGATCCGGTACGCCTAGAGGAGGACATCGTGGCAGCAGACGCAACTCTGGTCGTACAGCCGGCGCCGGCGCCCGCACGCATTGCCAGGCAAATCTGGCAGCTGCGCCGGTGGCCTTTGATCCCGATCTTCATACTTGTGTTGTTCGTGATCACCGGCGTTTTTGCCCCGCTCATCGCACCCCATGACCCCGAACGGGGCGGCCTGAGGGACCGCAACCTGCCGCCGGCGTGGGAAGAGGGAGGAAGCTCCGAATTCCTGCTGGGCACTGATCACCTGGGCCGCGACATGCTGAGCCGGGTCATCTTCGGCGCCCGCATCTCGCTTGCGGTGGCAGGCGTCACGCTGGGCGTAGGCATGGTCATCGGCGTGGCCAGTGGCCTCATTGCCGGGTGGTATGGAGGCTGGCTGGATGAGTTCCTGATGCGAATCGTGGACATCAAGCTGGCGATACCAACCATATTGCTGGCCCTGGTGCTGGTGTTGGCCCTGGGGCAGTCTTTCCTAATCATTGTCGCTATCCTGGCCATCGCCGTGTGGCCGCGTTTTGCCCGCAACGTGCGGGGCGAGGTTCTGCAGCTGAAAACCATGGACTTCGTCGCCCTGGCCAAGGTGGCGGGTGCTTCGACGCCGCGCATACTGTTCATCCACATCTTCCCGGGCGTCATCAACACCCTCATCGTGTTGGCCACCTTGGAAGTCGGCATCGTCATCCTGCTGGAGTCCACTCTGAGCTTCCTCGGGGCCGGAGTTCCGCCGCCCACGCCGGCCTGGGGTTCAATGGTTTCCGACGGCCGCGACCGGCTGGCGGTGGCCTGGTGGATCTCCACCATGCCCGGCCTGGCCATCATGCTGGTGGTGCTGTCGATGAACCTGTTCGGCGACTGGCTCCGCGACCGGCTCGACCCCAGGCTCCGCCAACTGAACTGACCCCTGACAACGATAATCGTTCGACTCACCCGCAAGAAGGCAGAAGCATGACTACTGGCACAACCGAAAACACAGCCCCAGTGGTGCTGAAGGTTGATGGACTGAAGACCTATTTCGAGACCCGCTGGGGCACGGTGAAAGCGGTCGACGGCGTCAGCTTCGACCTGCACCGCGGTGAGACGCTGGGCATCGTCGGTGAATCCGGTTCCGGCAAATCGGTGACCATGCTGTCGCTGATGCGCCTCATCCCGGAGCCGCCGGGCCGCATCGTAGATGGGCAGATTCTCCTGGAAGGACAGGACCTCGTCCAGATGACCGACAAGGAGATGAGCGAGATTCGGGGGAGCCAGATCGCGCTGATCATCCAGGACCCCATGACCTCCCTCAACCCCGTTTTCTCCATCGGCAACCAGGTGGGAGAGGCCATCAAGATCCATCAGGACATTCCGAAGCGCACCGTCGTGCAGCAGGTGCTGGACGTGCTCCGCAAGGTGAACATCCCCGCTGCGGAGACTCGAGTGCGGGACTACCCGCACCAGATGAGCGGAGGCATGCGCCAACGCGTTGTCGGAGCCATCGGCATTTCCTGCGAGCCCATCGTGCTGATCGCCGACGAGCCCACGACCTCGCTGGACGTCACCATCCAGGCGCAGTATTTGAAGCTCCTCAAGGAACTGCAGGAGGCCTCCGACATCGGTCTCATCTTCATTACGCACGACTTCGGCATCGTGGCCAAGATGTGCGACCGTGTCGCCGTGATGTATGCTGGCCGCATAGTCGAGATGGGAGATGTGCGGGACATCTTCAACAACCCGTCGCATCCCTACACTGAGGCCCTGTTGTCATCCGTTCCGAAGCTGGAAGAGGATGTTGATCGGCTATATTCC
Organism: Dehalococcoidia bacterium; assembly: GCA_022823505.1. GTDB lineage: Bacteria > Chloroflexota > Dehalococcoidia > Lucifugimonadales > UBA3495 > Bin87. The sequence goes on from JAJEIA010000009.1 coordinate 10,160, forward strand.
ATCGAAGGGCAACCACCGACGCTTCACGACCTGCCGCCGGGCTGCCCCTTCGCGCCCCGGTGCCAGTACGTCATGGACAAGTGCCAGGAATCCTACCCGGCGCAATTCGACGTGACCGGTAGCCACTACGCCGCCTGTTGGAGGCTGGAATGACCACCCTGGAAGCAAATCCCACGACCCGAACCACCAACGAGGTGCTGCTCGAGGCTGAGGGCCTCAAGAAGCACTTTCCCGTAACCAAGGGCCTCCTGGTCTCCAAGACAACCGGATGGATCAAAGCCGTTGACGGCGTTTCCTTCCAGGTCAGGGCTGGCGAGACTCTCGGCATCGTTGGCGAGTCGGGCTGCGGGAAGAGTACAACCGCCAAGATGCTGCTCATGCTGGAAGAGCCCACCGAGGGCACCATCCGCTACCAGGGCCAGGAAATTCACGACGCGACCGCCGAGCAGCGTCGCGCCTACCGCCGTTCGGTACAGGCTGTTTTCCAGGATCCGTGGAGTTCGCTCAATCCCAGGATGCGCGTCCGCGACCTCATCGCGGAACCGATGGTCATCAACCTCAACCTGAGCCGTCGCGAGATGCAGGACCGCGTTGCCAAACTCCTGAACGACGTTGGACTGAGCAGTTACCACGCCAACCTGTACCCTCACGAGTTCAGTGGCGGTCAACGCCAGCGGCTGGCCATCGCGCGGGCGCTGTCCGTGGAGCCCAGGGTCATCGTCTTGGACGAGCCCGTATCCGCGCTGGACGTGTCGATTCGCGCGCAGATAATGAACCTGCTGCGGGACTTGCAGCAGGAGTACAACGTCAGCTACCTGATGATCGCCCACCACCTTGCCACCGTGCGCTACATGTGCGACTGGGTGGCGGTGATGTACCTCGGACAGATCGTCGAGTTTGGGCCCACGAAGGAACTGTTCGACAACGCCTCGCACCCGTACACCAAGGCGTTGATGAACGCGGCACTGCCTTCGCATCCCGACATCGAGCAGGAGGAGATGATCCTCACCGGCGAGGTCCCATCCCCGCTGAACCCGCCCGAAGGATGCCGCTTCCACCCCCGTTGCCCCTTCGTCATGGACCAATGCTCTCGGGACATTCCGGGGGTAACTGAGCTGGGTTCGGGCCACACGGTTGCCTGCCACCTGTACTGACCCGCACGCACATGAATGGAACCCCGCTGGTGACGGGGTTCATCTGCACCTGATCGTTTGCGCCGCCCGTCACAGGGCGGCGTTCACATTTTTCAGGAAGTCCTCGGCACCGATGCGGAGCAGTCCCCAGCCCGACACCGTGACGAAGTTCGCGCCCAGCCTGATGAACTCGGCGACGCCGGCCGTGTCGGCCGGATTGTTGCCGCCGACGCCGACGTTTTTCCCACCGGCACGCACCCGCGGGATCACCTCGCTCATGACCCGCCGCACCTCCGGGACGCCCGGGTTGCCCATGCTCTGGCCCAGGTCCGACGCTGCCACGTGCAGTACGTCCGCGCCGGATACGGCCAGGATATCGTCCAGGTTGCCCACTGCTTCGATGTCTTCCACCATGGGGATCACCAGCACGTTGGCGTTCACCCAGGACGTCGCCTCGTCCCGGGCGACTCCGATCCCGTAGTCCTGCGCCCGGCCCCCGCCCATGCCCCGGTACCCGTCGGGGTAGTACCGCGCCGCCCGGGCGATGGCTGCCGCCTGCTCACCGGTGTTCACGTGGGGCACGATGATCCCCTGCAGGCCCCGGTCCAGGAACCGCAGGATCGTCTGGTCGGAGTGGTCGGGTATCCGCGCGATGGGGGTGATCCCGAAGGACTCTGCGGCCCGCACCATGTGCTCCACCTGGTCCAGGTTGGCCGGCCCGTGCTCGCAGTCGATCATGACGAAGTCGTAGCCGAGGGCTCCGAAGATTTCGACCATGTCGGGCGCATAGCGGGTGATGATGGCGCCAAAAACCACCTGGCCGTCGTTCAGTTTCGCCTTGGTTGTGTTGGTTCGCATTGAGGTTTCCCCTTTTCAGGCGTCCGGTGTCGGTGCGTGTGTGCTCCCTATAATGAACCGTCGATCACCATGTCGAGCAGCGCCGGTTTGCCGGAGGCCACCGCCCGGTCGACCGCCGGTTTGATATCCGCCGGGTCGGTGATGCGTTCGCCGTGCACGCCCATGCTGTTGGCGATGGCGGCCATGTCGAAGGGCGTCCCGAAGTCCGAGTACAGCAACCGCCCTCCGGAGGTCTCGGGCAGGTTCAGTACGTCTCTCTGGTACACGTTGAAGTTGGTCTTAAGCACCCGGTACATGCCATTGTTGCAGATGACGAAGATGCACGGGATGTTGTCGTTGGCTGCCGTCCACAGGCCCTGGATGGTCATCATGGCGCTGCCATCGCCAATGACCCCGAACACCGGCCGGTCGGGGTAAGCGCACTGGGTTCCCATGGTGACTCCGATGCCGCCGCCGATGGACTGCCCTCGTACCCCGCGCAGGTCGGCGCGGCGCTGGGCCTGAAAATAGTGCCGCATGGCGGCTCGATTGCTGATGGAATCGTCCACCACGATGGCGTCATCTGGAATTGCCGCAGCAAGCTCCGACATCATGCGGGACGGCGTCATCGGCCGGTGGTCCCATTTTTCGGCCACCGACTCTTCGTACGCTGCCCGATTGCTCTGTCGTTCCGCGATCACCGCCTGCCGGCGCAAACCGATCTCGGGCCGATCGCCGTCGGAAAGGCGTTCCTCCAGCGCCGAGATCAAGTCCCGCATAGCCAGCCCGCAGTGGCCCACGATCCCGAGGTCCGTGGGCTCTGACCGGCCGATCTTGCTGCGGTCCGGGTCGATGTGGACCAGCCTGGCCTCCGCCGGCAGGATGACGTCGCCCCAGTAGAAAAGCTCCTCGAAGGGGTCCGAGCCCACGGCCAGAACCAGATCCGCCGCCTGCACGGCGGCGCGCTGCTCGGCTACCCGTAGCGAAAGCGCACCCATGAACTGCTCGTGGCGGGTGGGGAAGGCCACCTCGGCTCCGCGCGCCTGGTACACCGGCAAGCCCATCAGCTCGGCCAGTTCCACGGCCTCAGCGACCGCATCATCGTCTGAAAGCCGGTCACCAACCAGCATCAGTGGACGGCTTGCAGCCATCAGCATGGCTGCGGCCTGGGCGATCCCTTCCGCGCTGGGCCGCGCTCCGTCGTACACCGGTCGGGACGGCTCGAGGTTCATCTCGGCCATGCCCTCCAGCGCATTGGACGTGAACCCGACGTAGACCGGCCCCTTGGGGTGGCTGTTGGCCTCGTTGAAGGCCCGACGAATGACGCTGGGAATCTGGTCCGGCTGGGTGAGTTCCACCGCCCACTTGGTGACCGGCCTCACCAGATCCGCCAGGTCCGTGATCGTCTCGTTGACCTTCCGGATGTCGTAGTTCGCCGACGTTATCACCATGGGCGTGCCCGTGTTCAGGGCGTCCAGCATCAGCGCGATGCCATTCGCCAGGCCGCTGTCGACATGCAGGCTGACGAAGGACGCAGTCCCCCTGGCCCTGGCGTAGGCCTCGCCCATTCCCATTGCCACGCTCTCCTGCAGTGTCAGGATGTAGCGAAACTCGGGGTAGTCCCCCAGCAAATCGATGATCGGACCTTCGCTGGTGCCGGGATTGCCGAAGATGTAATCGACCCCTTCTGCTTTCAGCATCTCCAGCAGGGCCTGCTTGCCGGTCATCAGTTGGGACATGGGGGAATCCTCCGTGCGGGCCGCCCACGTTGGAGCGGACAGGTGATTGGGTGCCGGCCAATTCTACAACAAACCGCTCGGGCCTTTTCCGTGCGAGCGATTCTTCGACGAGTGGCCCCGCGCCGTGTCCGTCTTCCCGGTCAACGCGTCGGTCGCCTCCGGCCGTCCTGACCGGATTTGACCTGTGAGCACTGCGCATCACGCAGCGATATTGAATACAACGATATTGAGTATACGTATATTGAATATATATTTGGGCACCGGCGGCGTTGTGGCCGCCAATAAAAGCAGGAGGAGATCATGGTAGCGGTCCATACACGAAACGGAGACATTGGCGCCAGGAAATGCTGCAAAAAACGCATATTGTCGATGATCGCGGTCCTGGTGGTGGCTGTGATCCTGGGAATAGCTGCGATGGCGACGATCAAGATGCAGCACGTTAGCGCGAATGCGGACCCGCTCGTCGGGGTTTACAGTACCGAACACCAAAACGCATCCGCCGGGTCGCCATTGCAAGGCATCGCCTCAGACATTGAGTATGTGTGGGCGGCCCGGATGTGGATCGAGGCTGTCCCCGACACGCAAGGTGGCCGTTTGGGTTACGTTTCGCGCACCGACGGCCGGGATGAAGCCGGAAGCCTGGAACCCGCTGGGTTCACCCACGACGGCGAGGACTACACGGTGCAGGCGCTGACCTACCAGCGGACATCGGAGGGTGATCACAAACTGGTTTTCGAGACGGATCGGCCCCTGCCGGCTCAACTGTTGCTGCACGTCGGCTCAGACACTTTCTTCGGTTGCGAGTTCGTTGTATTGGGTTCGGAAGGAAACACGAACGTGTGGACAATTGCCCGGGACCTGGGATGGGCAGACGGCCAAGTTACCTACGCGGTCCTGTTCGAGCCCATGGCGCATCAGGTTCAACCGGTGATTGAATGCCTGGCGGCATCGGCCGAACCGGGCGCGGAGGAGTGATGCAATCCTCGCTCCCGCCAGGGGAATGTCACGCGCCAAACCGGTAGAGCCACGGCCAGCGGGGCCAGCGAGAGGTCAACTCGCTGGCCCTGCGCGTGTTCAATGGGCGCCAGGGGTCTGTTTCTCGCGGCAAGCGCGAACGGCTCGTGCACGGCGTTGCCCTCCAAGTCCCCGGAGTGGTGCTGATTCGAACACTCGCCGGGTGGGTTGCCCCGGCGCTCCAGTTCAGGCCCGATTGACGCCCGTCGCGCCCTGCGGTATCGTTAGTCGCGCTGACGCAAACGATATTGGGAGTGCCTCACTATGGCCGAACAGGAACTGCCCCTCTTCGATTACAACGAAGTTCAGGTTGGCGAGGAACTGGGTTCCTACGAGTATTTGCTGACCCAGGAGATGGTCGACCAGTACCGGCTGGCCGTGGACGATCCCGACGCCGTATTCCCCACCATCGCGGTGAAGCACGACGCCACGTCCCTCTCCCTGGCGTACGACGATCAGACCGGCAGCATCAATGCCGGCAACGAGATCGACCTGTTCAACCCGCCAGTCCCCGGCAAGAAGATCCGCGTCACCGGCCGCATCCACGACAAGTTCGTGCGGCGCGAGAAGCCTTACCTCGTCATCGAAGCTACGGCCACCGACGAAGACGGCCGGATGATCGAAAAGATGCGCACCTACCAGATCAAGAAACCCGAGGAGTTGGGCAAGAAATGGCATCCCCAAGGCTAGACAGCGAAACTCTCCCCGTCGTCACCAAGCACATCACGCAGGACGTGATCAACCAGTTCGAGGCCTGCGGGATCCTCAACCGATCCAACATCCACAACGACCCTGAACTGGCGTCCAAGCGCCTCGGCACCACCTATGCCATCGCCTCCGGCCGCATGAGCATCGCGTTTTGCACCGAGGCCATGCGCAAGTTCATTGGCGGCGACGACTTCCACCGCTCCGGCAACGTGAACCTCAAGTTCCTGCGCCCGGTGAAGCATGGCGACACCGTCAGCGTCCACGGCCAGGTCAACAGCCGCGAGCCCCAGGACGACGGCACTACGCTGGTGACGGTCGACGTCTACTGCGAGAACCAGAACGGCGACAAGACTGCCGTCGGCCAGGCCAGCGCCCGCGTCAAGTAACCCGTCCGGCCACTTCGCTTACAACCGGGAATCCGCCATGACCACAGTTGTCGATTACAACTCGGAGCGGAGTTGGCATTTCCTGGATTTGGTGGACGACGAAGTCGGGCGTGGCGAACTGGAGGAAGCCGGCAACAAGTTGTGGGGTGCCGCCGCTCACGCCATCAAGGCGACCGCCGAGCGCAGGGGGTGGCCCCACGGCGCCCATAGCGATCTCGAAGAAGCCGTGATGCGCTTGATCGACGACGAAGGGGCACCGGCGATCTTGTACATCTACTACACGTCTGCAAGTTGGTTCCACGCGCGGTTCTATGGTGGGCCGCCTGACGGCACAGCTATCCGCCATAGTGAAGCGGAAATGGCCGAATTCATCCGGATGCTCGAGAATCTGTGAGGCCGGTCGAATCGGTTCAAGGGTCGGCATTGTAACCACACAAGAATGCAATTGGAGAATTGGAGCAAACAACATGACAATGACCAGGTCTGAATTCGGCAAGGTTGAAGTCGACATCGTCTACTGCGTCCCTTGAGGCTACCACGGCCTCGCCACGTGGCTGGCGACCGAATTCTGGCGTTCCCAAAATGCGGGCGACATCGCAATTAAAATGACACCCGCCGACAAGGGACGTCTTGAGATCTACCTGGACGGCGAGAAGATCTTCGACCGATTTGACGAGGACGGCGACGAGTATCCCGGCTACAGCAAGGTCAACGAGCTCAAGATGGTCGTGGCCGAGCGCGTCTTCGACGTTGAGGACGAGATCGCCGCAGCGAGAAACGCTTAGATGGCCAATTCCGATCATGTAGCCGCCGTGCTCGCGGGCAAAGATGCGCTCGCGAGCTGGCGGTCCGCCAATCCCGAGGTACATCTGGACCTTCGTGCCGCCGACCTGTCCGGCCAGGATCTGGCCGGTATGGACCTGCGCAATGCAGACCTGCGCGGGGCCTCGCTCTCGGACTGTCGCCTCACGCGCGCCAATTTCTCGCGCTGCGATCTGCGCGCCGCCGACCTCACCGGGGCCGATTTATACGGCGCCACCCTGACCTCCGCGCAGATGGTCACCACCATCCTGCGGAACACCAACCTATTCTGGGCCGACCTCAAGCAGTCCAACATGCAGGAGGCGATCCTGCAGTGGTCCCGGCTGAATCGGGCATCGTTCCTCAACACAAACCTGACCGACGCCGACTGCAGCCAGGTTACGGCCATCGAGGTCGACCTGCGTTCCGCCAACCTCACCAATTCCAACTGGCAGGGGGCGAACCTGAACGGCGCCGATGTGAGCCGGGCCATTATGCATGGGGCGGACTTTACGGCCGCCAAGATCCGTGACTCGATGTGGATCATGACCGATATGCGGGGAGCGAACTTCAACCGGGCCAGCCTGCATCGCTGTGACATGACCATGGGCAAGTGGGACGACACCACCAACTTCCCGCCGGGCTTTGACCCGAACTTCATCGAGAACCGGGTGGATGACTACTAGCCGAGGCTGATCGGCCCGGTCTCGTTATGTCTGTGCTACTGGTAGCGTCCCACCAGCCTGGCGCTGGTAAAACGTCCGTTGCGGCCGGTTTGGCCACCCTCATCGCCCGTTCCGGGATCAGGGCTTCGGTTTGCAAGCCGGTGTCTCCGGCCGGGCGCACGGATCCCGACGCCGTCTATTTCGCGCAACATTTCCGCGGCGGGATCGCGGTGGCATCGTCCGAGGACGACGCCGGCCTGGACGCGGCAGCCAACGCGGTCCGGTCGCTGACCGGCATCAACGAACACGTCATCGTCGAGGTTGCCAACCCCGCCACCGGCTCCGGAGCGGCTTCGTCCATCGTTGCCGGTTTGGCAGGTCGGCTATCCGCCCGAGTGGTGGCGGTGTTCGGTTACGAACCGGAAATGTCGTCGGTGGGCGTGTCCGGCGCGGTGGCCACCCTCGGATCGCAGCTTGCCGGTGTGATTGTGAACCAGACCCCTCGATACCGGGCGCAGCGCGTGGCTCCCCTGCTGGCCGAACTGTCCACCGCCGGCCTGCCCGTTATCGGCGCCCTGCCGGAAGACCGCACCATGCTGTCGCTCAACCTCGGCCAGTTGGAGTCCAACCTGGGCGGACGCTGGGAGCTGGAGCCGGAAGACCGCGACGTTTGGATCGACCGCTTCCTCATCGGAGGCAACATCATGGATTCGGGCGCCGGCTATTTCGGCCGCTACGGCCACCAGGCGGTGATCACCCGGGCCGAACGGCCTGACATCCAGATGGCATCCCTGATGCAAGACACGCGTTGCCTGGTGCTGACCGGCGGCTCACGGCCCACGGAATACATCCGGGTCGAGGCGGCCAAGCGCAGCGTGCCGGTGCTGCTGGTGGAACAGAGCACCGTGGCGACCGCTGAGGCGGTCGGAGGTTTGATGGATGCGATTGTGCCCCACGCCCGCCACAAGGCGGACCGGATGGCTAACCTGCTGGACGGCCTTGTAGACCTGGACGCGCTGCTGTCCTGATCAGGATCTGGCCTCCCTCGGGTATCAGTCCTGCATTTCGAAGCGTTCGGACTCGGGAGGGCGCGACCACAGTTCCTCCGCTCCCGCCATGGCAACGGCGCGCTCCGGGCTGGCCCTCCACGCATCGTAGATCTCGTTGCTCTCCCAGGTCACCAGGGTCGAGATCTTGGTGGGATCGCCCAGCGAGATGAAGGTCTGTCGGGCGCCGAAGCCGGGCGCTTTGCTCTGCGCCACCCCGTTGCGGTCCAGGAGCGCTTTCGCCTCCTCCACCCTGTCTTCCTTCGCCCAATGATGGGTCAGTACGCCAATCAACGCCATTGGTACTTCCTCCTGTTGATATGGTTACACCGGCCAGAAGACCGGGGTTGGCCGCCCAGATGAAGAGCCAGTCGGCATCACCCGCGCGACCACGGGAATATCACGCGGGACCTCAGGCCCTCCTGCCGCACGTTCAACAACTTCCCCAGCACGTAGGCCACCAGCGCCGCTCCGATGCTGAAGACGGCTCCCATCTTGCCGGGTTCCTGGAACGGCGAATCGCCGGGGAACGCCTTGCCGGCGACGAACAGCGCCACCGTCAGCCCTAGGCCGGCAACAACTCCGGTGACCACCAGATGGCGCACGCCCATTCCCGGAGGCAACGGGAAACCGACCAGCGACGCGACCCAGGAGAACAGCGTGACGCCAATGGCCTTGCCGACGATCAGTGACGCCAGCACCATCATCGTCACCCAACCAATGCTGGTGAACGGAACTCCCGCGTTGGCAAACGCGAAGAAGAACAGGCCGAAATCCACGAACACCTTCAACTGATGCTCGAACTTTTCCATCGCGCTGCCGCCATGATGCGCGGTGGCTTCGGGGCCGGGATGAGGCGGTCCGGCGGTCCGGCCCTGGTGCGAATGACTCTCTTCGTCCTCGGCGTGATGATTGGCATGGGGCAGGAAGGGAACGATGGGAACCAGCGCCAACGCCGGTTCGACGCCGGCCGCCGCCAGTCCGACCCACGAAAGCGCACCACCGCCGAGGATGTACACCGGCCACCAGCGCACCCCGAACCGTCGCAGGATGTAGGCCAGGGCCATGCCGCCCACCACCATCAGGAGCCAGATCGGTTCCACGGGATGGCGCGGGTCCGGATAGAACACCGCGATGATGACCAGCCCGATGGCATCGTCGGCTACCGCCAGCAACAGCAGGAAGTTGACCGCCGCATGCATCGGCCCGAACACCACCCGCGCCACCAGCCACGCCAGCGCGATGTCGGTAGCGGTGGGGATGGCCCATCCGTTGGCCACGGCGGCAAAGTCGTCGGTTCCCCCGTACAAGAACCAGGTCAGCAAAAAGTACAGGCCAACCGGACCGAATATGCCGCCCAGCGTGCCGGCCAGGGGGTTGATCGCCCGCCTGAGCGGGTTCAACACCCCACCGGGCAGCGTTGATTCGGCAATCTCCTTCGCGGCGATGCCGAAGAACAGGCACATGAACATCCCGTTGATGATGAAGTGGATGGTCAGCGCGTGATCGAACAGGTAGACGCCGTGTCCAAAGGGATGAAAGTCGACCACCACCTCGTACCAATGATGGTTGACGTTGGCAGCCACCAGGCCCAACACCACTCCCAGGATCAACGGCAGCGAGAACTCCTGGGCGAAGTTCTTCGCCCTAACGATTTGGCGTGCCGGTGTAGCAACCTGAGCGTGCATGGATTTTCAGTTCACCAAAGATCGTCGCAAAATAATCCGGCGGCAATTTTACCACCAAATTCTGCGCGCACCCGGCCCGGCATGTATCCGGCTTCGCCGGAACTCTGTGATTGTGAGCGCTGGGCGGCAATATCGTCGGGGCAGGGAACGCCGTCATGGGAACGAGACCGGCGCGTCGCATTGCTCCTCGCTATGACAAACCGGGTATGCCTGGGGGTGAACGCAGCTTCCATGCCGGAGTAGCAGGGCAATCGCGTCTTGCGGTTATTGGTATAATCACTGCACTCGAATATTCGGCACATTGATGCTGCCCGTTGGCGGCGGCCTTTCAGATACTGCGAATCAGTCCAATTGGATTACGAGTCGGCGAACGCGAGCCTCACC
>JAJEIA010000133.1 GCA_022823505.1 Dehalococcoidia bacterium
GCCATCGCTGCACCTCAAAATCGAAGTGCGGCAATGGTCGCCTCGTTGGCGCCCACCGGTGGTCATAGACCTTGGCGAACTGGCCTATAGTTCGTGGCGATTTCGCAGATCACTGGTACATAGTTCGTGGCGTTTTACAGATACTGCATCCGAAGCGGAACTGCTGGGCCGAGCATCGGAGATGGTGCCCGTGCTTAAGGAGCGGGCGGCACGCACTGAGGAGTTGCGGCGATTGCCCCGGGAGACCGTGGACGACCTGCTGTCCTCGCAACTCTGCCGCATCGGCGTCCCCAGGCGGTTTGGCGGCCTGGACGCGGACTACCGGGTGAGCCTGCACGTGGCCGCCGAGTTGGCCCGGGGCTGCCCGGCGACGGCGTGGTGCTATGGCCTGTGGGCCGCCCACTCGTGGCTGGTGGGATACTGGCCGCAGCGGGCGCAGGAGGAAGTGTTCGGCCCCGGACCGGATGTCCTCAGCTCCAGTTCGCTGAGTGTGGGCCGGTCGGCATGCACGGTGGCGGACGGCGGGTACCGCCTTTCGGGTCACTGGGAATTCTCCAGCGGCTGCGATGCGGCGGACTGGCTGATGCTGGGGGTGCCGGGCATCGGCGAACGGAACTGGGCGCTGCTGCCGGCGGGCGACTACGAAATCGTGGACACCTGGTTCGTCTCGGGCCTGCGCGGCAGTGGCAGCAAGGACATCGTCGTGAACGACGCCTTCGTGCCGGCCCATCGCATCCTGGACGTGCCTTCCGCCGGCGATGGCGACTGGAGCGGTTGGGAGTTGCACCAGCAGATCCGGTACCGGATTCCCATCACCGTGCTGCTGGGCTGGGACCTGGCGGCGCCGATGCTTGGGATCGCCCAGGGGATGATTGACGAGTTCGTCGCCAAGACGGCGGGTACGTCCGGCGGCGGCAAATCGGCCGACTCCGCGATGGTGCACATACGGCTGGCGCAGAGTGCGGCCGAACTCGACGCCGCACGCGCCCTCATGGATCGCGACCTGGGCGAGATATTCGACCGCGCCGAATCGGGATCGGGATACACCCTGCTGGATCGGACGAGGTACCGCAGAGACAAGGGCTATGTCATCCAGCTTTGCCTGCAGTCGGTGAACCGCCTGTTCGACATCAGCGGAGGCCACGGCCTGTTCGACTCCGATCCGCTGCAACGCTTCCACCGCGACGCCCAGGCGGTGGCGCATCGAGATACGCTCATCATGGACCTGGTGGGACAGGAATACGCGAGGGTGCTGCTGGAAACCGACACGGGCGGTACAATCTAGCCAGTTGACGATAAACGAGAACTTCGCCACTTACGCAAGGAGACGACATGGCCATCGCGCAAACGATCCACAACCTGGAACAGGGCGACGTGAACCTGCCCGATACGGGGCGACCGGTAGTCCGCTCCAATGAAGGGGTGATCTCGTCGGGACACTATCTCACATCGATGGCCGGGATGCGGATACTGCTGGCCGGCGGGAACGCCTTCGACGCCATGGTCGCTGCCAGTCTGGCGGCGGCGGTGGTGGAACCCATCGCGTCCTACTCCCTGGCGGCCGAAGGGGTGTTCATGCTGTATGACTCCGGCAGCGGCGACCTGGTGTCCCTCAGCGGGCAGGGCGGCGCGCCGGGCGCGGCCACGGCGGAGTTCTATCGCTCGCGCGGCCATGAGCGTATCCCCACCGGTCCGGGCATGGACGCGCCGCTGTCGTTCACCCAGCCGGGAATCGTGGACGCGTTCATCAACATGCTGGACCGGTACGGCACGATGTCGTTCGAGGAAGTGGCGGAGCCAGCCATCCGCTACGCCGAAGACGGCATCCCGCACTACGAGTACATGCTGGAACGGTTGCGGTCCCGCACGGGCCAGGAGCAGTTCGACAACTTCCCGCCGGGTGGCTGGGATGTGTTCTACGAGGACCGTGAGGTTCCGGCCGCCGGCTCCATGATGCGGCAGCCAGGCCTGGCCAACACGCTCAAGGCCATGCGCGACGCATCGCTGGCGGCGTCCGGCTCTCGCCAGGACGGCCTGAAGGCGGCGAGGAACGCCTTTTACGAGGGGCCGGTTGCCGAGCTGATCGTCGAGGAATCGCGAAAGGTGGGCGGCATCCTGTCCATGGACGACCTCGCGGGCTATCGTTCGCAGTTCGGTCAGCCGGTGACTACCACCTTCGAAGGTTACGAGGTGTGGGGCCAGGACTCCTGGACCCAGGGGCCCATGCTGATGCAGGCGCTGAACATCCTGGAGAACTTCGACCTGCGGGCCATGGGCCACAACAGCCCGGCCTACATCCACACGGTGGCCGAGGCGCTGAAACTCTGCTTCGGCGACCGGGAAGCCTTCTACGGCGACCCCGACTTCGCGACGGTGCCCATGGACGGCCTGCTGTCCAAGGAGTACGCCGCCATCCGGGCTGGGGAGATCGATCCCGAGGGCGCCTACCCAGAGCAGCGGCCGGCCGGAGATCCGTGGCGCTTCTCTAAGAAATCGGGACGAACCGCCCCGCAGGTCATGGCGGCGGCCCTGGGCCCGGACACCTCCGCCGATGACGGTACGACCCACGTGTCGGTGCTGGACAAGCACGGCAACCTGGTGTGCGGCACCATCAGCGGCGGGTCCTTCTCCAAGTCGGTGTTCTTCCCTGAGTTGGGCGCCTGCCTGAGCACCCGCATCGAGATGTTCAACTGCGAGCCGGGCCACCCCAACGTGGTGGAGCCGGGCAAGCGTCCCCGCACCACCCTGGTGAACTACATCGTCGCCAGGGACGGCAAGCCGGTGATGACCGTGGGATGCCCGGGCGGCGACAACCAGGTGCAGGGCAACCTGCAGTTGATGCTCAACTCGCTGGTGTTCGGGATGGACCCACAGCAGGCGGTGGAAGCGCCCCGCTTCGCCACCTCCAGCAACGTCAACTCCTTCTATCCCCACGTGTACTATCCGGGACAGCTGGACCTGGAGGACGGCTTCGCCGAATCGACGGTGGGCGCCCTGAAGGCGCTGGGCCACAGAATCCACCGCACGGCCAACTGCGGCCTGGGCGCGACGGTATCGGTGCGGGACCCGGAGACCGGCTCGCTGAGTACGGGCGCCGACCCGCGGCGGGCGTGCTACGCGCTGGCGCTGTAGACGCTAAACCAATCCGAAGATGGACGTTCCGGGACTGGCAATCAGTCCCGGAAGTCGTTTTCGTAGAGTGCCTGCAACCGCTCCAGGTGCTCCGCCGGGATGGGCGGCAGGTCGACGCAGGCGGCGGTTTCCTCCGCCTCGGCAAGGTTCTTGACGCCGGGGACCGTGCTGTGGATGTCGGGGTTCATCAAGCAGTAGACCATCGCGGCCTGGGACAGGGTCCGGATGGGACCGTCCAGCAGGAACCCCAATTTCGCCGCGCTGGCCAGGTCCTTCTGCATCAGCGCGTCGCCGGGCCGGGGTGGCCGGTCCAGGGCGGCGGTCAGCGCGCCGGCGGCGTGGGAACGGATGCCGATGACTCCCATGTCCAGGCTGCGCGCCAGCGGGATGATCTGCCCGTTGTCGTGCTGGCTGAAGCCGGGAGGCGGCGGTTCCATCCCCGTCCGGTTCAGCAGGTTGTAGTAGGCAAGGACCGTGTCGTACTCGTTGGCCTCGAGGATGCGGCGCATGGTGGGCACGTGGTGGTCCATGGCCGACAGGCCGATGTACCGGGTCTTGCCGGCTCGCTGCACGCTGCGGTAGGCGTCCAGCACCGGGCCCAGCACATCGTCGGCTGACAGCGAGTCGGCAACCTCGCCGCGCTGTTCCGTGAACCGGTTGTGCACGTGCAGCACGTCCACCGAGTCCCGTCGGAGACGGCGCAGGCTGATGTCCACGGAGCGTTGCACTGCGCCGGCCACGTCGTCCATCTCGTAGGCGCGGAGGCGGACCTTGGTGGCCACCACCACCGGCTCGGTCCGCCCCTCCAGCGCCTTGCCCAGTGCCTCCTCGGCCTTCCCGTCCCCGTAGGACGGGGCAACGTCGAAGAAGGTGATGCCCAGCTCCAGTGCCCGGTGGACGGCGGCGATGGCTTCCTGCTCGTCGGTGGGCCCCCAGACCTGGCCGATGCCGCCGCCGCCGAAGCCGGCCCGGGATACGGTCAGGCCGGTGCGGCCCAGTTGCGTGTATTGCATGAGTATCTCCGGGCCTAGCTGTGCTCTCCCTCGGCCAGCTGGAAGTAGATGCCGTGGGAGCTGGCCGGCTCGATGCTGGCGGTGAGGTAGCCGAAGGGGCTGGCTGACGGGCCATCGCCGCGCATGTCGTTGCCGTTGGCCTGCAGGTCGTTGAACAGCTGTCCGATGCCGTCGACGCCCCAGGCCACGTGCATGACGCCGGGGCCGGTGGCCTGAAGTTGGGCCGCCATCGGGGTATCGTCCCGCAACGGCTCGAAGAAGTCGACGAGGGTCTCGCCGATCTGGTAGAGGATGGACTTGAACCCGCGCTCGGTGAACTCGTCGCGCCGGATGGGTGTCAGGGAGAAGTTGCGTTCGATGTAGGCGGCCATATCGTCCACGTTTTCCACGACATAGGTTACGTGATGCACTTTGTTCAGCATGATCGACCTCTCCGCGTTTGGGTTGACGGGCTGTTAGACTTGGTCGCAGCCTATTGGTTTTCGGGCCGGCATTCAACCCCGGCGAGGCAATCACGAGTACCCATTTTTCTTTCGCATGGATGCACAGGATGCACGGAATTCTGGCACGTGGTTCAACTTTCTTCATCAGTGCCATCGTCAGAACGTTCAAGATAATCGATCCAATCCCGTCCATCCTGTACATCCTTGCCAAAATGTGACGTGGGTAGAAGTAAGCGAGGCGACTACATGAGCGACCACAAGATATTTGAATTGGGCGACGTTGACCTGCAGTGCGGCCTGCGGCTGCGGGGCGCGCAACTGGCCTACCAGACCTATGGCGAACTGAACGCTCGGAAGGACAACGTGATCGTCTTCCCCACCTTCTTCGGCTCGCAGCATCCGTCCAACGAGCCGATGATCGGGCCGGGGATGGCGCTGGACCCGTCGCGGTATTTCATCATCATCCCCAACCTGTTCGGCAACGGCCTTTCGTCGTCGCCCAGCAACACACCGGCTCCGTATGACCGGGCGCGGTTCCCCCGCGTCACCTACTATGACAACATCGGATTCCAGCACCGGCTGGTCACCGAGCAGTTCGGCGTCGAGCGGATCGCGTTGGTGTGCGGATTTTCCATGGGAGCGCAGCAGTCCTTCCACTGGGGAGCGCTGTATCCCGACATGGTGGAGCGGATCGCGCCGTGGTGCGGGTCGGCGAAAACCGCCCGGCACAATTTCGTCTTCCTGGAGGGGGTCAAGGCCGCCCTGTGCGCTGACGACGCGTGGAACAACGGCTGGTACGACACGCCGCCGGCCAAGGGTCTGCGGGCCATGTCGCGGGTGTACGCCGGATGGGCGCCGTCCCAGGCGTTCTACCGGGAGAAGGTGTACCTGGACCTGGGACATTCGTCGCTGGAGGACTACCTGATTACCGCGTGGGAGGGCAGGTATCTCCAGCAGGATGCCAACAACATCCTGGCGATGATTGCCACGTGGCAGGCCGGCGACATCAGCGACAACCCTCTCTACGGCGGCGATTTCACCCAGGCGCTGGCGTCGATCAAGGCCAGGGCCTTAGTGATGCCGTCGCGGACGGACCAGTATTTCCCGCCCGAGGACAACGAGATCGAGGTTTCGATGATGCCCAACGCCGAATTGCGGGTGATCGAAACAATCTGGGGACACACCGGTGGCGGGCCGGGACGCAACGCGGAGGACACGGCGTTCATCGACGCGCAGTTGAAGGAACTGCTGGCGAGCTGACACCAAGGTGTCCGAGCCAATGGACAGGCCCGACGTGCCGGGCGATTGGTGGACCGACTTCTATTCCGGCCTGTGCCTGGAGTACGTGAGGCACGCCCGTGATGAGGAGCAGAGCCGGGCGGAACTGGGATTCATCCAGGCGGCGATGGGCTTGCCGACGCGCGCCCGGGTTCTGGACGTTCCCTGCGGCGGCGGGCGCCTGGCAATGGAGATGGCCGATCTGGGGTACGCCGTCACGGGCATCGACCAGAGCGACGCCCTGATCCACGCGGCGCGCACCGAAGCGGAATTCCGCGGCATCGTAGTGGACTGGCGACAGGGCGACATGCGGCGTCTGCCTGAGGATGGCAGCTACGATGCCGCGGTGTGTTTCTGGAACAGCTTCGGCTACTTTGACGACGCTGATAACCGGGAATTTCTCAGGTCGGTTTGCCGGAGCCTGAAGCCGGGCGGCCGTCTCGCACTGGATACACCGCTGCTGGAAACGCTGCTGCTGGACGCCGTTCAAGAACCCAGGGTTTGGGAAAGAGCGGGTGACCTGCTCGCATTGGAAGAGCGCAGCTACGACCATGAGAGCGGCCGGTTGGAATCGTCCTGGACCTTCATTCGCGGCGGGCAACGCGAAGTCCGCAACATGTCAATCCGGCTGTACACCTACCGCGAGCTGATCGCCATGCTGGAGCAGGCGGGGTTCAGGCTGCACGAAGCCTACGGAGATCTCGACCTGACGCACTTTGAGCTGGGCGCGCCGTGGCTTTACCTGGTCACGACGAAGGTGGGGAATCCAGATTCCTGATCGCCATTGCCTTGCGCATGCTGAAAGTTGGAGAGCTGTTAGCTGGTTACGTCGCAGATGATGAACCGTTGTCATAGCTCTGTGGCTCTAGGTGTTGTATAGCTCGCAATCTCACAGTATTCCCGTAAAATTTCGGCAAGCGCTTGCGAGTTATCGTAAGCAATAGTAATGCAACTCGCACTGTCACATTTAGCTTGATGCAGGTACAATATAGGCCAGATGTACGTTGCCTCGGCCGAGCCTTGGCAAGTGGCCATGATGCAGTGGATCGAAAGGACATTGAAGAGCCCGGCGTTCTTGGTTGGCGTCGCCGGCTTCTTCATAGCCGGCATGGTGTTCCTTGTGCGGCTGGATAATGATGTGCGGCATCTCCAGGACGATGTGGCCGGACTGCAAACGAGCGTCGCTGGTCTGCAAGCGAGCGTCGCCGAGTTGCAAGTCAGCATGGGCGAAATAAAAGCGAACCAGCAACGTATCCTTGACTCCCTGGGGCAGATCGAGTTCGCTATCAGTAACCACGTCCACAACGCCGACGGAACGGTCAGCGTTCCGCTGCGTTCAAACTGACGCCCATACCCTGCGCACAAAGGGCGACCGTTCCGGGGTCTGGTCCGGAACGGCCGTCTCGTTCACCGGTTGGAACAGGTTGCGCCCGTAACAGTTTCACCCCGTCGCCAGCGACCCCATCGGATCCCACGGCGGCAGGACGATCGGCTCTATGGCCAGGGCGTCCTGCAACTCCTGGGGCAGGTAGCTCTTGGGCGCGGCGATCTCGAACATGTACTCCGCGAACCAGGAGTCGTTCATAAGGAAGAAGCCCTTTTCGCCGACCTTGTCGTCCCAGCTGTTCTCGACGCGCCAGCGGCGTGGCTTGCCGTCCACCACGTCCACGCCGGTGAACAGCATGGCGTGGGTCATCGCGGTCTGGTGGTACTCCAGCCGTTCCGCCTTGTTCATCTCGAAGTCGGCGCTGTAGACGCTGCCGTAGTCGAAGAGATCCGCGTCCCACAGGCCCTTGTCCCGGTGCATCTGCTTGCCGGTGTCGCAGCCCATCCACACGGGCATGCCGTCCTGGAGCATGCGCATGGCGATGTCCTTCATCATATCGATGTCGACGTTCAGGTAGGTGATGCGCGTGCCGTCCACCACGTTGCCCAGGTACTGAACGGTGTAGGTGCGGCCCGGCGGGCTGGAGCCTCGAGGGTCGTGCACCAGGCAGACGTAATCCTCCATGGGTGTGGTGATGTACTTCTCAGCGAACTCCAGCGGCGTCATCTCGCCGTCCCGGTGGAAGTCGCCGTCCTTGTCCTTCCACTGCCAATCGAACTGGGACGGCGGGGTGCCCAGGTGGATGCAGAGGATCTGGTAGATCGCCCGCAGCGCCTCCTGCTTGGCTTCGCGCATGGCATCCAGGCCGGCCTCGTCGGCATAGAGACTGCGAATGTTGCGCGCCCCCTGCCGCACCTGGTAGTTCAGGCCGGCGTTCATGCGCATGGAGTTGCCGGAACTCTCGGTTTCGGGCATCACCGTCTTGGGAACCACGCCGTGCTTGCGCACCAGGCTCACGAACATGTCCCACTGGCCGCCGTCGCCCAGGGGTTGCTGCAGGAGCCATGCCACCACGCGGTCGTCGATGGGCCGGTCGGCGGTCTCGATGACGGCCTCCAGGATGTAGTTGGCGCGTTCCATCTTGTCCCAGAACATGACGTAGCTCTGGCTGAACTCGAACTCCTTCACGTTGAGGACGTTGCGCGTCTCGGAGCGGAACAGGTTGAGGCCCGCGAACATCCAGCAGCGGCCGGAGCGGGCCTGGTTGGTGACGCCCCAGTCGTCCAGCACGGTGGAGAAGCTGTGGGTGGCCTCGGCGACGATGTTGCGGTTCAGGGCAACGTCGTTGACGTCGTGCTGGGTAACCACGTTCTGCATGAGTTGGTGGTTGGGCTGGGAGGCAAAGCCCTCCTGGAAGCCGGTCAGCGTGGCGGCGTCAAGAGCGCCCGGGTTGGTCTGGGTGGTCATGTCGTGTCTCCCCTGGAGTAGGTGGTTCAGTTTGCGGCAGCGTGAACTTGCGACAGGCCGGACACAACGCCGGCGATCTCGGCGAGGGCCCGATCGATCTCTTCTGTGGTGGTGTAACGGCCGACGGTGAGGCGCAGGGTGCCCATGGCGTACTCCGTGGGTACGCGCATGGCCTCCAGGACGTGGGACAACTCCACCTGGTCGCTGTGGCAGGCAGCGCCGGCCGATGCGGCCACGGTTGGCAGGCTCACCAGGATGCGGTCCGCCTCCAGCCCGCGGAAGCCGATGCTGCAGGTGTTGGGCAACCGGTGTGCCGGATGCCCGTTGACTCGGGTGTCATGGCCCGATGCCAGCAGGCCCTGCTCCAGTCGGTCGCGCATGGCGGCCATATGGCGAGCGTACTCAGGCAGGTTCTGCTCGATGAGTTCGCAGGCCTTGCCCAGTCCCGCCATGAGGATGATGTTCTCGGTGCCGGCCCGCCGGTTGGCCTCATGGCTGGCGCCGTGCATGAATTTTTCCAGCTCGACTCCGGGGCGGATGTACAGCGCGCCGATGCCCTTGGGCGCGTACAGCTTGTGGCCGGCCACTGAGAGCAGGTCAACGCCCAGGTCGTCCACCTTCACGGGAATCTTGCCGATGGACTGGGCGCAGTCGCTGTGCACCACCACGCCGTGGCGGTGGGCGATTTCAGCGATCTCGGCGATGGGCTGGATCGACCCGACCTCGTTGTTGGCGTGCATGATGGTGACCAGCACAGTTTCCCGCGTGATGGCATC
>JAJEIA010000062.1 GCA_022823505.1 Dehalococcoidia bacterium
GCCTGGCAAGCCTTTCCCCTGGCCCCACATCCCTCACTTGAACGGCAACACCACGTCGGATCGGTGGATTCGGGCTAATGCGAAGGTAGACCGTGGCCTGGATAGTGCTATGTGGATGAGGATTGGCAACGGTGAAAAAAGCCGGCGGCACAGTGGTCCGAGACAATATATAGCTGTACGCTTCGTCCGTGGAGAACCAGGCGTGGAGGTCCTCATCGGGTCCGATAGTGTTGAGAGAGTAAAAGTCTTCCTCGGTGACCTGGTTCTTGTCTCCGACCATGGACACGAACAACTCCCCGGCATGGGGTACGACAATCAATTCGGCCACCGTGCCCTCGGGCAAACTGCCCGAAACCAGGGGCAAATGAGCGGAGTATGCCCCCATGGGCGGCACAAAGACCCATGGATACCGTGCCGCGAGACCGGCAATCCGCAGATCGCCGAACGGCGGAAACGTGAGCGTATAGATCAGTGAGTCACCTTCTGGCAACTCGGTGGGCAACACCCTGGGGATCGAGGGTTCAAAATCGAAGTCTGGCGGATCAAACCGAAAGTACATCTCGTTGTCGTCGAACAAAGATAGGTCGTCCTTCAATTGGGTGGCGTAGTTGTAATAGGTTAGCGCCGCTTCCGCATTTGCAGACCGATCGCGGTCCACCACCAGCATGCTTTCGGAATTCAGATGGTCGCCAAAGTTGCAGCTTGCCTCCGCCATGACCCTTCTCAGGTTGTGTATGCCAGTGCTGTCTGTTCCGCCCAAGGGAGTACTGCGATCAGTCAACAGGGGCTTGACGTTGGCGTAGAACTCAGCGCATTTCCCCGTCATGAGCTTAAAGAAAGGCGATCTCGCGTACTCGTTTTGTCTTACGAAGCGATCTAGCGCCGCTTGATCGTTAGGGTCCTCCAGAGGCACCTCAGGCAGTGGCAAATGCAAACCTACTTCCAAGATGCGAGCTCCTTGATGACTAAAGGTCAGCAGAAGATCCAGCGTGTCGTCGACCTCGTCCGGAAACCAATCAGCCGTACCTTCCATCAACCAGCCGACGTCATCGCCATGGTAAAACAACGGCTCCAGCGTGTAGCACCCCCCACTGGTAATTCCCCTGACCTGGGCGTGGTGGAAAAACTCGTGCAAGACTATGCCCTTGACTGCCTGGGAATGCATGCGATTATCGTCGATGACGTGCAATGTCCCCGCGCATTCGATAAATCCGCCGTTCACGTATCCGAGGCCTTGATTCATGGGATGAACGTGCACCTTGACGCCTTTATCGTAGCCCAGTCCCAGCAAGTCGAGCGCGGATTGCGCTTCGATAAGCCAGGTGGCTATATCATGCGCGCTACGGCCTTCCGAACACCCGGTATGCTGGTTCACCGGAGCACTTGCATCGGCCTGCCAACGACAGCCCTCGCCGAAGTCTATTACCCAAATGTCCACGTCAGGATCCCCACTGTAGGTGCATCGATAGTCGTTGTGCCTACCGCGTATGAGATTGAGCGCTTCGCTGAGTTCCCAGTTCGGTTGCTGGCACTCAATATCCTCCACCGGAATCGGGTCGGGGCAGAGCGGAGAACCGGCAACGGCCCAACTTCCGCACATAGGGGCGTCGTCCCCGTCAGCGATGGAGCGCGTTCCATCGTGGATAGGACCAAGTCCTCCGACCGGGTTGAGCAGATCAAAGTGCATTGCGATGTTGGTGGGCCGATATTCGGCCGCATCAGCGCCTTCTTCACCGTCCCCGGGAACGTAGCTCATGTTCATGGGCGTCGCCTCAAAAGGCATCGCGGGTTCGTTGACGTGGTATCCGAAGACAGCCAGCCCCTGCATGCCTTCGAGCGAGACGATGTACGTCAGGTCGTCCAGATCAGTGCCTTCGTAGGAAAAACCGACGGAAACCGGGCTCCAGAACAGCCCGTCCACCTCCGAAATCTCGGCGTAGGCGTAGAGATTTACGTCGGTGAACTGCGCGTTATCAGGCAGGTCTTCCACCAGCGCCCCAATCGGGAGTCGCAACTGCACCGGGGTATCGAAGGCTCCCTTGACCAGGAATACGTCGGTCAGGGGCGTGATCCAGTCCGGGACCTCCGGCACCTCCTCCTCAGAGACCAGCTCAAAGATCTTTTGCAGTTCCGCAAGGGACCGGACGGTAATTGCCGGCTCATCTTCCGGTGAGGTTATGGACAGGCCTTCCAGGTCGGTGTCAGGGTCGGTAATTTCCAGCACGTTCCCGTCAGTTTCAGACCTGGTGATGGAACTGCGAACACGCCGCGGGTCCACCACCGTGACCTCAAAGGTGACCTCGTCCGACAGGTCGCCGTCGGTCACGGCGACAGTTACGTCAAAGGACCGGCCCTCGTCGTCCTCCACCGGCGTCCACGTCATTGTGCCGGTATAGCGGTCGACGGCCATGCCCGCCGGCCCCCGGAGCAGGGTGAAGTGCAGCCGGTATCTGCCGGTGTAGTCCACCGCCGGGTAAATCACCGCCGGAATATCGGCGATGAATGGACCCAACGGCTCCGGTTGGTCGATGTCCAGCCTTGGGCGATTGGATCCCGAGGATCCGCTGCCGCCGCCGGAGCCGCCGCCGGAACCGGATGGCGGCCTGGGTCTGCTCCGGGTGGTGAGAGAAATGGTGGCCAACTCAGTCTCGCTACCCTCATCGTCCACCGCGACAACCTGGAATAGCAGAGTGGTGCTGTAGGTGTCCGGCGCGAACAAGGCGACGGTCAGGTTGCACTCCTGCTCAACGCCGTCCTCGCAGTCAACGCGAGCAATCTCGGCGCCGTCTTCCGCGATCACTGCCACGTGAGCCAGCCCGCCGTCGGCATCGCTGACGGTCAGCGTGATCTGAACCTGCTGCCCCGGCGCCAGCCCGTTGCGGACCACTTCACCGGTGTCGACGGTTATGCCGTCAACCACCAGCGAGGTCAGCTCAGGTGGAATCGGCTCGATTTCAGGCGCCGGAATAGTGGGCGTGGGTTCGACCGTTGGCGTGGGTTCGACGGTTGGCGTTGGGACCACCGCAGTCGGGGTGGGAGTTTCGTTCCGGCCGGGCGATGTTGCGGACCTTTGGGTTTCATCGCTTTCCCTGGGGAACAGCACCTGCCTGGGCTTGGCGAGATCGGCAGTCCCTCCGGGTTCCCTGACGATCAGGTAACATACCTCGTCCGGCGAACCGGTGATGTATGCGCCGTCGTCCTCTGCGGCGGGATAGGCTCGCAAGGTGACGTATCCGTTGCTGTCGGCCGCGCGGATGATGTACCAATGGCCGCCTTCGTGATCTTCGTGGAAGCCCTCGTGCTGGGTACGGCCATGGTCATCCGCCCTTACCGGACCCGGGTATCCCTGGCCGGGCCAGTCGGCGGGACACGATGGCTGCTGTTGCGCGGCCACCCATCCGACGAAGATTGTGCCCGCGACAATCGCGCTCAGCAGCACCACGGGGATCAATACGCGCAAGTTCCGACAGGATCGCTGTGCATTCACGCCGTTCGAACTCCGTACGGTTCGCATAGGACTGAGGTCTGCGGCGCACCAAGAACCGGTGTGGCCGGCTTGCGACGCGGACGAACGCGTGATGCTCCTGTGCTGGCCCGGGCCGCGGTTGGACGTTAATTGCCAAGGCGGACCCAGTCCATGCGCGTTGCCGTAGGCGCGAAAAATGCAATTATTCCGAAGCAACAATGCTGCATATTCCGAGAATGCGAACGGCATTCACGGGGATTTGCTCTGTTTAGCGAGGTATTTCTTGCGTAAACACCGACCAGAATTTCCGGTTGGACAGACCGATGGGATAGGGATCACGGCGCGCACATGTACCCGGTCGCCTTGTGCCACTCACAAACACCGACGCCGCCACGCACACGGGAACTATGGTGGGTGCGCCATGAGGGCCGCAGGCCGAGTCTCATCGGTGACCATGCATCATTCCGCGCCGCTCCTGATGTGTCCGGCGACCGCTGCCGGGCGGTTGGCGTGTCGGGTTTCGCCGAAACACTTTCGTAACAATTCCGTCATTAGTCCGTAACACCGGAAATCTAGAATGTCCCGGTAAATTTTCGGGCCGACACATGCATACCAACACCACCGCGGGCGGTACGGCCAACCGCTTTCGGGCGGACCGCAACGGTGAACTGAAAAACGCATCTGCCGTCCTCGAATGATGGGGAGATAGAGAAATGGAGTTCACCGAGCTGGAAGTATTCTCCTTCCTAATTTCAGCCGCTCTGGTGTTCCTGATGGTGCCCGGTCTGGCGCTGTTCTACGGTGGCCTGGTCCGCCACAAGAACGTGATCGGCACGATGATGCACTCCATCACGGCCATCGGAGTGGTCAGCGTCCTCTGGGTGCTCTGGGGATACAGCCTGGCTTTCAGTACCAGCGTGGGCGGGCTGGGCTTCGTGGGCGACCTCCAAAAGTTCGGCATGGTGGGCGTCGGTCTGGACGAACAGGCATTCATGATCTTCCAGGGCATGTTCGCCATCATCACCGTGGCGCTCATTGCCGGAGGTTTCGCCGAACGCTTCAAGTTCCAGTCCTACATCATCTTCGCCGCCCTCTGGGTGACCATCGTCTACGCCCCCCTGTGCCACTGGGTCTGGGGAGGCGGATGGCTCGGCAACCTGGGCAGCATTCTGGGCATGAGCGAGGCCGGGTTCGCCCTGGACTTCGCCGGCGGCACCGTCGTTCACATCGCATCGGGAACGGCCGCCCTGGCCGCCGCGCTGGTCGTGGGACGCCGCACCGGGTTCGGCACGGTGAACCTCGCACCCGACAACGTGCCGCTGGTGCTCCTGGGCGCCGGCCTGCTGTGGTTCGGCTGGTTTGGCTTCAACGCCGGCAGCAGCTTTGACCTCACCACCGAGAGCGCGGCCAACGCCTTCGTCGTGACCAACGTGGCCGCGGCAACGGCCATGTCCTCCTGGTCCATCATTTCGTGGTTCATCACCAAGCGCCCGTCCGCCAGCGGCGCCGCGGCCGGCGCGGTGGCAGGCCTGGTTGCGATCACTCCCGCCGCCGGTTTCGTGGGCGTCATGCCTGCGATCATCATCGGCGCCGGCGCCGGCGGAGCCTGCTTCATCGCCGTTGAACTGATGCACAAGTTCCGCATCGACGACTCGCTGGACGTTTTCGGCATCCACGGTATCGGCGGGATGTGGGGCGCGCTGGCCACGGGCATCTTCGTCGGCATCGGTTTCGGCGCATTGGACGCCGACGTCACGCGTATTGAACAGATTCTCTACCAGATCATCGGCATCGGCGCCGCTTTCGCCTGGTCTTTCGTGATATCCACGATCATCCTGCTGGCATTGAAGTACACCATCGGGCTGCGCGTCACGGATCAGGAAGAGGAGATCGGCATTGACCTGACGCAGCATGGTGAGGGAATGAGCTAGGCGGATGGGTTCCCGGTGGGCAATTCCCGAGCGGTGTACCCCACTCGCGCCAATAGCGATCGCACAGGAGGAAGTGACCGTGACCCAGCGGAAAGTCATTGAGTCTTGCAAGTCCAACAGGGTCGGCGTCATCGACCTGTGCCGGCGGCCGCGTCCCATCGAATTCTTCAAGTACTTCGACGCCTAGTCGCGAGGCCGCCGACTGCAGTCCAACACACGGGGGCGGGTTACGACCCGCCCCCACTGATACAATGCCTCGGAGAACATCCGGTGCGTCGGGACACTCACCTTCCAGGAGACCATTCGTGCTGACTGACCACCACGCCGCCGAGCGCGAGTATGTGCTCCGCAGCGCTCGCGACTTCGACGTCAAATTCATTCGCCTGTGGTTCACCGACATCCTCGGCAACCTCAAGGGCTTCGCCATCACCGTGGACGACCTGGAGGATGCCCTGGAGTTGGGCGTCGGTTTCGACGGCGCGGCGATCGAGGGCTACAGCACCGACACGGAAAGCGACATGCGAGCTTTCCCTGACCCTACCACGTTCACCCTTCTGCCCTGGCGTCCCCGGCGCAACGCGGTGGCACGGATTTTCTGCGATGTGCGCACCCCGAGGGGCGAGCCGTTCATCGGAGATCCGCGCCACGTTCTCAAGCGTAATTTGGAACGCCTGGCGAGCCTTGGCTACATCTACTACGTCGGGCCGGAGCTTGAGTACTTCTACCTGCGGGACGCGGAAACACCGGAACCCCTGGACACCTACGGGTACTACGACCAGCTGTCCAGCAACCCGGCCTCCGACCTCCGTCGCGACACCGTGCTCAACCTCGCTGAAATGGGCATTCCCGTCAAGTACTCCCACCACGAAGGCGCGCCCAGCCAGCACGAGATTGACCTCCAGTACACTGACGCCCTGACCATGGCCGACAACGTCATGACGGCCCGCATGGTCATCAAGGAACTGGCCCAGCAGCAGGGCGTTTACGCCTCATTCATGCCGAAGCCCTTTTCCACGGCCAACGGCAGCGGAATGCACACCCACCAGTCGCTTTTCCGCGGCAACAGCAACGCCTTTTACGACCCGGATGACGACCTGCACCTGTCCGTGATCGGCAAGCGGTTCATCGCCGGGTTGCTGCGGCACGCCCCCGAAATCACCCTGGTGACCAACCAGTGGGTGAACTCCTACAAGCGGCTGGTGCCCGGGTACGAGGCGCCGGTTCACGTGTCCTGGACCATGTCGAGCCGCCTGGACCTGATCCGGGTTCCCTCGTACAAGGCGGGCTACGAGAGCTCGTTGCGCGTCGAATACCGCGCGCCCGACCCGGCCTGCAATCCGTACCTGGCATTCAGCGCGCTGCTGGCCGCCGGGCTCAAGGGAATCGAGGACGAATACCCGCTGCCGTCTCCCATCACCGGAGACGTCATGTCCATGTCCCCTGACGAGCGAACCGCCCGGGGCATCGGGCGCCTGCCCACCAGCATGGGCGAGGCCATAGCGTTTGCCGAAAACAGCGACTTGTTGCGTAAGACTCTGGGGGATTTCGTCTACGAAACCCTGATCCGCAACAAGAAACAGGAGTGGGATCAATACCGATCTACGGTCACGGATTACGAGATTTCGCGGTACCTGCCGCTGCTATAGGCCGGACGCCGCCAGAGAGGACATCCATGCAATTCTCGGGAAAACTGGTAATCATTGCCGCGCTGGCGGTGACGGTGCTGCTGGTCAGCAACATCATCGCCACCAAGCCGGTTTCGCTGTTCACCCTGCCCTTCGACTTCATCGGCAGCAACCTTTTCGTGGTGTCCGCCGCCATTGTTTGCTTCCCCGTGGGCTACATCATCAGCGACATCCTGACCGAGGTGTACGGGTTCCGGGTCGCTCGCGGCGTCATTTGGCTGGGCTTCGTGTGCAACCTGCTGATGGTGTTCCTGTTCTGGGTCGGCGACATGATCCCGGGCGCGGTGTTCTGGTCGGTGGAACCGGTGATAATCACCGACGACGCCGGCAACGTGGTGGCCAACCTGCCCAGCGAGCACGCGTATGAGGCCATCCTGGGCGCAACCGGTTGGATCCTCCTCGGCTCCTTCGTAGCCTACATCGTCGGCGAGTTTTCCAACGCCGTGGTCATGGTGCTGCTCAAGAACCGCACCCAGGGCCGTTACCTGTGGCTCCGGACCATATCCTCCACCGTGGTGGGCCAGGGCATCGACTCCATCCTGTTCTTCACCATCGCCTTCGGAGTTTCGGGATTGTGGATCGGTCCGGACGGCTCGTGGCTGCCCGTGTTCAACGCCGCGGTATGCGCGTGGATCGCCAAGTCCCTCTACGAGGTCGTCGCCACTCCAATCACCTACGTCGTGGTTGGATGGCTGAAGCGCACCGAGCGAATGGACGTCTACGACGCGCCGCGTTCGCTGAACCCCTTCGGCGTGTTCGGCAGCGGAGATACCAACGCCGCGGCCACTCAGGCCTGAACTCGACGGGGAACTCTCGCAATGGCCGATCAAGAGCCCGAACACGGTCATCCCCACCACCACCACAACGGTCCCGACAGCCTGGGTTCCGCGTTCGCAAACCTGCGTGGAACCGGACTGCCGTGGCGACGGGTTGTGGCGCTGGTGGCCTCAAATATGCGGCGGAAGGTGGCGGCGCGGCGCGGATGCTGCGGCAACTACGGCCAACCCGGCTGTTGACGGCGCTGACCACGCGCCGGCGTGACCGGCGACCGCAGCGCGTTGCCGCTTCCCACAAGGCTCCGCTTCACCGGGGGTCCGGGACTCGATATGTTACGATTGGGTTAGCCCGGGTCGCATAGCGACGAAAAGGAGCCTGACCGATGCACGCAGAACAGCGCAGGGTAGCCGACGACGGCCTTCACTATCTCGTCATATTCCCCGACGAATACGACGCCGACGCCGATTACCCGCTGGTGGTCATGCTGCACGGGTTTGGCGCCAACATGCAGGACCTGGCCGGCTTGGCTCCGTCCATCAACCGCAAGGGCTACGTGTACGTGTGCCCCAACGCGCCCATCCCCTTTGAACTGGCCCCGGGCATGATCGGCTACGGCTGGCATCCGCCCCGCGGCCAGGCCACCGAGGAGCATTTCGACCAGGCCGAGACGCTACTGGACGCCTTTTTTTCGGAGGTGTTGAAGGAGTTTCGCGCGCAGGAGGACCGGGCCGTTCTGCTCGGCTTCTCGCAGGGCGGCGGCATGACCTACCGGATGGGACTGGAGCGGCCGGACAAGTTCGTGGCCCTGATCGCGCTGAGCGCCTCGCTACCGGATCCTGAGATCCTGCGCCCGCGCCTGCCCGACCATCGAGAGCAGCCGGTTTTCGTCGCCCACGGTCTCTACGACCAGATGGTTTCGATGGACAGCGCGCGCCGCACCCGGGAGTTTCTCGACGCGGAGAACTACAACCTGTCATATAACGAGTACAACATGGGCCACGAGATACCGGTGGAGGTTCTGCGCGACATGGTCCCGTGGATGGAAGCCCTCCTGCCGCCCCTGGTCGCAGAAACCGACCGCATATTCTGACCGCCAATAGAATTTCTACATCGATAGACAGGATGGACAGGATCGGGGATTGCTGTATTCAGATTTGACCAGGGTGATAATAGGTTGTGCATTCGAAGTGCAGAACGAACTGGGAGCAGGGTTCCTGGAATCGGTGTACGAAAACGCTATGGTGGTTGCACTCGATGACGCTGGCATCCCGGTGAAGGCACAGGCTCCAATCAAAGTAACGTTTCGCAATACGCCCGTGGGTGATTTTTATGCCGATTTATTGGTGCCGGGCAAAGTGATCATCGAACTAAAAGCCGTGGAGCGGCTTACCCCACAGCATAAGGCGCAGGCAATTAACTGCCTGAATGCTACCGGGATCCCAGTGGGATTGCTCATCAATTTTGGTAGCCCCAAGGTCGAGTTTCAACGGTTCACTCGCTCAACCGGCTGATCTCAACTCTCACGGATGCCGTATTATCCTGTCTATCCTGTGCATCGATGTAAGTTCATTTGTGGAGGTATTGCAACTATGAAAGCCACTGCCAAGCTGCGCCAGATGCTCGCGTCCGACCGGATGGTCGTCGCCCCCTTCGTACTCAACGCCCTGCACGCCCGCATCGCCGAGGACGTCGGACACCAGGCCGTTTACATGACCGGCGCCGGAACCGCCGCGGAGCGCGGTTTCCCTGACGTGGGCCTCCTGACCATGACCGAAATGGTCGCCAACGCCAAGTACATCGCCGACGCCATCGATATCCCGGTGATCTGCGACGCCGACACCGGCTACGGCAACCCACTCAACGTGCGACGCACCGTCCGCGAATACGAAGCCGCCGGCGTGGCAGCCATCCACCTGGAGGACCAGGTGTTTCCCAAGAAGTGCGGCTTTTTCGCCGGCAAGCAGGTGGTCCCGGTGGAGGAACACGTCCAGAAGATACACGCCGCTCTGGACGCGCGCACCGACCCCGACTTCGTGATCATCGCGCGCTGCGACGCCTACGCCGTCACCGGCTGGGAGGACACCGTCCGACGCTGCCGGGCCTACGTCGAGGCCGGCGCCGACCTGGTATTCGTCGACGGCATCAAATCGCAGGATGACATCCAGCGCTACGCTGCCGACCTGGCCGACGTGCCGCGCATGTACAACGGGGACCTGGCCACGACGCAGACCATGGACGAACTGGGCTACAAGATCATGATCTGCGGGAGCACCATCTGGCTCATTTACAAGCAGGTTCGCGCCGCTTACGAAGAGCTCATGAGCGATGGGCAGGTGAACCCCGACCGCTACGGGACGCGCTGGGACGTTGCCTCCGTGCTCGGCCTTGACGCCATTTACGAGCTGGAGAAGAAATACGGCGTCCAGGACGTGGGTACCGACGTCGCCAGCCTCGCCGCCGCCCAGGCCGCACAGATGGCCGCCGACGCTGCCGTGCCAACCCCAGCGGACGATTAGGGCCGCCCAAACAGTCCAAGGCCAAACCGGGGAGACCGGCGATGAGCGACCGTTTCCGCATGCTGTACGACGGCGCGTGCCCAATGTGCAGTCGGGAGGTGATGAATCTCTACCGCCGGCGCCCGGACGCCATCGAGCCGGTGGACATATCGGCGGATGGTTTTGACGCGGCCGCCCTCGGCTTTACCGATGAACAGGTGCAGGGTGCGTTGTACGGTATCCGGCCCGACGGAAGCGTCACGGTGGGGATGGAAAGCTTGCGCGAGGGTTACCGGCTGGCCGGCGTGGGCTGGGTGCTCGCGTGGACCCGGTGGTGGCCGGCCAGGCCGGCGTTTGACCTCTTCTACCGTGGGTTCGCCCGCAACCGGATGCGTATCAGCAACTGGCTGGGCCGGTGCGACGGTCATTGCCGCGTCTGAAACCCTCACCTTGTCCCGCATAGGCCAGCCACCGGTGTTGGGTAGAAGGCGCGACCCGCGCTCCGTGTTCGCGACGCCGGTCGCCGGGCGACTGGCGCGACCTCCCGGCGCGGTGACCAATCGCGAGGCTATCCCAGAGTAATGTGGCCGCTATTCGCGCTGGGCTCCGCCCTGGCTTTCTGCTTCGTCAGCGTCTGCGACAAGCGGTTGCTGTCGTTTCACCTGAACGGCGTTCCGCCCCTGTGCCTGTGGTGCGGCGCCACCGGCCTGATATATGGCACCATCGTGTCCGCCATCGTTGGGGTCCCTCCCGGCACCACGTGGCAGGTGGCGGTCACTCCCGTCGTAGCCGGCCTGTTCATGGGATGTTCGGTGGTGCTGCTGTTCCGGGGCCTGCGCCTCATGGAGGCTTCGCGAGCCGTCGCGATTTCCCAGACCAATCCGATTTTCGTGGCCATCCTGGCCCTGGTGTTGCTGAACGAGCATATATCCATCGCCCAGTGGTTTGGCATCGCGCTGGTGGTGGCCGGGGCCGTGCTCATCTCGGTCCGCCTGTTCCAGGAGACGCCGTTCGGTCGCGTGGGGGCCGGCCTGGCGGTTCCCACGACCGCCATTTTCGGTCTGCGGGACCGCAGCGCGCTTTACGGACCCGCCATCCTGTTCGTTAGCGCTTTTTGCGCGGCGTCCAGCTTTGTCGTTGCGAAAGCCGCTCTCAACGCCCACCTGCCGGTGTTGACCGTGTTCGGCATACAGCAGGCCACCGTGGGAGCAGTGTTCCTGTGCGCGGGCACGACCGGCGGGCCCCGCCTGTGGACCGCGGTGAAGCAACCCGGCGTGCTGGCGATGCTGCTGTTCGGAGAATCGCTGATGCCGGCGATCTCGATCTTGCTGGGGGTCTACGCTTACAGCCTGGGACCCGCATCCCTGGTGGCTGCGGTCTTGGCGACCCGGCCGCTGTTCGTGTTCATCGCGTCGACACTTCTGTCTCGCATGCGCTGGCAGTTCCTGGACGAGTCGCTCAATCCTCGTGTGCTATGGGTAAAAGCCGCGTCGATAGTGATGATTGTTGGTGGAGTAGGCGCACTCAGCGTGGGTTGATGCCTGCAACGGGAACTCCCGGATAATCTGCCCGTCATTACGTTAATGATACGTCGGACGCGGCCGAAAAGCAGGGATTCCGTCGCGAATAAAACGATAATGTTTATCATTGTCTCATTGATAGTTGACAACCGCAGCACCAACGAATAATATCGTAATCCAAATAACTGCGCCATTGGGCGTAGAGATACGAATGCATACCTAGCCTGGAGTCTGCCAACCAATGGACGAGCTTGACCTGAAGATAATCGGTATCCTGCAGTCGGACGGGCGTGCGTCCAACGCCAAGATCGCGCGCGCTGTGGGTGTCAGCGAAGGCACCGTGAGGCGTCGTCTGCGCCGTCTCATCAAAGAAGATATCGTCCATGTGGTGGCAGTCCCCAACCTCGAAAAAATGGGCTACGGCACCACCGCGCTGATCGGTCTGGAAACCGGTCCGGGCAAGTCGGATTCCGTCGCGGAATGCATTGCCAACCTTGACGAAGCACACTACGTCGTCGTTGCCACTGGGCCGTACGACGTTTTTGTTTGGACCGCCCTGGAATCTGCCGAGAGTCTCGGCGATTTTCTGCGGACCCGCATCGGCGTGATCGAAGGAGTACAGAAGACCCAAACGTTCGTGACACTCTCGACGAAGAAGCGTTTCACCAGGGTGTAAAACCGGCGTCGCCGCCCGCCGGAAGCGGCGCTCCGGGACGCGCGCTGCGTTGGCATTGCCCATGCGCCGTGCTATAATTTTCGCACCCGTGAGTTGTGGCCCGAAGTTCGGTTTGCCACTGTAGACCCACACCACATCACCCGAGGGAATGCCGCTATGACCTACATCATTACCGAGCCATGCGTGGGCGTGAAAGACGCCGCGTGTGTCGACGTTTGCCCGGTGGACTGCATCTACACCACCGACGACGATGACATGTACTTCATCAGCCCGGATGAGTGCATCGACTGCGCCGCCTGCGAACCGGTGTGTCCCGTCACCGCCATCTTCGCGGAAGAAGCCGTGCCGTCCATGTACGAAGAATATATCAAGATAAATTACGACTACTTCAGCAAGTAGTCGTCGCGCCGCCCGGCGTACACCGACCCCGTCGTGCGCCCGGCGCTTTGCTGCCGGGCGCACGTTTAACGGTTGACGCTTTCCCTGATGTCCCCATCCGACCAGCAACG
>JAJEIA010000013.1 GCA_022823505.1 Dehalococcoidia bacterium
GGAGCGCGTGGCGCGCACCTACTGGCAACTGACCGAAATCGAGGCCACCTTCCGCAGCCTGAAGTCGGAGATCGGCTTGCGGCCGATCTGGCACGCCAAGCAGGACCGCATCCGGGCGCACCTGTTCATCGCCGTGCTGGCGTAGTTGATGCGGCTGCTGTTGTGAGTGCAGCGTCGGCCAGCAGCCAGCAGTCCAGCATCGCAACGCCCGAAACGGTCGGAACAAGCGAAACTGCGCCTAGCTGCGGCAGGGGGCTAGCCGAGTCCGAGAAGCTATAATCATTTCTAATTATAATCTCGAAATCTATTGACAATTCTAATCAGTGGTGAGCTGAACCTCGCGTTCTGAACTCGCTTGTGGCGTGCCAGTTGGAATCCTGCAAGAGCCTCAGATCTGCTGATCTGCTAGACTCTCCAGCGCACGAGCTACGCATAGCATGTTCACTGTGGTGGCATTGAGAAACGCAAGAAGAGACGGCTCGTCTTTCAGGAGTAACTCGAACCGCCCTGGCGGCTTGAGTGCTGCCCTACAACGAAGAGCAGCCGAAGGGGTTGCAGCAGAGGCCACTGGTGGTCGCGCCGGTCGCTTGAATCGAAGGAGACTGGAAGCCCTCATGGCGTTGGCAGGGGGGCCTAAATCCCTTGGATACTGGACGCAGCGCTTGGGTGGACGATGGCCGGTATAGCGGCTTGTTTCCATCGCAAGCCTAGCGTTCACTGCTTCATTATTGGGCCTGCTGCGTGGACAAGGTTCGGCTGCTTGACTATGCGTCCAACACAACTGCAGGCGGAAGAGGACAAGCCGGAGAAGTTCTGCAAGGATTTCCTGCAAAACATCCCAAGAGTGGTCGCGGAGTCCCTGCGGCGGGGTGTCCGCTGGAGACTCTAGCCGTGAGTGACACGGTGTCTTGGCTAATCCCGGGGGGGGGGGGCGGTACGACCTGTCCGGCTCCTCAGGGGCGGGCTGCGGGACTGGCGCTTCCCAGACTGGCCGGGGAATCGATGAAACCGCCCTCGGCCTCTGCCAGCGACGGTGCCGGACGCGACGCGACATCACACGAGCAAGAACCGCATGGCGCCGAAGATCTCGGGGATGCCGCTGCATTCGTAGCACTCCCCCCTCAACACGCTCGCCAACGGCGTGTTCGTGACCGGCGAAGACCCGCCAGCCGCCCAGGAGAAGGTGCGGCAAGCACCGCGCGGCGCTTGCTGCCGATCCTTCTCTTGCTGGCGCTGCACGCCGGTCTCACTCCCAGAATCGCCGCGCAAGATCCGGCACCCGATGGCAAAGGTGGGTACTACGTCCCGCCGGACTGGCCGCTGAAGCCGACCGGCCTCGAGTTGGGCGATCGCTTCCGGCTCCTCTTCGTAACGACTAGCAAACACAACGCTCAAGCGCAAAATATCTCTCACTACAACACGCTTGTGCAAACCTCTGCTAGCCAAGGGCACTTGCACATCCGCGGAGTTTCTAGCGCGTTCCGCGTACTCGGCTCGACTGCTTCGGTCACTGCCCGCGACAATACTTCGACCACGGGAGATGGCGAGCCGATCTACTGGTTGAACGGCGTGAAGGTAGCCGATGACTACGCCGACTTCTACGACGGGAACTGGGACGACGACGGCACAAACCGAATCGAATTTCGGTACAATTCGGGTGAGGAAATCTCACAGACACCATCCGAGGCTCTCTGGATCTGGACAGGTAGCAAGGAAGACGGCACCGGTTCCCCGGGCCTAACACTCGGCTCCAGTACTGTAACCCTTGGCTACAGCGCACCCGGCCAAAGCCGGTTCGCCCGATTAGCAGGCGAATCCAACTCGGAGCATAACCTCTACGGCCTCTCTCCGGTGTTTGAGGTGCGCTGGGTCTACGAGGGCACCCACGAGGTCCCGCCAGACTGGCCGCTGGTGCCGGTCGGCCTTGGCGAGAACGATCGATTCCGTCTGCTCTTCGTCACGAGGGGCACACATGATGCCCGCGCAACGGGCATCGCGCACTACAACGCGCTTGTGCAAGCCGCCGCTGCTGACGGGCACGCGGCCATCCGCAACCTTTCCGATCAGTTCCGGGTACTCGGCTCGACTGCTTCGGTCGATGCCCGCGACAATACTTCGACTACTGGAGTTGGCGATCCGATCTACTGGCTGAACGGCGCGAGACTCGCCGAGAATTACCCGGACTTCTACGACGGCTTGATCGAGGACGCCGGTAAATTCCGAGACGAACACGGAGCGACCTTTGATTCAGTCTTCGTCTGGACAGGCAGCGAGCCAGACGGCACCGCTTCCAGCGGTCACGCCCTCGGCTCCCCCCGCACTGGCAACGTGCTTGGCACAGTGCAGTACGGTTCGGATGCTATCGCCTCGGGACGGTACATTTACTTCTTCAAGTCCCCACAACCCGTCACCCAGGGTAACGAACTCAGCCTTTACGGCCTTTCTCCGGTGTTCGTCGTACGCACGCCGCCCGAGCTGAAGATCACTGCCAACGCCGGGGTTACGGAGGGTGCCCCTGCATCCTTCACCATCGAGGCCAACAGGTCATCGCCTGCGGATCTGACAGTGACGGTAAGCGTGGCCGACGGGGACAGCCCCGCGGACTTCGTGGACGCCGCGCACGAAGGCACGCAGACCTTGACCTTGCCAGCAGGGAGAACCTCGGTCACCTACACCGTGGCGACCGTCCAGGACGCTACAGACGAGCCCAATGACGAAGTCACCGTCACTGTGGAGGACGGCCTGCGGTACACGGTTCTCTCGACTTCGTCCTCAGCAACGGTGGCGGTGGCGGACGACGACGCCACCACGGTGACCCTCCGGGGCACCGTGGGGACGCTTCGTGAATCCGAGAGTCTGCAATTTGGCCTCATGCTCGGCCGTCCGCTCGTTAGCGGCGAGTATCTCACTGTGCCGCTATCGTTCGCTGGCCAGGCGACGCTTGGCGAAGACTACACAGTTGCGTGCCCTACCAACTCGCCGACGGGCGTCGCGTGCCGCATCGACCTCGGGATAGTCGCGTTCACAGGTCCGTCGGCGGCGAGTGTGAGGCTGACGTTGACGGCCACCCAAGACGGCGTCGCGGAGGGTGCCACCGAGTCCGTCAGCATCGGTTTCGGGAGCTTCGCCAACTCGGGTACGGGGCTTGGCGGCGGTGCGACGGGCGTGGATGACGTCGCCGATTTCTCCATCCTAGACAGCGTATACGAATATCGCGTCCCGAACGACTGGCCGTCGAAGCCTGCGGGGCTTGACACGGGCGATCGCTTCCGGCTGCTCTTCGTCACGAGCACCAAGCACGCCGCCACGAATCAAACCATCGAGCACTACAACCAGCAAGTGCTGTACGCCGCCGGGGGAGGCCATGCGGACATCCGCCCCTATGCCGCGCAGTTTCGAGTCCTCGGGTCGACCGAATCCGTCGATGCTCGGGACTTCACTTCGACCAATGAATTTTCTCACGACGGGGCCGGCTATCCGATCTACTGGCTGGGCGGAGCGAAGCTCGCCAACAACTACAACTGGTTCTACGCGCGGGTGTGGAGCAGCCGAGAAGCTCGAGACGAAGCGGGACAGGTCAGTAACGCGGACAGGGTCTGGACAGGCACCGTCTCCAACGGGACTGCGGCCGGTCGTACCTCCCGCACGCAATATTTCCTCGGCTCTGCTGATGTTCGGTATGGTTTGCTTTCGTCTACTTCAAACTGGCAAATTTCCAATCTGAACGCCCCAAACACCGATACGTATCCCCTATACGGCATGTCTCCCGTCTTCGTGGTGGACTCACCGCCGGAGCTGACGATCACGGGAGGCGCTGAAGTGACCGAGGGCCAATCTGCCTCCTTCACGGTCAATGCCGACAAGGCTCCCGCCCAGGACGTAACGGTAACGGTGTCCGTGACCGACGCAGCCAGCCCGATGGACTTCGTGGACGCTGACGACGAGGGTGACCATACCATTACGCTTCCTGCCGGGCAGACCTCGGTCACCTTCACGGTGGATACCGTGAACGACACGGCTGATGAAGACGAGTCCGACGGGGCAGTCACCGTGACCTTGAAGGACGGCACCGGCTACACCGTCGACTCGAGTGCATCGTCCGGGTCCGTAGACGTGGTCGATGACGATGCCACCACGGTGACGCTCGAAGGCACGGCGATAGACATCCGCGAGCCTGACAGCCTGGACGTTATCGTCAGACTCAACCGCAGGCTGGTCACCGGCGAGATCTTGGTCGTGCCTCTGACGTTCGCTGGCGGCGCGAGCGCGGCCGAGGACTACACGGTCTCCTGTCCATCGCCCTTGCCGAAGGGAATCGGTTGCACGTTCAGGCTGGCTCAGGCTATACCCACGGCGTCGATCGTCTTTACCGGGCCGTCGCCAGCGACAGTGACGCTGACTCTGATGGCAGTCAACGACGGCAAGGCAGAGAATGTCCCCGAGTCGGTTGAAATCGCTCTAGGAAAGCTGGACTCCAGATCCGGCACCGAGTTAAGCGGTGGGGCGACCGGCGTCGACAACTTTGCGGATTTCGACATCCTGGACGCATTGGGAGCCCAACGCGTCCCATACCACTGGCCTTTGAAGCCAGCGGGCCTCGGAGCGAACCAGCAGTTCCGGCTGCTATTCGTCACTAGTCAGGGCTACCAAGCCTTAGATTCCTCCATTTCCCACTACAACAGCACTGTGCAAACGGTAGCCAGCTCTGGGCATCCATCCATCCGGCCCTATTCCACACGGTTCCGGGTGCTCGGCTCGACTGCTTCGGTCCATGCTCGCGACAACACTTCGACACAGGGCGTCGGCTTTCCGATCTACTGGCTGAATGGTGCAAAGGTCGCCGATAACTACAGCGACTTTTACGACGGGGATTGGGATAGCAATGCAGGTCGCAACCAACTGGGGAATGCCATCACACGAGGCTTTGTCTGGACAGGCACCAGCGCAGACGGCTC
Organism: Dehalococcoidia bacterium; assembly: GCA_022823505.1. Taxonomy (GTDB): domain Bacteria; phylum Chloroflexota; class Dehalococcoidia; order Lucifugimonadales; family UBA3495; genus Bin87. The sequence continues at coordinate 4,956 of JAJEIA010000013.1, forward strand.
TCGTCACGCCAACCGCCCGTTGGGCGGCGCGAGGGTACAGTTTGGCAACCTCGCAACGACGACCCGCACTCTCTCCTTCAGCCGGGGCACCGGGGTTGCATGGAGGCCCTTTTATGGCCTTTCTGATTTGTTCGTGGTGGACGCCCCCCCCCCAGCACCAGAGCTAACAATCACGGGTGGTGCAGCAGTGACCGAGGGCCAGTCCGCCTCCTTTACCGTCCAGGCCGACCGTGCGCCACCCGTGGACTTGAAGGTGAGGGTGTCCGTGGCCGACGCCGCCAGCCCCAGCGACTTCGTGGACGCCGGAGACGAGGGTGACCATACCATTACTCTCTCCGCCGGCCAGACTTCGGTCACCTTAACGCTCGACACAGTGAACGACATGGCCGATGAAGACGAGCCCGACGGCGCAGTCACGGTCACCCTGAAGGCCGGAGCCGACTACCTCGTCGACTCGAGTTCATCTTCGGCCACCGTCAACGTGGCCGACGACGACGCCACCAGAGTGACCATCGAGGGCCTAGCAGTAAATCTCCCTGAGGAGAACAGTCTGGACTTCACGGTCAGGCTGAGCCGCGCACTGGCCGCCGGAGAGATCCTGCCCGTGCCGGTGACGATCGCCGGCGATGCGAACCGCGGCAGCGACTTCACCGTCTCCTGCCCCACAGGCTTGCCGAAGGGCGTCAGCTGCACCAATCTGAATAACCCCAACACAAACGCGACGATCACCTTCGCGGGACCGTCGGCAAAGCTGGTAACGCTGACCTTGAGGGCGCCTAACGACGGCGAAGTGGAGCCCGACCCCGAGTCAGTGATTATCGGTCTGGGGGCGCTGGACGCGAACTCCGGCACCAACCTGAGTGGCGGTGCCACCGGCGTCGACAACCTCGCGGATTTCAACATTCTGGATACGTTGGACGTCCAGCTGGCATTCGAAGCGGGTGCAAGGGCCGTTGAGGGTACGAGCGCGAAGTTTACGGCTTACGTCGCGGGTGGAACGGTGCCTGAGGGCGGCGTGGTCATTCCCTTCACCGTAAACGACGAGGATGCTACGCCGGATGTTAAGCAGTACGACGCATCCAGTGCCGATTACGGCAAGATCCCCGCGGGCATCGCCATTGCCGCGGGCGGCTTCGAGGGCTCGGCCTACCTCAGCATCGAGAAGGACGGGCTTGATGAGCTGCGTGAACGCATCCGCTTCGGCGTCAAAGAGCTGCCGCCGGGCTACACACGCTACCGAGGCTCCCTCGAATCACTGAGACTCAACGTGACCATCCTTGACGCCGACCCGACGCCGGTAAACCTGACCGGCGGCGGGGGGATCACCGAGGGCAACGTGAACACCTCAGCGACGATGACCGTCAGCCTGGGGCGAGCGCTTGGCGCCGATCCACTCAACGTTGATTTCGAGGGGAAACCTCAGCCGGAGCAGGTCACCGTACCGGTGACGCTGACCACCACCACAGGTGCGGCGTTGCCGGGTTCCACGAGTCCCCTGTTCGAGTACGCCGTATCCGGCACGGGCGTAACCGTTAACGGCGACAAGGATGCAGACCCGGCAACGTTCGAAATCACGTTCACAGGGGATGCGACGAACACGGTGAAGACGGCCACGATAACCTTCACGGCCACAGCCAACCTCGACAGCGACGGTATGCACGAGATAGTGACCGCGACGCTGGGCACGCTCACGAGCTCGAATCTAGAGGGCAGTGCCGTGCATGGAAAGTCCACGTCAGCGACGCTGACCATCGGCGACTTGGGCGGGACGCCGGAACTGTCGGTGACCGCGACCGGGGGCGCCGGCGGAACCGAGCGGCGCGATCAGGTGATGATGCGGGTGACGCGGGTCGGAGGAGACCACTCGATGGCTCTTCCAGTCGGCGGAGACTGGGAAGCCTCAGGGGGAAGGCAAGGCGGAAGCTCAATGAATGTCGTCATCCCTGCGGGCAAAGCGTCTCTTGACACGAGCTTCCAAATACCTTGGGACCGCACGGATACTCCGGACTGGACACTCACATACCGGCTGAGGCCCGACAGCCAAAACACCTACACAGTGTCGCAGACGGAAAGCTCGGCCTCATGGCCTGTTGTTGACGTTGACCCAACTGAAGTGGTCCTGAACGGTCCCCGGGGCAACATCAGGGAGGGCGAGCGAAAGACCTTGACCGTCGCGCTGTTCCGGGGCCTGGTTTCTGGTGAGGAACTGGCCGTACCGCTGCTTTTTGGGAGCTCGTTTCCTCAGTCCGATGCAACTCGTGGCACAGACTACACATTGAGCGGGGCAAGCGGTACGGGAGTGACTTACCAGAACCTGGACAGCGGCAGCGCCAGTGTTACCTTTACCGGTCCCGAATCGGGCGCGACGGCCACGACAGCCACCCTGACCCTGACAGCCCTCGCGGACGAGGCTGACGAAATGCACGAAAGGGAACGGGTCTCGATCAGGCTGGGCGATCTCAACGCCAACTCTGGGACCGGGCTGGGCGGTGGTGCTAGGGAAGTCACCGCCTTGAGACCGTTCCAGATCTGGGAGCCCGCAACCCACACGGTTCGCCTTGCGGTCAGTGACGATGGCCGTGTGAAGGAGGGCGCTTCGTTGACTATTACGGCGACCCTCGACAGCGCCAATCAGACCGGCCGGGCACTCAGCATCCCGATTCAATGCTCCGCTACTGGTTCGAACGCGCAGCTGCTAACGGCCAGGGATTTCACTTACGCATCCAGCACCAGCATTGCAGACAAGGCAGCAAGCGGCACAATCTCGGTGACCGCGAACGAGGATAGCATCGACGAAGGCCTCGAGATGATAGAGTGCCAGCTGAACTCCGTCCGCCTGCCGCCCGAGGTAGCCCCCGGCACACCCTCCAGCGTAACCATATCCATCGAGGACGACGACATGGCCGGAGTTGTGTTGTCGAAGAGCGCGCTGGGACTGACCGAGGGAGAGAAGGCGACATACACGGTCAAGCTGGCATCACAGCCAGTGGTCTTCGATGAGGACGAGGGGCCAGAGACGCCGGCGGGGGTGTTCGTGCGGATCACGGGGCATGCTGCAACGGACCTCAAACTGGACAAGACCTACCTAGAATTCGCGCCCGACACGTGGAACGTGGCCCAAACGGTCACTGTTACGGCCGGTAACGACAACGACGGGCAAGACGACAACGCTACGCTACGGCACCGAGCGTTTGGTGCGGACTACGCCGGCACGGAAGCGAATCTGGCGGTGACCACGACGGACAACGACCGCGTTCTTGTCATCTCCGACGCTCCTCTGACAGTAGTGGAAGGGACATCTGCGAGCTACACGGTGAGGCTCGCGACTCAACCTGCCGAAACCGTGACGGTGGCGATCTCGGGCCAAGCGGAGACAGACCTAACGCTGGACAAGGAGAGCCTGACGTTTACTACCACGACATGGAACATGACTCAAACGGTCAACGTCTCGGCTGGTCACGACGACGACGCGCAGCACGACCGGGCGGCTCTGCTGCACACCGCCTCGGGTGGAAGCTACGACGCGGTGACGGCGAGTCTGCCGGTGACGACCACAGACGACGACGAGCCGATGCTCGAGATCTCCGGGGTGCCGGCTGGGATCAACTCGACGGACGCGCTCACCGCGACATTCACGTTCTCGGAGGACGTCACGGGTTTCGTCTCCGGCGACGTGACGGTCACGGGCGGCACTAGGGGTGCATTCTCTGGCAGTGGCGGGACCTACACCCTAGCGGTGACACCGACCACCGGATCAGACCTGACGGTCGAGGTGGCGGCCAACGCGGCGACCGTGGTCGACGGCAACGCCGGCCCGGCGACGCCGGTTTCGGCCACCGCCGCCTGGGATGCGACGGTGCCGACGGTCCAGATCGGGGGTGTGCCGGAGAAGATCAACGCGAGGGCGGAGCTCACGGCGACGTTCGAGTTCTCGGAGGCCGTGACGGATTTCGTGACCGCGGACGTGACGGTGACTGGCGGCACGAAGGGCGCGTTCGCGGGCAACGGCAGGAACTACACGCTGGCGGTGACGCCGGCCGGCTCGGAGGACGTGGTGGTGACGGTGGGGGCGAACGCGGCCACGGACGGCCTCAACACGGGTCCGGCGTCGGCGGTGTCGGCCACCGCGACGTGGGATGCGGCGGCCCCGACAGTGCAGATCGGGGGCGTGCCGGAGAAGATCAACGCGACGGACGCCCTGACGGCGAGGTTCACCTTCTCGGAGGCGGTGACAGGGTTCGTGACCGCGGACGTGACGGTGACCGGCGGCACGAAGGGAGCGTTCGCGGGCAGCGGCAGGAACTACACGCTGGTCGTGACGCCGGACGGCTCGGCGGACGTGGTGGTGACGGTGGCGCAGGACGCGGCGACGGACGGGCTGAACACCGGCCCGGCGGCGGCGGTGTCGGCCACCGCGACGTGGGACGGGTCGGTGCCGACAGTCCAGATCGGGGGCGTGCCGGAGAAGATCAACGCGCGGGCGGAGCTGACGGCGACGTTCGCGTTCTCCGAGGCGGTGACCGGGTTCGTGACCGCGGACGTGACGGTGACCGGCGGCACGAAGGGAGCGTTCGCGGGCAGCGGCAGGAACTACACGCTGGTCGTGACGCCGACCGGCTCCAGGGACGTGGTGGTGACGGTGGCGCAGGACGCGGCCACTGACGGCCTCAACACCGGCCCGGCGAACGCCGTGAGCGCCACCGCGACGTGGGATGCGGCGGCCCCGACGGTGCAGATCGGGGGTGTGCCGGAGAGGATCAACGCGACGGACGCGCTCACGGCGACGTTCACATTCTCAGAGGACGTGACGGATTTCGTGAGCGCGGACGTGACGGTGACTGGGGGGACCAAGGGAGCGTTCGCAGGCAGCGGGAGCTCGTACACGCTGGCGGTGACGCCGGACGGCTCGGAGGACGTGGTGGTGACGGTGGCGCAGGACGCGGCCACCGACGGCCTCAACAC
>JAJEIA010000072.1 GCA_022823505.1 Dehalococcoidia bacterium
TCTTCAATGCCATTGAAGCGCTCTCCCAAATGAGCTACAGCCCCACTGAGCCACTGACGCTGATGCGTTCGTGGACAATTATTCTAGCAAACGAGGCTCCTCAGCCGCAACCGCCGCATCGAGGATGAATGCCAGGATCAGCCGGTAACCCGCTTGCGGCGATTGTTGATGTAGTCGACCAGCACGTACTCGCCCAGGTTTTCGCTGCTGCTGTAGAAGGCCCGGCCGCGGTTGATGCGCGTCATCCGGTCCACGAAGTTGACCAACTGGTAGCTGTTCTCCAGCATGAACGTGTTGATCACGATGCCTTCCTGCGTGCAGCGGCGCACCTCTTTCAGGGTTTCCAATTCGGTACGGTAGCTGGGCGGGTAGGAGAAGTAGGCCTGCTCGCCTTCCAGATGAGCGGTGGGCTCACCGTCGGTGATCACCAGGATCTGTCGGGTGCCTCCCTTTTCCCGGGACAACAGCTTCCGCGAGAGCATCAGGGCGTGGTGCAGGTTCGTGCCGGACACCCAGTTGTTCCAGGTGAGACCGGCCAGGTCCTCCTCCTCCAACTCGCGGGCGTAGTCCGAGAACCCCACGACGTGGAGCGTATCCCGGGGATACTGCTGGCGGATGAGGGCGAACAGGGCGAGGGTCACCTTCTTCGCCGCCGCCCAGTTGTTGAACAGCCCCATGGAACGGCTCTGGTCCAACAGGACGATGGTGGCGGCCCGGGTCATATGCTCCGTACGGTAGATCTCAAAGTCGTCGGGGCGGAGTTTTACGGGCACCTGCGGGCCGCCGCGGACGATGGCGTTCTTCACGGTGGTCTGGAGGTCCAGCTGCAACGGGTCGCCGAACTCGTAGGTCTTGGTGTCGCCGAGCAGATCGCCGCCGGCGCCGCGAGTGTCCAGGTCGTGGTTGCCGATGCGGTCCTTCTTGAGTTGCTGGAATACCTCGCGCATGGCCTTCTGGCCGATGCGGCGGATGCCGCGGGCGGTCAGGTTGAGCTTGTCGTCGTCGGTGATGTAGCCGGCGTCCTTCAGCAATTGGCGCAACCGGTCCAGCTCTTCCCAGGCCCGGCGGGCCTCCTCGCCCAGGAGTTCGGCAAGCTGTTCGGGGTCGACGTCGTCGAGGTTGCCGGTGCGCATGGCCTGCTGCAGGGACTGTTCCAGCCGGTCAAGGTCCTGCATCTGGCGCATGGCTTCCATGGCCTGCTCAAGGGTCATGCTGTCGTCGCCGAGGAACGGGTACTGGCGGGCCAGTTCATCCGGCGGCATGAGCGACTGCATCAGGCTGGCGAACTCGGACATCTCGTCCATGAGGCGCGGGTCCATGGCCGACTGCATGGCGTCTTCCAGCTCGCGTCGCATATCGGGGGACAGGCTGTCCATCAGCGACTGCATCTGCGCCATCTGCTGCTGGATGCGCTCCATGAGCTCGTCGAGACTCTGAGGCGGGTCGTCGCCGAACATGGGACCCCATTTCTGCATGAACCCTTCGAAGTTGGGGTCGCGGCCCTCCATGCGGTCCCGGAGCATCTGGTTGAGGTCCTGCATCATCTGACGCATGGCCTCCATCTGCTCCGGCGTCATGTTCTGCATCTGGTCCTGCATCTGCTGGGAGATGTTCTGGGCCATCTGGCTCTTGAGCATGTCCAGCAGTTCCTGGAACATCTGCTGCGCCTCGGGATCCATGAAGTCGTACTCCATGAGCTCCTGGATTTGCCCGCCCAGACCCTCGGGCAGTTGGTCCAATTTGTCGAGGTTGCGCTGCGCCCGTTCCTGCAGCAAGCGGTTGAGGGCTCGCTGCTGTTCCTTGCCCTCCATGTCTGAGGGCTCGGGCTGTGCAGCGGCTTCGTCGAGCCGGCGCTGGATCCCCTCCCGCTCGGTGCGCAGGATCTCGTCCATTCGCTCCTTCAGATCGTCGACCACGGAGTCCAGGTTGCTCTGCTGGAGTTGTTGGCGGCGTTGCTGCTTCAGCTGCTCCATGAGCTGACGCAGGTTGGGCATCTCGGAACCGTCGCGGTTTTGCATGCCGTTGCGGAACAGGTCGCGCAGGGCCCGGGCCAGGTCGCCGTGCTGCAGCAGGTCATCCGACAGGGCGTCCATCACCTCGCTGGCGTCCACGTCGAAAATCTGCTGGGTGCCATCCCACTGGGAATAGCGGTAGCGTTGGTACAGCATTGGAGGACCTCCGGCCGGGCCGGCGAGGGTGCGCATCGAGAATGGCGGGATGATAACACACGGCAAGCCTGCTCCCGCCGCTGACGCGGTGCGGGCGAGGAAGGATCAGGCGAAGAGGCGGTTGAGCCAGGCTATGAACCGCTGGCAGAGAGGGCCGTCGATCTCGAGATCGCGAGTGCCGATAGATTGGCCCATTAGCCGAGGGTCAGCACGAGTGGCTAGCCAAGCGTAGATTTGGGCTCTTAGGGTTTTGCCCTCAGCGAATTTACCCGCATACGCAGGTAATCGGTCGATGTAATCTCGCGACATTGGCCAAACCGGGTCGCCAGCAGGAATCATTCGTTCTACGAACTCTTCAATCTCGCCCGTCAGAACATTGTCGGGCATCAGCCACACACCTACGCGCAGTTCGGCGCCCGAAATAATCGTCCCATCCGGATCGGGAGAAACGGGCGGTGGAAAGCCGTTGATGCTCAACCGATAAGCTATTTCGCCCCAGCGTGCCTGAGGATTGTCGTCGGTATCAACCAGTATCCCTAGCGCTTGGCGCCCCTCCGCCAAGAGCTCAGGGCCAATCGACGCCATCACGGAGTTCACGTCTCCCCGCTCGGAAATATAAAAGTCCGGGAGCTGAGGACTCCGGTTGCAAATTTGCCAAACTACGTGCTTGTCTGTCCTCCCTTCTACCAACAGGAGCTGTGGTTCCGCCTGATCAGAATCGATTCGAGCCACGCGATCACCTCACCTCGATCCTGTGTTTGGCCGCGGCCGCGAGATTTTCCTCTGCGTACTCGACCGCCCGCAGTCGCTCGCCGTTCCGCTGAATCCGATACAAGACACCCTCCACATCCTCCAGCTCGTTAGCCGCCTTGGCGAACCCGACCACGCAGTCCCAGCTGTGGGTGGTGGCGATGACCTGCACGTTGTTGCGCTGGGCCGTCTGCAGCACCATGTTCCAGAACTTGGCCTGGATGGAGTGGTGGATGCCGTTTTCGGCTTCGTCGATGAGGAGGAAGCCGTTTGTGCTATTGACGAGGCTAAGAGCAGTCCCGAACAGTCGGAGGGCACCATCCCCGAGAGTGCGCAAAGGCACACGATACTCTTTGCCTTGGACCTTTGCCATTAGACGCCTTCGATAATGCTTACCCACCACCGAAGCAGGATCGATTAGCGCGACTCTTTCCACTACCGATCCAGTTATGAGGTTCAGTCCTTCAATGGCGCGATCCTCGTAATGGCTAAGTGCGACGTCGTTCCAGTACTGTTCAATGGATTCGTCATTCGGCGCATCAGGGCCCAGCCTACGACAGGGAATCGCCGTAGGGTGGAATTGTCCAGAGGGCTCATGGTGCGCAGGCCAGAACATTCCAGTTCCAACCCTGACCCTAAGCCCGACGTCATACAAAGGGTCTTTAGGAGGAGGGATACCCTCGCTGGACCTATCATCTGGCGTTTCCACACGCATTTGGAGCGTCGCCCGATCGTCAGTCGGACCAATTCGAATCACGGTGTCCTTCTTCTCTAAACGGTCGGTGAAAAGTGCAGTTCGATCGGCCACAGTTCTTTGACTTCCTTCGTCCATACTGATGAAATAATCACCCCGACTGCGCAACACTTGGTCTACCGCAGGGATTAGCCCGCGCGCCGCCCACACCCGAACCGCGTCCAGCACCGTCGTCTTGCCCACGCCGTTCTTGCCGGCGAGCAACGTGACGCGGCCCAGGCGGGGGATGGTCAGCTCGTCGATGCCGCGGAAGTTTTTGATGACCAGGCTGGGGAGGTGGAGGTTCTGGTCTGTTATCGGCTCTGCCATGGTGGCTCCCCTAATGAATGCTTGGTGACGGCCGCGATTGGCGCGTGCGGTTTTCCGATATAATCCCAGTCTAAACTATCAATTCAACGCGGGGAAATAACAGCCCCTGGAGGACCTATGAAGTACGACGTTATCGTGGTCGGAGGCGGTGCGGCCGGCTCCACTCTGGCCAGCCGGCTGGCGGAGGACGCGAACACCTCGGTGTTGCTTCTGGAAGCGGGCAACGACTATCCCGACGTGGCCACTCTGCCGGACGACGTCAAGTTCGGCGGCACCCGGTACGCCGAAGCCCAGGATTCCATCCACAACTGGGCGCTGCGGGGAACCATCACCGAAGAGCAGGGCGAGATCCACGTCGCCCAGGGCAAGGTGATCGGCGGCGGGTCGTCAATCAACGGCCAGGCGATGCAGCGCGGGTTCCCGGAGGACTTCGACGACTGGGCCGCCCGCGGCAACGACGAGTGGTCCTACGACAAGGTCCTGCCCTTCTATCGCAAGATGGAAAACGACATGGACATCCAGGACGACTACCACGGCTCTGATGGTCCCATGCCGGTGCGTCGCCGCCGGACGGGCACCCGGGCGGACATCCAGCAGGCGTTCTACGACGCGTGCCTGGCCGAAGGCTATCCCGCTGTTGAGGACACCAACGGGCCCAATCCAACCGGCGTCGGTGTTTCGCCGACCAACAACCTGGGCGGCATCCGGATGAGCGCGGCCATGACGCACCTCAACCCGATGCGACACCGGCTGAACCTGACGGTGCGGGGCAACGTGTACGTGCGCCGGGTGCTGTTCGAGGGCAACCGGGCCGTCGGCGTGGAAGCCGCGAGCGGCGGGGAGATCTTCACCGTCGAGGCTGACCGGGTCGTGCTCAGCAGCGGGGCGATCCGCTCCCCGCAGTTGCTGCTGCTGTCGGGCGTCGGACCCCGAGAACACCTGCAGCAGTTCGGCATACCCGTGATCCACGATAGCCCGGGCGTTGGGCAGGGCCTGTGGAACCATCTGAGCGTGCATGTCACCTACAAGGTGAAGGACGGGAAGACGCTGACCGGCGATCTCGATGCCCCGCACTTCGGCCTGCACTACTCCTCCGAGGGGTCGGGCTACACCAACGACATGGTGCTGCGAGTCAGCACGGTGGTGGACGAGCGAGAGGAGAAGGTCGCCGGCGTGCGGACCCGCTACAACACGGGGGATGTCCCGCCGGAACGAGCGGCGCGGATCTCCTGCACGCTGGGCCTGCCGGACGGGTCGGGGTTCGTGCGGCTGCAGTCACCGGATCCCGACGTGCAGCCGGAGTTCAACTACCAGTACCTGCGGCACCCTAACGACGCCCGCCGCATCCGGGAGGGTATTCGCTTTGGCGCGCGGATGCTGGAGTCGGATGCGTTCAAGGACGTGTGCGACTTCCGAATCAATCCGCCGGTTGACATCCTGAACAACGACGACGCGCTGGACCGCTGGGCGCGGGAGACCGTGGGCACGGCGCGGCACGTTTCCGGCACCTGCCGGATGGGACCCGACGGCGACGACATGGCCGTGGTTGACCAGTATTGCCGCGTGCGTGGCGTGGACGGCCTGTGGGTCGTGGACGCCTCCGTGATGCCGCGGGTTCCCCGCTCCGGCGGGATCCATCCCACCGTCATCATGGTGGGCGAGCGCGTGGCCGACTGGGTTGCGGCGGGATAGCTCTCCCCGCGCCCAAAAACGCAGGTCAAACGATCGACCCGGACCTATTCGTCCGGGTCGATCACTATGTCGGGGTGCGTGTCGACCCCGTACCGGTTGAACACGTCATCAATGTGCGCCAGGTCGGCGCCGGACAGCGCCCATTCCAAGCCGGCCACGTTGTCCTCCACTTCTCGCACGGTGCGGGTACCCACCAGGGCCACGCTGACGGCGGGATTGGACAACACCCAGCGCAGGGCGAGTTGTGGCATCCCTTTGCCCCTGCCTTCGGCAATGGGCTTGAGTTCCTCGACCACCTGCAGGTTGCGCTGGAAGTGTTCCTCGGCGAACACGCCCACGTTCCAGCCCGGTCGACCGCCGGTGGCGCGCCAGTCGTTGTTGCCGAAGGTGGTGTCCGCCGACATGGTGCCGGTGAGCAGGCCGAAGGCCAACGGCCCGTACACCATGACTCCGGTGCCCTGCTCCTGGCAGTAGGGGAAGATTTCCTGTTCCATGCGCCGGTCGAACATGTTGAGGCCGTACTGGACCACGTCCACGCCGCGTACGGCCTCGCACTCCCGGATCTGGTCGAGGGTGAAATTCGACACGCCGACGGCGCGGACCTTGCCCTGATGCACCAGGCTGTCCAGCGCGTGCATGGTCTCGTCGAACGGGGTGTTCACGTCCGGCCAGTGGATGAGCAGCACGTCCAGGTAGTCGGTGCCCAGGTTCTGCAGGCTCTGCTCCACGGAGGCGAAAATCGACACCATGCGGCTGTCCCGGCCTTTGGGCCGGTCCGCATAGCCGACGCCGCACTTGGTGACGACGATAACGTCCTTGCGGCGGTCGCCGAGGGCCTTCCCGAGGACCACCTCCGACTCTCCCCGCCCGTAGGCCGGCGCTGTGTCGAAGCAGTTGATTCCCAGGTCAATGGCCCGATTGACCGCCGCGTCCAACTCACTGCCGGAAACGTCGCCGTAGGTGCCGCCCATTTCCCAGCAACCGAAACCCAGGGCGGAGACGGTCATGTCGGTTGGGCCAAAACGCCGGTATTCCATGGGAATGCTCCTCTCCGACTGTTGACGTGTGGCTGGCGTCACTCCAGGTTGGGCCAGACGCCCCGGCTGGGCGAGACGCCTTCGTAGGCGTTGGCGATGCGGAACAGGTTGCCCTCCTCCCACGGGCGTCCTATGAACTGGAGGCCGATCGGGAGGCCAAGTTCGCTGAATCCGCAGGGCACCGTGATGGCCGGGAACCCGGTGGCGTTCATGGGGCTGGTGTTGCGCGAAACGTGGCCGGACCCGGGTCCCCGGACCTTCTGGCGGCGGCCTTCCGCTTCCAGTGTGTCGGCGTCGATGCGCGGGGCGGGCAGCGGCGTGGTCGGCGTGACCAGGAAGTCAACATCCTGAAGGACGCGGGCGTGTTCCTCTTTGATGATGCGCTGGACCTTCATGGCCTTGGAGTAGTCGCGTCCCAGCACGAACTGGCCAGCCAGGGTGCGATATAGCGTATCGGGGCCGTAGTCCTCGCGGCTGGAGGTGATGTATGGCTCGTGGGTGACCACGCTATCCGCCATGCTGGAGAACCGCAGCGCGCCGGCGTATTGCATGCTGGGCACGCTGACCTCGCGGGTTGCAACGCCCAATTCTTCCAGGGTGGCTATGGCGCGGCGAACCGCTTCCTCAACCTCAGGGTCCAGGTGATCGAAATAATAATTGGATGGAATGCCTACGGTCAGGCCGCTGATCGCGCGTTCCATGATCAGCGCGTAGTCATCAACGGGTACCGGAACCGTGCTGGGGTCCAGGGGATCGTAGCCGGCGATGGCCTGCAGGACCAGAGCGCTGTCCCGGACCGAGCGGGTCATGGGACCGATGTGATCACCGTTGAAGCTGGTGACGAGCAGGCCGCGCTGGCTGACCCGACCGAAAGTCTGCTTCAGGCCGACCACACCACAGAACGCGCCGGGCAGCCGCACGGAACCGCCGAGGTCGGTTCCCAGGGATGCGAAGGTGACGCCGGCCGCCACGTTGGCGCCGCCGCCTCCGCTGGATCCGCCAGGGATGTGGTCGACGTTCCAGGGGTTGTGCACCGCGCCGTAGTGGGGGTTGTTGGAGGTGGCGCCGGCGGCGAATTCCTCCAGGTTCTCCTTCCCGATGATGACGGCGCCGGCGGCCTTGCAGCGGCGTACCACCTCGGCGTCTTCGTCGGGGACGTGATCCCGCAGCACCTTGGTGCCCAGGGTGGTGGTGATGCCCCCGGTGGCGATGTTGTCCTTGATGCCGATGGGTATGCCGTGCAGGGGGCTCAGGTACTCGCCACGGGACAGCGCTTCCTCTGCCTCCTCGGCCTGGGCCAGGGCCTGCTCCCGCATGATGGTGATGAAGGAGTTGAGGGTTGGTTGGCGCCGCTCCGCCTCGGCCAGGGCGGCCTCGGTCAGCTCTACGGGTGAGACCTCGCGGGCCTGGATCAACGGCGCGACTTCTGAAATTGTCAGCTTGAGCAGGTCGGAATCAGGCATCGGTTTCTCCTCCATCCGCTGGCCTCAGCAGGCGCGCGGACATGACGTCGGACAGGTCAAGGTCGCGCAGGTTTTGCAGTTCGGTCAGATAGTTTTCCAGCTCGGGTTTGACCAATTCCAATTCGGCGTCGGACAACTCGAACCCGCCGTATTCGGCGATTATGCGCTTCATGGTTTCGTCGGAAATCGGCATTCGTCACACCTCCCGGATGGTCGGGGTTGGCGCGAGTGTACATACCGTGCCGAGCGGAGGCAAGGAAGCGATGGGCAGGTTGGGACGTAGCCCGGGGTCAACCGGAGTTAATGGGTTAAGCGGAGTTAACATGAGCACGGGCTCGAGGCGACCGCGTTTCTGATTGCCGCTCGGTTTTGGCCTGTGCTATACTCACGCCCGATCTCGAGCCAGACTAGGAGAGAGGCACAGAGCTTATGGTACAAGCCCCGGAACGCCCGGCGGAGAGTGCGATGAACGCGGCTCCCGCTCTGGAACCGATCACCATGAAGTCCCTGCTGGAGGCTGGCGTCCACTTCGGACACCAGACCAGGCGCTGGAACCCGCGCATGCGCCGCTACATCTTCACGCAGCGCAACGGGATCCACATCATCGACCTGCAGCAGACAATGGGGTTGATCAACGACGCGTACCGGGCCATGGTGGAACTGGCCGCCAGCGGCGGCAAGGTGCTTTTCGTCGGTACCAAGAAGCAGGCCCAGGATGTGATCGCATCCGAAGCCGAGCGCACCGGACAGTGGTACGTGAACCAGCGCTGGCTGGGCGGCACGCTGACCAACTTCCAGACCATCAAGGGTCGCATCGACCACATGAAGCGGCTGCAAGAGCAGCGGGATACCGGTTACCTGGCGCGGCTGCCGAAGAAGGAAACCGTCCGGTTGACTCACACGCTGGACAAGCTGGAAAAGTATTTCACCGGTCTGCGCAACATGGACCGACTGCCTTCCGCGCTCTTCGTCATCGACATCGGCAAAGAGGACATCTGCATCGCCGAGGCGCGTCGGCTGAACATCCCCATTTTCGCGATCGTTGACACCGACTGCGACCCGGGCCAGGTAACCCACGCAGTGCCCGGAAACGACGACGCGGTACGTTCCATCCGGCTGATCACCGGGCGCATGGCGGCTGCCATCGAAGAAGGCCAGGCGCAGCGGGAGGCTCTCCAGATCGCGCAGGCCGAAGCGTCGGAGACCGAAGATGAGGACGGCGACGAGGATGTCCGGCCCTTCAGCAACACCGTGACCCTGGAAGAGCTTGGGCAGATGATGTCCTCGCGGCCGCTGGAGCCGTAACCCGCCGATCCTGATCAACCGCCTGACAGAACCAACCACAGGAGGCGCAAAAGTTGCCTGCAGTAACCGTTGAACTGATAAAAAGCCTGCGCGAACAGACCGGCGCGGGCATCAGTGATTGCAAGCAAGCCCTGGAAGACAACGAGGGGAACCTGGAGCAGGCCATGGCGGCCCTTCGGCAAAAGGGGTTTGAGCAGGCCGCCAAGCGGGCCGACCGAGAAACTTCGCAGGGGTTGGTTGAGGCCTACATCCACACCGGTGGTCGGGTCGGAGCCCTGGTGCAGTTGGGATGCGAGACCGATTTCGTGGCGCGAACCGACGAATTCCGCACGCTGGCCCATGACATCGCCATGCAGGTGGCGGCCATGTCCCCGGTGTACCTGAACGAAGAAGACAAAGACGAAGGCGACGATCGCCCCGCCGCCCAAGTGTGCCTGATGGAACAGCCTTTCATCAAGGACGGGTCGCAGACCCTCGCCGATCTGGTGCGGGAAATGGCGGCCCAGACCGGCGAAAACGTCCGCGTAGTGGGCTTCCGCAGGTTGGCGCTGGGAGAGTAATGGAACAGGCCAAAACGGCATCCCGCCCAGGTTGATGCTACGCCGGGTTTGACAAATGGGTTCCGCCAGCGTCAACGGTGACACGATCTATCGCCGCGTCCTTTTGAAGGTCAGCGGCGAATCTTTACAGGGATCGGGCCCGGATACCATCGATCCAACGGCGGTGGCCTATATCGCGGAGCAGATCATCGATGCCCACTCCAGGGGGGTGGAAATTGCGGCCGTCGTGGGTGGCGGCAACATCTGGCGTGGCTCCGCTGCCGAACGGAGGGGCATGGAGCGTTCCACCGCCGATTACGCCGGTATGGTGGCGACCATCATCAACGGACTGGCCCTGCAGGACGCATTGGAGCGGAGGGGTATCACGACCAGGACACAGTCAGCGTTGCCGATCCAGGCCGTAGCCGAGCCCTACATCCGCCGCCGGGCCATCCGCCATTTGGAGAAGGGACGGGTGGTGCTGTTCTGCGCCGGATCCGGCAACCCTTACATGTCCACTGATACGGCCTCGGCGCTTCGCGCTCTCGAAGTCGGCGCCGAGGTTTTGCTGATGGCCAAGAATGGGGTGGACGGGGTTTACGATTCGGACCCGAAGATCAACCCCGGGGCGGTTAGGTTCGGCAACCTCGAATACCTGGACGCCGTCAATCGCCGGTTGGAAGTGATGGACTCCACCGCAATGACGCTCTGCATGGACAACGAGATGCCGATTATAGTCTTTGATATATTTGAGCGGGGCGCCATGGCCCGTATCCTGCAAGGGGACGTGGTGGGGACGACCATCGACGACGGGTCGCGGCGCAACGGAACGTAAGACCAGTACCTGCCAACGGATGACGCTCAGCTGCAAAGGAGGGACCAAATGCCGGATCGCAACAACAGGGGTAACAGCAGCGATCAGGATGGGCCGACCATCGAGGCCGTGCTGGCCGAAGCGGAGCGCAAGATGGGGCAATCGATCGAAGCCATGCGCCGCGACATCAGTACCCTCCGCACCGGAAGAGCGACGCCCGCGCTCATCGAAGACCTGATGGTCGATTACTATGGCTCGCCCACACCTCTCAAGCAAATTGCTTCCATATCGGCGCCGGACGCCCGTGCCATCATGGTTCAACCCTGGGATCGGCAGTCTCTCCGCGACATTGAGCGGAGCCTGACCCAGTCCGAAATGGGGTTCAACCCGTCCAACGACGGCAACGTTATCACCGTGCCCATCCCGCCGCTGACCCAGGAACGGCGTCAGGAGATGGTTAGGCTGCTGAAACGCAAGGCGGAAGACAGCAAGGTGGCGGTTCGCAACGTTCGGCGTGAAGGCGTGGACTCCCTCCGCAAGATGGAGCGGGAAAAGTCGATCTCCCAGGACGAGAATCGGCGCAGCCAGGACACGCTGCAAAAGACGACCGACACTCACGTTAAGGCCATCGACGACGTGGCGGCAACGAAGGAAGCGGAAATCATGGAGGTTTAGCTCCACCCAAATTCCTGACACGCGCGTTGGCCATTCCTGACGCCAACGTTGGACGCCCGCCATATCGGGCGCATCGTCCTGATGAGATCCGATAGGCGGGCAGAAACTTGCCCGCGCAACGGCGGCATCATCCCCCGGCGGCCGCTCCCGGGCGCTGCGGATTCCGCCGCGTCTGGCGTCACTGAACATAAGCGACGATATGCCGCCCCGAAATACCGGCGCTCCACCAACCACTACTCTTTTCATGTCAAATCAACCGAACCTTTCATGCAGCAATCCCGTCCCGAGGCACGCGGGCGCCGGCGTCCAATCCGATCTGATTCCCGGACACGTGGCCATCATCATGGACGGCAACGGACGCTGGGCCGAGCGCCAGGGCCTGCCGCGCAAAGCCGGGCACCGGCGCGGGGTGAGCAACATACGGCGGATCGTCGAGTTGCTGGCGCAACGGGGCGTTCGCGTCGTTACGCTCTACGCCTTTTCGACTGAGAACTGGAGCCGGCCCACCGATGAAGTGGACAGCCTGATGGCGATCCTGGCTGAGGAGATCGGACCGCAGACCAGGGAACTGCACCGGGCGGGCGTGAAGCTCGTGCATCTGGGAGACATGACCCCGTTGGATCCCGCTCTCCAGGAAGCGATACGTCAGGCGCAGGACACCACCAGATACAATGTCGGAGTCACCGTCAATGTCGCGTTCAACTATGGCGGCAGGGACGAGATCCTGCAGGCGGTCCGGCGGATGATAGCGGACGGTATCGTCCCCGAAGCGGTGGATGAATCACTGTTCAGCCGGTATCTGTACACCGACGGATGTCCCGACCCGGACCTGATCATCCGGACCGGTGGGGAGCAACGGCTCAGCAATTTCCTCATCTGGCAGGCGGCATATAGCGAGTACTATCACACGCCGGTGCTCTGGCCGGACCTGGACGCCGAAGATCTGGATCGAGCGCTGGGCGCCTACGGTCAGCGGCAAAGGCGGTTCGGCTCCCTGGATGTCCAGGACGATCCCTCCGGAGAGTAGAGCGGTTGCTGCTCCACCGGGTTATCACTGCCCTGGTGGGCGTGCCTGTGGTGTTGGCGTGCGTTTGGCTCGGCCCGCCCTGGATCACCATCCTGGCGGGGGTTGCCGCAGTCATTGGCGTTAGAGAAGCCTATCGGCTGTATCCGTCGCGGGAGCCAATATCCGAGGATGATGACAGGGGCGAAACGCCGTTGCCGTTGCTGCTGGGTGGCGTGTGGGCCGTAGCGCTGGTGCTGGCCGGGGAACTGGCGGTGCGGCCGCAGGATCTCGGATGGGCAGTTCTGGGCATATGCATTGCCGGCGTTGTGGTAGTCGGACTTTGGATGATCGCCGCATGGCATGGGCGGCGGCCGGTGGCGGCGGCAAGTTACCTGGTGATCTCCCCGGTTTACATCGGAGTGGCCCTGGCGTCGGCGGTGGCACTTCGCGGAATCGACGGACTGCCCAGCCTGTGGAGGAGGAAAGTTGAGGACCCGCCGCCGCCGTTATCGCTTCCTCCACACATTGAAGAGGATGACGGACTTGGCGAAGCCTTTGAGACGGTCTACGAGGCGCCGGCTACCGAGGGAGGCGTATGGGTGCTGCCGGACGTAGCCGGCTCCGATTTCGCGTGGGAGGTGACGGCTCTCACGGAGACCGGCTGCTGGTGGCTGCTCCTGGCGATCCTCACCGTGTACGCAGCGGACACTGGGGCGTACGCCGCTGGGCGACTGTTGGGAAGACACCGCATGGCCCCCAACGTGAGCCCCGGGAAAACGTGGGAAGGAACCGCCGGCGGAATGCTCGCCGCCGTGCTGGCTGCGGTGGCGCTCGGTGTGATATTTCCGCTGCGGATGGAGATTTGGCAGTTGGCGACAATCGGTGTTATTTTAGGCGCCGTATCGCCGATGGGCGATCTGTTGGAATCCAAACTCAAACGCCTGGCTGCCGCCAAGGACTCTGGCAGCCTGTTTCCCGGCCACGGCGGGATGTTGGATCGTTTGGACAGCCTGCTGCCCTCTCTGATCGTGGTCTACATCCTGGCGGCCGTGAGCACTCCCTAGCACCCACCGGGACGCGGATACATGCGGCGCATCGTCATACTCGGTTCGACTGGATCAATCGGGCGGCAAACGCTGGACATCGTCCGGGCGTTTCCCGATGAGTTCCAGGTGGTCGGGTTGGCGGCCGGGAACAACACGACCCTGCTCCTGGAACAGGTAGCCGAGTTTGATCCCGATTACATCTGGTGCTCCAACCCGCCGGCGGAATTGCCGGGCGGCACCAAGTTGCTGCCCATGGCGGAGATGGCGTCGCTTCCCGAGGTGGATCAGGTCATGGTCGCGCTCATGGGAGCGGTTGGGCTGACGCCCACGTTGAGCGCCCTCCGCGCGGGGAAGCAGGTCGCGCTATCCAACAAGGAACCGATCGTGATGGCGGGCCGGGTCCTGAAGGAGGCCGAAGCCCGGCACGGCGGGGTGATCCTCCCGGTGGACAGCGAGCCCAGCGCGATCTGGCAGTGTCTGCAGGGGGAGGACAACCACATCCGGCGCCTGATGATTACCGCCAGCGGCGGACCATTCCGTCGCACGCCCCTGGACGAACTGGACACCGTCACCCCCGAGCAGGCGCTCCGGCATCCGACCTGGCGCATGGGCGACAAGATTACCATCGACTCTGCCACGCTGATGAACAAGGCCTTTGAGGTGATCGAATCCCACTGGCTGTTCTCCGTGCCGTGGGAAGACATCGCCGTGGTGGTGCATCCCCAAAGCACCATCCATTCCATGGTGGAGTTCGACGACGGGTCCGTGAAGGCGCAGTTGGGTCCGCCCAGCATGCGGTTGCCCATCCAGTACGCCCTGTTTCACCCCCGGCGATTCGCCAACGAAGAGATACCGCGCCTGGATATTGGGGCTCCCTGGTCGCTGGACTTCGAACCGCTGGAGCCGAAACGGTTTCCCTGCTTTGACCTGGCGGTTGCCGCCGGCAAGACGGGTGGCACCATGCCCGCCGTGCTCAGCGCGGCCGACGAAGTGGCGGTCGGAGCCTTCCTGGCCGGGAGCATCCGGTATACCGACATCTACCGGTTGGTCGAGCGGGTGCTCGGCGAGCACTCATTGCAACCATCGCCCGACCTGGATGCTATAGTAGATGCAGACCGCTGGGCCAACCTGCGCGCTGCCGAGATAGTGAGCAGCGGGATGAATTAGCCGGCCAGGCGGGCCAGGGCTATGGACACGTGGATTATCGCGGTGGCGTCGTTCGTGCCGATGCTGCTGTTGCTGGTGGTGGTGCACGAATTGGGGCACTTCTGGTCAGCCAAGGCCTTTGGGATCAAGGTGCTGGAATTTGGCGTTGGCTACCCGCCTCGAGCCTTCGGGATCTACTCCGGCCGCACCGAAACGCTGCTGATCCCCACTACGGTTTGCCTCAACGGGGTGATAAGCGCCATTCGCCCGGGCCAGGTGGTTCGCGTGTTGTCCGGCGAAGACGCAGACGGGCGGCTCGTTGCGCGCTATATCGAGCTGCGCGAACAGGGTCGAACCGGCGGAACCCTTGGCTCCCTGGCCGGATTGGCGGGATTTGGACGCCGATCCCAGGACGTGGAGCCTGGGATGCACTCGGCCCGCCGACGATTGGACGATGTGCAGACGGATGAATTTCTCCGCCATGAAGGTCGTGTCCGGGAAGTGTTGCCCGACCGCATCGTCCTGGCCGACATGATCTACTCGGTCAACTGGCTTCCGTTGGGCGGGTTCGTCAGGCTGTCCGGTGAGAACAACCCTGCCGCTCCCGGTAGTCTGGCGCGCCGGGGTCTCGGTCAGAGGGCAATCGTACTCGCGGCCGGGTCGGTGATGAACGCGCTGTTCCCGATTGTGGCGTTCGCCATCATGTTCATGATCCCGCACACCGAGATGGTCGGCGGGTCGGCGGAGATCACGTCGGTAGCGCCGAATTCGCCGGCGGAAGCCGCCGGCCTGCTTCCGGGAGACCGTGTCGTGCAGGTGGGCGACCGGCCCCCGGGGACGCCGCAGGAGTTGCCCCGGGAGGTCCGACTGGCGGCAGGAACCGAGATGACCTGGGTTATCGAGCGCGACGGGCAACAGCGGGTGGCGCAGGTCACGCCGCGCGTGGACCCGCCTCCGGGTCAGGGCGCGGTTGGGATCACTTTTGCGGTTGTGGACCAGCAGGAGGTCCGGCGCATCGAGCCTCCGTGGACCGCGGCACGACTGGGCGTGACCAGTACCTGGGACATGCTGACCCTGATGGGCAGAGAGATCCGAGGCTGGTTCGGTGGTGGACGCGGACCGGAACTGAGCGGGCCCATCGGGATCGCCCAGATCACCGGCGAGGTGACCCGCCAGGGCGGGCTTCAAGGATGGGTGCTGGTCGCGATTCTGCTGAGCATCAACCTGGCCGTGCTGAATATCCTGCCGATCCCGATGCTGGACGGCGGCCGGCTCCTGTTCGTGTTCATCGAGTGGGTGCGCGGCGGCAAGCGGGTGCCGTCAGACAAGGAGGGACTGGTCCACCTGATCGGGTTCGTCGCCCTGTTGGCCCTGGTGATTGCCATCTCCGCCAATGACATAATGCGGCTGGTACGTGGCATCTCCCCGTTGGGCGGGTAGAGGGCCAACCGCAGCCGATTTTGCGCCCGCTGATAGTCCAGTTGGACCATGATCGGTGACTTGTAACGACGCAGTATGCTAAGGCGGCAGGGCGCAAATATTGACCGAGGCCCATCGCCGTGACCGGGAAACGACGAGACCTCCGCTGCACCGCAGCGGAGGTCTCGTCTTGGATCGCTGTCGCCCGGACTTACTTGAGGTGCTCGTTGAAGAACGCCAGGGTGCGGGCCTGCGCGTCTTCCGCAGCAGCCTGGTTGTAGCTGTCACGGTCGTCGCAGTTGAACCCGTGGCCGGCGCCCGGGTACATCTTGAAGTCGTAGGACTTGCCAGCCGCGTCCAGCGCCGCTTCGATCTGGGAGACGTCGGCGGGGGTCGGATTGCCGTCGGTCTCACCGAAGTTGCCCATCAGCGGGATGCTGATGTTGCCGGTCCCGTCGATGGGGGTGACGCCGTCACTGTAGGGGGCGAGAATGGCGCCACCGTAGTAGCACACGCCGGCGGACAAACCGGAGCAGGAACTGGCAGCAAGGTAGACCACGCGGCCGCCCATGCAGTATCCGACGATCCCGATTTTCTGGCCACGGGTGCGCGGGTACGTGCGCTGCAGGTAGTCGACGGTGGCGTTGATGTCGGCGATGATGCCCTGGCCGCTCAGGGCGGGCATGTAGGTGTTGATCGCGGCGTCGAAGTCGTCAGGGGTGTAGCCCAGCATCGGGTTGGGGTTGCGTTCGTTGCGGTGGAACAGGGCCGGCGCCACAGCCACGTAACCTGCCGCGGCGAAGCCGTCGGCCACCCGCTGGATGTGCTGGTTCACCCCGAAAGCTTCCTGTACGACGATAACGGCCGGCAGGCTGGTGCCCGCGCTGGGCGCCGGGAAGCTTACATAGGCAGCCATATCGCCGGCCTCGGCGATGTTGGCTCCGGACTCGCGGTCTTCCTCAGGGTCGGGCATTCGGATGTTTTCCCAGAACGACGGCATAGTATTTCCTCCTCCATTGGTTGCGCGAACTACACGATACGGCGGCTCCGCGGTGGCAGTGCAGGCTCGTCCGCGAGCGGGGTATCTTTCGTGCGCCGGAATTGTAACAAAGGATTGCGGGCCAAACAAGCACGTTGCTACGGCGCGACCCACGCTGCGTTCTGCGTCTGACGCTGGCCGTTTCGTCTTTCTGAGGCGTCGATCCGGCCGGTACGGCTCCTTTTGCGACACGGCCCTTTGCGACGGCGCCGGGGTCACCGGGTACGCCGGTCCGGACCGGTGACCCGGTTGTTCAGGCGGCGCGGCGGCGCCCGATGATGTCCGCGATCCACATTGCGCATACGGAAGCGACGGACAAAATCGCGGACAGGATGAACGCCTGCACGTAGTCGCCCTGTAGGTCGAACATCAAGCCGGCAATGATCGGCCCCAGGAAAATGGCCGCTCCCCGCCCCATTTCGACAAAACCCATCACGGTGCCCAGCGATTCGCTGGGGAAGATGTCCGCCGCTTTGGCGCCGATGATCAGACCGCTGATGCCGTCGGTGATCCCGGCCAACCCGACGTAGAGAGCCAGGGGCCAGAAACTCTGGCCGTCACCGAGCCAGACAATCAGGAGCACCGCGCCGGCGGCCACTCCCATCCCCACGGTGTAGACGGATTCCCGCCCCCAGCGGTCGGTGGCCAACCCCACCAGGGGCCGAGCGAACACGCTCACCAATCCCACGGCGCCCAGGGTGTTGGCCGCCGTTTGTACGCTGTAGCCCGCCAGAACGAAAAAAGTGACCAGATGGACGCGAATCATCTGCGTGCCGGTGGAGCCGAAGACGCGGGTCAGTACCAGCAGCCACATCGCGACGTCGCGGACTGAGTCTCCCAAAGACGGCGCCGCTCTGGCTGCGGTTCTCCCCGGTCTGACTTCCGGTGTTGCCGGCGCGGATTGGTGTTGTTGCGACTCTGTCGGAGTGTTTTCGACCGGCGCGGTTTCCGGTGGTCGCCGCTGCAACAGACCGTTGGGCACTGCAATCAGCACGGCGAAGATGACACCGAAAATGCGGTACGCCCACCGCCAGCCCACTTCGGTGGTCAAGACTCCCGCCAACGGTGCGAACACGGCCTGCCCGATGGGATTGCCGCTATCCGCCAGGCCCAGCATGCGTCCGCGAGTCTGCGGGAACCAGGGGGCGACGGTCGCGGTCATCGAGAATGATGAAATGGCGGTGTGTCCAATTCCGGCGAACACGCTGTAGAAGATGAACATCTGCCACAATTCGGTCGTGTAGCTGGCGGCAAGCCACCCGAAGAGGATGAACAGCCCTGCCAGCGGGAACAGCACGCGTGCGCCACATCTATCCAGGAGAATACCCAGGAGCGGCGCACAGACGGCACCGATAAGCCCGGCCAGGGAAAATACCGCCGAGGTGTACGTCGCGCTACGGCCAAAGGCGTCTTTCAGCGCGTTGAAATACACCGCCTCGCTGTTTTTGGTCCCGCCCTCGACGGTGAGGTTGCCCAGAGAGAGGACGAAGATCACCCAGCCGTAGTGCAGCCGGGTGCGGGCCGATTTCAGCACGAGGCTGCCTGGGGCTCTGATCCGTGAGCGTCGGCGGAGGAAAAAGCCGATTGGAGCATCGCGCGATTATACACGGCAGCCGCGCCGGGGCAGCGGCCGTGCGTCGCCGATGTCGTCGGTTCAGGCGCGTTGATCGCGCGCGTAACCGCCGGATGACCGGGTCAACCCCCGGTGGCGGACGGAGCCGGCTCCGGCACGGCCGCCGATCGACTGGAGAGGCCGTGTTTCATGATCAGACCCGCGCCGCACAGCGACAATGATGCGAAGCTCACCACGATCAACGACAGCCTGAGGTCTCCGGTCAGTTCCTGCATGATGCCCGCGATCAGGGGTCCCAGCGCGATGCCGGCAGAACTGCTCATCTGGATGAAGGCCAGGCTCACCGCAATTTCACGCGGTCGTATCCCGGGCAGGTTGAAAGGAACCGAATAGAGAACCGGCCAAAAGCCCCAGGCTATGCCGTTGACGATCGTCAGCGCCACCAAAACCGGCAGCGACCCCGTGAGGGTCATGGCCGCAAAGGTGACGGCCATGACTGCGCCCGTACTCAGCAGGACGGTCCGTCCCTGGTCCGAGACCATGACCAGCCAACCGAAACCCAATCCGCAGATGCCGCCCACGAAAATTCCCACCGCCAGTATGCCTCCCGACCAAATGAGGGACACCTGGTAGGTGTCCAGCATCAGGGTGGGATAGAAGCTGAGGAATGCGGACCACGACATGGTGGCCCCGACGAAACCGAGGCCGCCGATCCACAGGTCGCGGTAACGCAGCGCCCCCTTGAGAACATTCACGTCCTGGGAGCCCAGCCGCTGCCGGTATTCGGCGGTGACCCTTTCTCGCCCGAACACCAGCCAGAGTATGGTCAATACGCCGAAGAGCCCCACGAACCAGAGTAGGGTCGCCCGCCAGTCGTCGCTCAGGGCTGCCAGAATAAACGGCGCTCCCGCCACTCCCCCGCCCACCACCAGGCCGAACATGGCGTTGGAGATGCTGTTCACCAGCACCACCTGCCGCTGCGGGAACCACTGCTGGGTCAACAGCGCCCGTGCCGGTTGCCGGGCTATCACGCTCACGCCGAAGGCCACCCGACCCAATAGCAGCAGCACGAAGCCCGGAGACAGGGACTGGGCCAGCAGGAACAGGGTTCCCAGCGCCAGGGTGATCGAAGTGAGGATCCTGGGTGGGAAACGGGAAGCCCACCAGCCAATGGGAATGGCCAGCACCAGGTTTCCCCAGTATGCGGAGGAACCCAGCATGCCCTGTTGGAAAGGAGACAGCCGGAGCTCGGCGCTGATCGCCGGCAGCAGGATGCCGATGGTCGACATGATCATGAAGCCGGCCACACTCGCAGTGAGCCAGATGCCCATGACCACCCAACGGTAGGTGGGGAACTCCTGGGGAGGAATTTCGGTAGAGACGTGACTCATGTGATGGGATCGGAACCCCAGACCGGGATTCGTAGCGTTGGGGGCCGCACCGCAGTGTATTCAGACGCAGGGGGCGGGTCAACGCGCGCGGGTGACCGGCTCCGGCGGATTTGGGCGCCGCCCGCGGGTTGCCGCGAACGGCGCTTCCCATGCGTGGGTGGCGCTTCGCGGCGCGGATTTGAGACCAACCGGAGGCGCGCCGATGGGCAGTGTGAACGGCCGGAATGGTCGGCTCCGGCGAATATGGCCTTTCGCACGGCGCGGGTATTGACAACGGCGATGAAAACGGATACAGTTGCGGAACTCACTGGCCGTTGAGGCCTTCGGCCACCGGCAGTGAGGGCTCCTTAACAGCTGAATAGTGGAAGGAAGTAAGGTTCTCATTAAGAGAGTTTGATCCTGGCTCAGGGTGAACGCTGGCGGCGCGCTTAATGCATGCAAGTCGAGCGTGATCGTGGCTTCGGCCACAATGATAAAGCGGCAGACGGCTGAGTAACGCGTGAGTAATCTGCCCTCCGGTGGGGTATAACCTCGGGAAACTGAGGATAATCCCGCATACGACCTGCATCCCTTGGGGTGTAGATGAAAGGCTTCGGTCGCCGGAGGAGGAGCTCGCGTCCTATCAGGTGGTTGGTGAGGTAATGGCTCACCAAGCCTATGACGGGTAGCTGGTCTGAGAGGATGACCAGCCAGAGGGGGACTGAGAACGGCCCCCACTCCTACGGGAGGCAGCAGCAGGGAATCTTGGGCAATGGGCGAAAGCCTGACCCAGCGACGTCGCGTGGGGGACGAAGGCCTTCGGGTTGTAAACCCCTTTTCCGAGGGAAGAGAAAGGACGGTACCTCGGGAATAAGCCCCGGCTAACTACGTGCCAGCAGCCGCGGTAATACGTAGGGGGCAAGCGTTACCCGGAATCACTGGGCGTAAAGTGCGCGTAGGCGGTTGGATAAGTCTCTTGTGAAAGCTCCCGGCTCAACTGGGAGAGGTCAAGGGATACTATTTGACTAGAGGACAGCAGAGGTAAGCAGAATTCCCGGTGTAGCGGTGGAATGCGTAGATATCGGGAGGAACACCAGTGGCGAAAGCGGCTTACTGGGCTGTATCTGACGCTGAGGCGCGAGAGCGTGGGGAGCAAACTGGATTAGATACCCAGGTAGTCCACGCCCTAAACGATGGATACTAGGTATGGGGGGTATTGACCCCCTCCGTGCCGTAGCTAACGCGTTAAGTATCCCGCCTGGGGACTACGGCCGCAAGGCTAAAACTCAAAGGAATTGACGGGGGCCCGCACAAGCGGTGGAGCGTGTGGTTTAATTCGATGCTAAGCGAAGAACCTTACC
>JAJEIA010000100.1 GCA_022823505.1 Dehalococcoidia bacterium
TCCTGGAGCCCAACCTCCCAGCCCAGCGCCTCCTCCAGCACGGCCTCTCGCTCCTGTAATGTCCGACCCATTTCCAACCCCTCCCCTCTCACCAGTAATCATGAGCCTATCCTACCAAGTTCAAGCGCGACTGTAATATTAACCTCTCCTGCCGACGCGCAGCAAGGAGGCGCCGTTCCGGACATAGCTATGAGCAGCAACGACCCCGGCGAACTGACCATCAGCTGGTCAACCGCCAACCTGCAGCCAGACAGCTACCGCATACGCTGGGCCCGCCAGGACCTGAACTTCCCGTCGTACAGCAGCGACAACGAAGCCCATCGGGGCAACGAATACACGGGAGGCACCGCAACCGCCATCACACTTACCGAATTAACACCCGGCGCGACCTACAAGATGCAAATCCGGGCCCGCTGGCTGGACGGCGGCCTCAACGACGGTCCGTGGTCGGGACCCTGGTCCGATACGCACACGGCTGTCATTATAGGCGGACCCCCCGGCACAGTGGACGGCCTCACTCTGACGGCCGACCAGACGCCCAGCGTCTCCTTGACCTGGACCGCCCGACCATCCGGTGAAGCGGTAACGGGTTACAAGATCCACCGCGGCGACAGCGCCGACAGCCTATCCGAATTGGTCGCCGACACCGGCAACGTCGAAACTTCTTACACCGATTCGACGGTCAGCCACAATTCCACGTACCACTACCAGGTGTCAGCCATCAACGCCAACGGCACCGGCGACGGATCGACCATCGAATCCGTAACCGTGCCCCCGGAGCCTGTATCGTCCCCCACGGCGCTCACCGCAACGGTCGGAACGGAACTCCGCGTCAGCCTTTCGTGGACAGCGCCCACCGACCAGACCGTAACGGGCTACCGAATCCACCGTGGCACCTCGGCCAACTCCCTGGCGGTACTGGTCGACGACACTGGATCCACCGCGACGACCTACGAGGACACCAACCTCAAAGGCACCACCACCTACTACTACACGGTGAGCGCCCTCAACGGGGTGAACGCAAGCCCGGCCACGGCCGCGGCCAGCGTGACCACGCCAACGGCTCCGCTGCCGGTACCGGGCAACGTGACCGCTACCGCCAACGACCATGCTTCCGTCACAATCTCCTGGACCATCGAGGACGACGACCGCGTGACCGGCTTCAAGATCACCCGTCAACAGGATTCAGACGAATCCATCATCCTGGTCTCCGATACCGGAAACACAGACCTGTCTTACACGGACAACACGATCCTCACCAGGGCGACTTACACCTACTCCGTCGCAGCACTTACCGAAACGGATGAATCGGTCCGATCAAGCGCGGCCACGATCCGCACGCCAATTCCGGCCGAAACCCCAAGGACCCTGTTCAGCAACAAGACCGACAGCGATCTCACCACCCAACACACCGGTCCAATTATCCATTGGTTTCACACCGGCCGGAGTCCCTCCGGTTACAACCTGACATCCGCTACCGTATACGTATCCGTGCACCCCTCACGGTCCGCAGCCTCCCTCTCGGTAGAAATACACGAGCATGTACCGGCCGAAGGCGAACGAGAAGCCACACTGCGCCTGATCACGCGATCGAAACTCACAACGGCCGATGCCAACGGCCACGTGACTTTCCAAGCTCCAAACGTCATCCTACAACCCAACCGTTACTACCGACTCCGCTTCGCGCCCGGACTGATAGCGCCCCTCCTCAAATACCGCACCGACAACGGCCTGACGGAAGGAAACGACACTGGGTGGTCCCTGGCCGGGAGTCCCTCCGGTGCTTTCACCACAACGATCGACTCGGACCATCCCAACGCGCGCGTCATGTTCAAATTTACCGGCCATCCAGACCATAGCCGGAACGAACCCCCAGACGGCGACCTGCACGAACACCGGGACACCAACGGCATAATCCACATCAACCGCGCATCACGAGGTTACATACCGCCATTCAACGGCGACCAGGACCAGGACTGGTACGCCGTCCAACTGGACAGTGGCGAAACGTACACCTTCTTCGTTCTGGGTGACGGCGGAACGGACTGCACCGCACTCGCCACGCTCGCCCTCGACCTCTACGGCCCGGACGGTCAGGCGATTGCCGCATCACAGCGAACCAGGGACGGCACCAACGTCGACCGTTTCACGTACACGGCAACCCAGACCGGCGAACACTACTTCGACGTCAGCACCGACTTCACCACGGGCGATTACGGCATCGGCCAGTACCTGGCCAGCGTAATCCGCGGTAACGACAACTCGCTATTGACCAGGATCGGCGAAGCCGGTTGCCGCCCAGAGGCCCCTACCGGTCTCACCGTCAGCAGATCCGGCAGCACCGCCACCGTGACCTGGGACGCGCCCAGCCACAGTGCGATCACCGGCTACCAGATCACACGCACCGACGACCGCGGCGCAACCGTGACTCGGAAAACCACCGATACGAGCACCACGTACACAGACCGGGCCGCCGTGCCAGCCCGCACCTACACCTACCAGGTAGCGGCTCTCAGCGACGCGGGCCGAAGCGCGTACACCGGCAAGGTCACAACCGCACCGACAACCTCAAGCAAGAGCAAGACCAAAGGACCCTCGTCCCCTGCGACCACCCAGCGCCAGAACCCTAACACTCCCGGCACACCCGGAACGATCACACACTTCTCGTTCAACACCGCGATTGAATTGGCGTGGACCGCCCCTTCCGGACCAACGGTAACGGGGTATCGGATCCGCTACCGACCAACTTCAGGCAGTTGGAAGACCGCCGTCAACAACACCAATTCCCAGGACACCATGTACACCGTACGCGGTCTAACCCGGAACACCGAATACACCATCGAGATTAGAGCCCGCAACAACAACCTGCCCCCAAACGACCAGCTCGGCCCCGAACGGACCAAAGTCATACGAACCGCCAACACGGAGTCCACAGGCACTCCGTTGACCCGGGACCAAATCAGCATCGGAACCGTCACGTCCAGAATGCTGGTTGGCGCCGGAGGTTCACACGGACCCACCGTATACGCCGGCAGCGAAACGAGCTACTCGGGCTCATCCCAAGGCCTGGCGGTTTCTTTCACCACCGGCGGAAACAAGCACAAATACGGCCTCGAAAACATCAAGATCACCGCTCAGAAAACCATCGACGTTGCCGTGGACCCCGTGGTCAAGCTGCACGCCGACCACAACGGCGCGCCGGGTGACGCGATCGTGACTCTGACGGACCCGCCGGACCTGGCGACAACGTTGAAACACACCAACATGGCGGCATTGACATTCGCGGCCCCGGCTTCAACGATCCTCGAACCCTCAACCACATACTGGCTGACGTTCGACGTGGACACGTCCAGATTGGAGATCTCCGCAACCCGCACCGACGACGAACATCGCCAATCGTTTCCCGACTGGACGTTGGGTGACAACACCTACGGCCGACCCGACCGCAGCATAAACACCTGGACGCGCCACTCCCAGCACACGATCAAGATCGAGATCAACGGAGTAAACCTGCGTTACCACAACCGCGAAAACCAGAAGTGGGAATTTGCGGCGAGCACCGACACCCTGGGCGCAATCAAGCCCGGCGGCACCGCGACCGGCGAACTCACGGAAGCCCATGACGCCGGAAACCACGGCACCAAAGGGGACTGGTTCCGGATGGACGTCCGCCCCTGGCGCACCTACCGCCTGGTAGCGGACTTCGGCGCAGCCGACATGGCCCGCGGCGGAGGGGTGGAAATCCACGGCCTCGGCGCGTGGGACCACCACCGCAACGACGGCCGCGTCATCGTGGAGTTCTACACTCCCCGAAACTACACCGAGTACTTCGTCAGGGTGCAAGCGTCGGACTACGCCGAAAACGCGGTTTCACCGAGAGATCCTGTCCAGTCAGCCACCTATTACGGAGACTATACCCTGAAACTCACAGATATCACCGAATACAACAAGATGGCGGGTGCCTGGGGGTATCCGGAAACCCAAGAGATAGGAACTGTCCATGTCGGACACGTCGGCGAAAACAACTACAAGATCGCCGCATCATTCACCACCGGCACCAACGCCGCCGGCTACACCTTCGGATGGATCGACGCCTACCTCAAATCCACCCACAACAGTCGCACAACTGCGAACCCGTACGGTCCGCCGAGCAGCCCCACGTTTGAAATCGCACGCGACTCCAGCGGAGAGCCGGGCACCAAGATATTCGACCTGAATGGTCCGAAACAGGTGACCCCGATGCCTCGCTACTACACGCCCACGCAGCTATTCGCTGAATCCGCACAAACCCTGGCTGCGTCGACGACCTATTGGTTGGTCACGTCCGTGTCCGAGGAAAACGCCGCATTTGTGGCCAACGCCTTTACGAGTGCCTACAACGACACTGACGGGGACGGAACGTGGGCCCTCCCTTCGACGATCATGCGGATCGACCTTGCCAACCGCAACAGCAACTGGACCAGATTCACAGACCGGTTCAACTTGATATTCGATCTGTTCGCCAAAGCGAAATAGACTGCCGAAAATCTCAAAAGGCGAATCAGATCATGCACCAACCGCGCCATCGAACAGGTTGACCACAACCTCAACGCATGACGCCAACAATGCCGCCGGGTTTGCAGCCTGCAAACCCGGCGGACACACTACGCATGATCCGAATCTATGTCACGGAGCCATTTCGACGCAGAATTTACGCCACCATGACCCAATAATGCCCCCAAGCGTGCGAACAAATGGTTGACCGAGACCCTGGGCAACCCGTCCACCAGGGGATACGGCGACGCGACGGCGGAGATCTCATCACCTCACCGTGCGGCGCTCTCCCCGATCAGCCGGACCCAGGAATGTCCCGTCTCGCAGCCCGTCCGAGAAAAAGGTCAGCAAGGGCGAAAAGGTATGATGGGGTCAGTCCAGTCTTGGGTAGCCATCGATGAGCAAGACCTATCTGCCCTATGATCCTGACCAGCGGTTGCTGCTGCCCGCAGCCCTGTGGGAGTGGCTGCCAGAAGACCACCTGGCCTACTTCATCTCCGACCTGGTGGACCAGTTGGAACTCTCCGAGATCACCGTCCGCTACTAGGGTGAGCGGGGGGCGGCCCGCCCTACAATCCCCGGATGATGGTGAAGGTGCTGCTGTATGCCTACTGCGTCGGGGTGCCGTCATCGCGGCGCATCGCCACCAGGCTGCACGAGACGTCGCCTTACGGGTGCTGGCGGCCAACAACACGCCTGATTTTCGCACCATCTCGGACTTTCGCAAGGACCACCTGGCGGCGCTGTCGGGACTGTTTCGGCAGGTGCTGGTGTTTTGCCAGCGGGCGGGACTGGTGAAGCTGGGCCACGTGGCGCTGGACGGCACCAAGGTGAGGGCCAATGCGTCGAAGCACAAGGCGATGAGCTATAAGCGCATGAAAGAGAAGGAAGCGCAGTTGCAGGGTGAGGTGGAGGAGTTGCTGCGCCGGGCCCAGGAGGTGGATGAGGAGGAGGATCGCCGGTACGGCAAAGACCAGCGCGGTGACGAGTTGCCGGTGGAGTTGGCCTTTCGGGAGGGTCGGTTGGAGCGGATCCGGGAGGCCATGGCGGCCTTGGAAGCCGAGGCCCAGGCCGCTGCCGAACCGGCTGAGGCCGAAGGCAAGGAGCATCCTGGGGTGCCAGAGGACCAGGCCCAGCGCAACTTCACCGACCCAGAGTCGCGCATCATGCCCGGTCCTGGTGGACGCGAGTTCCTGCAGGCTTATAACTGCCAGGCGGTGGTGGACAGCGAGCATCAGGTGATTGTGGCAACTCGCGCTACCAATGCCGCCTCGGACAAGCAGCAGGCCGTGGTGATGATCGAGGAGACCATCGCCAATGTGGGCGTGGTACCCAGGGAAGTATCCGCCGACGCCGGCTACTACTCGGCTCAGGCCGTGGCCGATTTGCAAGCCCTGGGCGCCGACCCGTTCGTCGCGCCGGAAAAGACCCGTCACGGCCACCAACCGCCGCCCGCTCCCAAAGGA
Source organism: Dehalococcoidia bacterium (assembly GCA_022823505.1). Taxonomy (GTDB): domain Bacteria; phylum Chloroflexota; class Dehalococcoidia; order Lucifugimonadales; family UBA3495; genus Bin87. The sequence goes on from JAJEIA010000100.1 coordinate 6,000, forward strand.
CGCATCCCAAAGATCTCTCCCCCAAAGACCGGATGCGCCGCAAGTTGCAGACCAGGCAGGGTCGCCGGAGATACGCGCTGCGCATGGCGACGGTGGAGCCGTCTTCGGCCAGATCAAGCAGGGCAGAGGCTTCCGGCAGTTCCTGCTGCGGGGATTGCACAAGGTCCAAGGCGAGTGGTTGCTGATCTGCGCCGGCCACAACCTGCTCGAGCTCTTCCGCCACTCTCGTCGGTCGGTCAGTCCACCGTCACCCATCCCCCAACCGGCGTGAACCCTCGCCAAAACATGGTCCCATCAACAACACAACCCAATCCTCAGACGGGCAGCTGGCGGCGGCATTCGCAGCAACGTCGGCTCCACTGCCGGTTTCGGGCGCCTCCCACGGCAACCATATTTGCCGCTGCCGGCCGGGTAGGCTATACTCGCTGCGATTTTCCCGACACCGCCCCGGAGGGCCTATTTATGGACATGGGACTCAGCGAGATCCAGCAAATGCTGAAGAACTCGGCGCGCGAATTCCTGGCGCAGGAATGCCCGCTCACGCTGGTGCGCGAACTTGAAGACGATCCGCTGGGCTTCAGCGAAGACCTGTGGCGGCAGGTGGCCAACCTGGGCTGGACCGGCATCCCCTTCCCCGAGCAGTACGGCGGAACCGGCGGCTCCTTCCTGGATCTGGCGGTGCTGGTCGAGGAGATGGGCCGCGCCCTGCTGCCCGCTCCCTTCTTCGCCACCGTGGTCCTGGGCGGCCTCACCGTGCTGGACGCCGGTAACGACGACCAGAAGCGCGACATCCTGACCGGCGTCTGCGCCGGCACCGTCCGGCTCACCCTGGCCCTCACCGAGCCCTCGGCCACGACAGAGGCGTGGGGTGTTGAGACCCAGGCCAGCGCATCCGGCGACGGCTACAGCATCAGCGGCACCAAGCTGTTTGTGCCCGACGCCCACGCCGCGGACACCATCGTCGTAGCGGCGCGCACCATGCCCGCCGGAGACGACCCCGAGCAGGGCATCACGCTGTTCCTCGTGCCTTCCAACGCAGCCGGAGTGGAGATCGAGCAGATCAGCACCATCGGCAACGAGCGGCTGTGCGAGATCCGCCTGAACAACGTTTCCGTGGGCGCCGGCTCGGTGCTCGGCGAGGTCGGACAGGCCTGGCCGGTCATCGAGCGCGCGCTGGCCCGGGCGACCGCGGCCCACTGCGTGCAGATGGTGGGCGGCGCCGAGGCCGTGGTTGACATGACCGTGGAGTACGTCAAGCAGCGCACCCAGTTCGGCCGGCCGGTGGGCAGTTTCCAGGCCGTGCAGCACCATTGCGCCAACATGGCCACCGATGTCGAGGGCGCGCGCCACGTAGCCTACCAGGCGGCGTGGGTCCTGGCCGAGGGTCAGTCCGCCCGCCGCGAGGTCGCCATCGCCAAGGCGTGGTGCAGCGGCGCCTACCAGCGGGTATGTTCGCTGGGCCACCAGTGCCACGGCGCCATCGGCTTCACCCAGGAGCACAACCTCCAGCTCTACACCCGCCGCGCCAAGGTCCAGGAACTCTCCTACGGCAGCGTCCACGACCACAAGGAAGTGGCGTTGCAGGAGATTGAGGCGGGGTAGTAGTACCTCTGACGATCTGGCCGGCTCTTCCGCGGAAGCCGCAAAACCAAACGCGGGCAGGGGTTGGTGTTTGGCAAAGTCTACAGTCGGCATTCTTTCGATGGTAAGATTCGGTATAGTCTGACAGATGCCCGAGAGACCGCTGATGACAACCGTCAGAGACGATTACAACTACCGCCGGATTGCCAAACCGCCCAGAGTTGCTCACGGGTCCGAACCCGGTATCCGTGTATTTGTGTCCCATGCCGGCCCGGATGCCGATACTGCCCAGATGGTGCGCAAGAGCCTCGACAGTGCCCAGCGCGAGAGCATTCTGCTCAGGACAGCCAGGGCGGAACGCGCCCTTTATACCGAGCGATTCGAGAGAACGTACGAGACTCAAGCCGATGCGATCGCTGTCCGCAGGAACAATCTGGGCATGAAGTACTTGGAGCACGATCTGCCCAAAGCGTTCCGTAATTTTTTGGATGCCGTCGCCCAGGACGAAACTTTTGCTCTGGCCCACAATAACCTTGGCCTAGTATTCCTGGAAATTGGAGATCTGTACCGGGCCATCGAACACTTGAATAAGGCCATTGAACTTGATGGCGCACTCGACATCGCCTACTGCAACCGGGGTCTCGCCCACTTGGAACTCGGAGACTTCGAGGTGGCCTATGAGGACTTCGAGAAAGCGCTGGATCTGGACCAGTACGATCCGATGCACTACAACAATATCGGTGTGCTGTTCCTGGACTTGGAAGTGCCAGCCAAGGCCCGCGATTATTTCGACACAGCGATAGAACTGGACCCCAATAACCCCCTGGCGTACAGGAACCGGGGACTCGCCTACCGCGAAATGGGCGATCACCAACAGGCCCGGGCCGATTTCACAAAAGCAACGGCCCTGGATGAAGAACAGTATCAGGCAATGTTCGGAGTCTCTTGACCATGGCGCCCCTTGACTCCGAGCCGGAACGAGTAGTCATAGACACGAGCACTGCTCTTCCGGTACTACTCGGGGAAGGTGTGAACGACCACTGGTTGGTCCTGCTTTGGCAATCCAATAGCATCATACCTCTAATCAATAGCGAAACCGTGGAGGAATTGAAGGCAAAGATCATTGAATCGAGTCCGACGGCCAAAGAACTACAGGCAAGACGGTTTCTCATCAAAACGATGAACCGTTACGAACCTTGGTGCGTGACCGTGCCACTTACCGAAGTGGCAGATGCTCCCCAATGCCGAGACTCCACTGATCAAATGTTCATAGACCTTGCAATCGCCGGCGGAGCAGGCATCCTGTTCTCCCGCGATCCCGATCTTCTCACCATGAACCCTAACCCACATTTTCGAGTCCTTGACGACCGGGACGGCCCACCCGCGCTGACCACTCCAGAACAAGGAGCGACATCCAAATGACCATGACCCCCGCCCGCAGTTCGCCCTTCGCCGCCATGGCCCGTGACCCGCTGCATCCCGATGTTATCTACCGGGACGAGCGCTGCTTCGTGGTGCGCGACATCAACCCCAAGGCGCCGGTGCACCTGCTGATCATCCCCAACATGCCCATCAACGGGCTGGATTACATCAGCCCCGCCATGGAGGCCACCATGGGTCACTTGTTCGTGGTGGCCGCCGAGATGGCCCGCCGCGAGGGCGTGACCATCAGCGGCTATCGGCTGGTGGTCAACAACGGCGAGGACGCCGGCCAGACCATCGCCTGGCCCCATATGCACCTGCTGGGCGGTCGCAGCCTGGGAGAGATGGGCTGACACAATGGGCGATTTCACGACCGAAGTCCACATCGGGAACATCACCGGGGGCGATACGCACCCGGTGACTGCTCTGGTGGATACCGGCGCCACCGAGTCCGCTTTCCCCGCAGACCTGCTGGAATGGCTGCACATCCCGGCGACGGCGAGATCGATGGACTATGTTCTGGCCGACGGGACGGTCCTGCAGTGTCCGCGCGGGTTCGCTCGCATCTCCATAACGGTTCGGTCCGGCGAGACTTTGAGCGGCATCTGCCCGGTGGCTTTCTGGTCGGATGAGAGTGGCCAGTGTATCGGCGCAACCACGCTGCAGATCCTGACGCTGGCGGTTGATCCCGTTAACGAAGAACTGGCACCCGTTTCAGCCCTCAGAAGGGGCTGGCCCGGGGATATTCCGCTGCAGCGATGACGGTTCTCTGCATGAAGTGAGTGTGACCATCCCATGACGACCATTGAAATCTCCGGCCGCGTGCACGACCGCATCCAGCGCCGGATGCGCCGGCTGCCCCCAGGTCTGCTGGACCACTGCCAGCGGGTCGAGCAGATTGCCCGCGACCTGGCCGAGCGCCATGGGGAGGACGTGGAGGCTATCGGCATCGCCGCCCTGGCCCACGACGCCACCAAGCATTTCTCCGGCGTGGAGAACCTGCTGCGCATGGAGGAGTACGACCTGCCTCCCGTCACCGAGTTCGAACGGCGCAACCCGGCCATCCTGCACGGCATGGTGGGCGCCGAGTTGCTCAAGCGTGAGGACGGTCTGGGCCACCCCCAGCTGTACAACGCCATCTACTGGCACACCACCGGCGACCCGTCCGGGGGCGACCCCGTCGCCCACATCGTGTTCCTTGCCGACAAGCTAGACCCGGTCAAGGTCAAGCGCTACCCGTGGCAGGGCGAGCTGAAGGAACTGGCGGAGAACGACCTCCCGGCTGCCATGACCATGTTCCTCACCAGGAACGTTACGCGTCTCCTGGACAAGGGCTCAGCGGTGCATCCGGCTGCGATCAACGCACGGAACTCGCTGCTGCTGAGTGCGACATCGTAGCTTTTGGCTGGGTGAGCTCTCGGACGGCTTGACCTGTCACGCTGCGGTTTGCCCGGCCAGCACAGTCAAGGCGACACCGGGGCGGAAGCCCTGGCCGAAGCAGCGACTGCGGTGGCGGGCTATCCGGAAAGGATGCCCGGCGCAACCAAATCGGGTCCGATGGCACGGGGCGAGTTGACGGGAAAGCTCGCTGATCCGGGCTCGGTAGGGACTGCCCATCGGGTGTGCCAGGTGGAGCCTGCGGCCACACAAGACGGTTCGTATAGCCAACGTCGGAACGCGCGAACTGGGGCGCCTGCTTCATCGGATGAGACTGGTGCCGGATAACCGCGATCATATGTGTTTTCGTCTTCGTCTCGACTCTGCCCACCACCGCGTTCCCGGGAAATTGATCCGGCACTACACTTTCCACCGCCAGCACAGAGACGCTGAAGTCTGGTATACCCAGGGAACATGATGGCCTGCTGAACCGGATCCCGCAGTGGTCGCCTTCCGTGCCGTCACTATCATCCGAGATGATTGCGGAGTACGCCATTAGCAGGTCGAATCGAATGAGGAAACGTGATGGACTATCGACCACTGGGCAGCACGGGGATCAACGTGTCCGAGATCGGGTTCGGCTGCGGCAACGTCGGCGGCCTGATGATCCGCGGGGCGCACAGCGACCAGGTCGCGGCGGTCGCCCGGGCCATGGATCTGGGCATCAACTACTTCGACACCGCCTCCTCCTACGGCGACGGCCAATCGGAGACCAACCTGGGTCGGGTGCTGAAAGAGCTGGCGGCGGACGTCTATGTCGGTACCAAGTTCCGCGTCACCACCCACGAGCCGGGGCGCATCCGCGGCAACGTCATCGCCGCCGTGGAGGAGAGCCTTGCCCGGTTGCAGCGCGAGCAGGTTGACCTGATCCAGATGCACAATCACGTCGCATCGGTGGCCGACGGCGGGTCGGTCTCTCCCGAGGAGACGCTGGGCGAGGTGGTGGACGCGCTCCGGGACTTGCGCGACCAGGGCAAGGTCAGGTTCTGGGGGATGACCGCCGTGGGTGAGACCCCGGCCCTGCACCGCGTCATCGACTCGGGCGCCCTGAACACCATCCAGTCGGTGTACAACCTGGTCAACCCCAGCGCCGGCTCGGCCGTGCCGCCCGGGTTCGACATGCCCGACTATGGCAACCAGATCCGGCGTGCCGCCGACAACGGCATGGGCGTGCTGGTGATCCGTGTCCTCGCGGCCGGCGCGCTGAGCGGAGAGCCGACCCGGCATCCCGTCGCCGTACCCAGCGTCGCGCCCATCGGCTCCGGCCGTGACTATGACCAGGACCGCACGCGAGGTGAGGGCTTTCGGTTCCTGCAGCAGGAGGGCTACGCCGGCAGCCTGGTTGAGGCATCGCTGCGGTTCGCGCTGACCAACCCCGGCGTCAGCAGCGTGCTGGTGGGGTATTCCAGTATGGAGCACCTGGAGCAGTCCGTCGAGTTCGCCGCCCGGGGGCCGCTGCCGACGGAGGCCATGGCCCGCCTGCCGGAGGTGTGGGCCGGTTTCACCGGCTGATACGTCCGCTCCTGCTCGACCGGGGCATCGGGCGGGTCAACGTCCTGCGGGACGCCCGCCACCCGCTGACGTGCCCTGCCGCGCCATGACAATACCAGCCGGCGCCGCAAATTGCCGGAAACTCTCCCGGTTTTACCTTGCGCATCCGCCCTACCGGCCGCCAGAATCGATCATTGTCGGCAGCATCCTGCGCCGGTTCACTCCTCCGGCCGCCTGTCGGCGTCTCCCGATCCGTACAATTGCCACCCCTCGAGGATGGAATCATGGCTATCGACGCCCTCTCGGACGGCACAGCCGTATTGGTGCTGGCGGAGCAACGCCTGGACAGCGCCAACGCCGCGGACTTCAATCAGGAGCTCGAGTCCGCTACGGAATCGTCCGTCCGAGCCGTGGTTATCGATATGGAAACCCTCAACTACATCAGCAGCGCCGGCCTCCGGGCGATCATGCAGGCCGTGCGCCGGATGCAGCAGCAGGGTGGCAGCCTGGCGCTTTGTTCCCTGTCCAGCGATGTGCGCGCCGTGTTCGAGACCAGCGGCTTCGATCAGCTCATCGAAATCCATCCCTCGCGGGCGGAAGCCGTCGCCGCCATCGCCACCGGAAACTGACCGTCACGGTTGACGCCTACTCCGGGATCGCAGAAACGCGGACCGATCCGCAACCCTGCAACGGTCCGCAAACGAAAGCCCACGGCCGGATAGCCAGCGAACACTCCGTTCAGCCGTTTGCGGAACTCCCGGTTGGTGGTTCACTGCTGGCCGCCATATCGGCCGCGCAGTCCGCCACCAGCCTGCGGATGCCGCCCAACGCCTCTGCGCGGATTGGCGCCAGCCAGCTCAGCGAGAGGAACCCGGCGCACAGCCCGACAAACTCTTCGTCCTCGGCGGACCATGCGACCCGGTACGTGTAATGATCAGCCGTCATCATTCGTCTTCTCGGTGTTGCTACCCGCTGGTTGCCAGCAATGATGATAAGCCATGGGAAGCAATGCAGAGCCCCGGTTCCCGCCTCAATACTTCCGCAGGGCCGGCGCGGCCACACCGAGCAACTCCCGCCTCGCCTTCGACCAGACGCGTTTCAGAGTCGTCTGAACCGACGCGCAATCCCGGCCGATCATCTTGACCCCCACGCCGTTACCGTCAGGCAGTACCGAGGCGCCGGCTCGGACCCCTGGGTACTGTCCCAGGGCGTCCCTGATCTCATCCAGCAGCGAACGCGCGCACGGGCTATCGCACACGATCAGCATCGAACCCAGGGTGCGTGTCGACGCGTCATCTGCGCCCTGCCGCCCGCCGAAACCCAGCACCCCGGTCCCGGTGAGGTTGCCCGCGCTCGGGTCCAGGTTGAACGCCTCCCGATACACTGGCGGGCCGCCCGGTCCCCATACCGTGAGCCGATTGGTGAGCCGCCGGAACCTAAAAGACTCCCCCATTGCCACTCTGCCGGGTGTTATCACGTCACTGAACACCAGTGCGCCGCCCGGCTCGCAGGCGATGTCGACTTCCTGCGCCAGGCTGGCGTCCCGGTAGGGTATCAACGGGTCCGGCAGGTACTCCAGGTATCCGCCCGATGCAACGTTGATACGGACCCGCTGCTCGGCAGAGCCCTCTGGCATCGTGTATACCTTCGTCGCGCTCTGGGTGGTCACGTGCGCCCTGGCGTCCACGCCGACGCCCACCGCGATGCGGTGGCGGTCGTTCTGCAGCAGGCCTCCGGTGGGATTCGCCAGGAATACGTGGGCCATATCTGGCGCGGCATCGTCCGGATACAGCGCCTGCTGGACCAGCAGCGGCGGCCGGGTGCGGCAGTGGATCAGCCGGGTCCGGCCCGCCCTCCGCTCCAGGACCAAATCGACCGAACCGTTTTGCCCGGCCGAGCCGGCGTCAGCAGGTCGTTCCGGGGCCGACAGCATCGAGGATCCTGTCCAGAACCGCATCCAAGCCCTCGCCCGTGCGGCAGTTGGTGAACGCGTAGGGTCGGTCGCCCCGGACGATGTTGAGGTCGCGGCACATCACGTCCAGGTCCGCGCCCACGTGGGGTGCCAGGTCGGTCTTGTTCACCACCAGCAGGTCGGTCTGGGTGATGCCCTGCCCGCGCTTGCGGGGGATCTTGTCGCCCGCTGCCACGTCGATCACGTAGATCTGGAAATCGGCCAGGGCCGGGCTGAAGGTCAGCGTCAGGTTGTCGCCGCCGCTCTCGATCAGCACGATATCCGAGTCGGGATATTCCTCGGTCAACTCCTCCGCCGCGAGCAGGTTCAGGCTGGGATCTTCGCGCACCGCCGCGTGGGGGCAGGCCCCGGTGGCAACGCCGCGGATGCGGCCGGTGTCGAACACACCCTCCAGGGTCCGCGTGACGTGGTCGGCGTCCTCCCTGGTGAAGATGTCGTTGGTGATGACCACGGGATGCCGGCCCCGGGCCAGCAGCATGGGCACCAGTTGTTCTACCAGCGTGGTCTTCCCGGAGCCCACCGGCCCGCCGACGCCAATTCGGGGAACATTTCTCATGGTTGCTCTCCACTTTTTGCGGGGTGACCGGCACGTCCCTGCCCGTTTGCTTCGGTCGCTGTGTCCGTCGTCCGCCAACCGGAGAAGCGTAATCTCACGGTCGCAGCGTTTTTCGGTTGGCGGACGCTTGCTCGGGTATCAGTCGCCCCTCAGTCGTTGCAGTTCCTCCTCGAGTTCTCGCACCCTGGATTCGGCTTGGAGGCGGCCCTCCCGTTCGGTGTCAAAGGTGGCAATGTGTTCGCCCGTGTCGGGGTCATGCCAGCCCAGGAAGCCATCGGTCCAGTGGAGTTCCAGGCCGAGGACGGCGCTGTGCCCTTTGAGGTTGCCGTCGGGCATCTCGGTGATCTCGATGGGTTCGTATCCTCCGTCTATCAGCCGGTCGCCGGCCAGGCGGGATCCGTGGTATTGTCCGGTTTCGTCAAAGCGCCTGTATTCGGCGACGCCTAGATCCGCGTAGGCGGCGCGCTTTTCGCCGGTATCGGCGCGGCCGGTGGAGCGGGAAGCGATTTCCAGCACAAAGTCGGGCGGCTTGCGCTGTTCCGATATCACGTACCCGTTGCGTTCCTCAAAAGCGATCGGGTTGACGTTGAAGGCCACCAGGAGGTCGGGGTAGAGGACGCCGGTCATGTCGGCTCTTTCCGATATCGGCACGGGGGTGATGTATCGTTCGGTGGTTACGATGGTGGTCTGGGGCTCGCCGAGGTGGATGGCCAGGTGGTGGGCGTGCCCGGTGTCGGTCAACTGTTTGGCGGCGGTCATCTTCTCGTCCGGAGATTTGGGAGGATCCGGGAGCCGGAGGGCTTGAGGAGATTTCGGCGTTCTGGCGGTGGTCATGCTGAAACTCTCCGTGGCGGGTCGGCAAAGCGGTGGGCTATGGAGAAGATTATACCCGTGCCGGGTTTGACCGTTGAGGCCGTGCCGTCAGCTGGCGAACATCCGCACTTCGTCGTGTTCGTGCAGCATGGACGCAATGTCGGTATGCGGCGCGAAGGATGTCATATCCCGCCAGTCGCGATGCCGCAACACCGTCGTGGCGCCGATCACGGGTTCGTGCAGTGATCCCAGGATGCGCTGCGCCTCCGAGTGCGTGATGGGCAACAGCCGCTGCGCCGCGCCCAGCACCCCCACCGCGAAGCTGTGGCAGAACATCAGCAGGGCGTTCTCGCCTTCGATGCCCGCCGCGCAGGATGTCACGCCCAGCGCGACGGCCCCCGTTCCCGGCGTCTCGCGGTCCATCACCCGCCGCCGAAACTCGCCGTGAACGCTGGCCCCAAACCGACTCTGGAGCAACGGCGCCGTCTCGTCCAGGATGCGCCGTCCGGCGTGGCAGGAGGCCTGCCGCAGCTCATCGGGCAGTTTCATCGTGTGCAGATGCCGGTCGATGTCTGCCAGCATCGCCAGGTCGCCGTCCCCGGCCGCGCCGTGGGCGTTCAGCAACGCCACGCCGTCGCACGGCAGGACCGACCAGCCCAGCAGGTTGTGCAAATGCTCCCCCAAATCGTCGGCGTTCCTGACCCAGCCCCGCGACACCATCCCTTCCAGCCCTTGCGAGTGGGCGTACGCGCCGGACGGGAAGAACGAGTCGGCCAGCTGCAGGGCGGCGAGAAAGCTCGCGCTGCCGTTTATGCTCTGCACAGTTCGCGTCCGCTACACCAGGAAGTGCAACTGCGCCAGGCTGAGCCGCTCGGCCGCCGGCACGGTGGCGACCTCGCCGTCGACGCGCACCGTGTAGGTATCCGGGTCCACCTCGATCACCGGCATCCCGTCGTTGCGCACCATCTGCCGCTTGGTGATGGTCCGGCACCCGCGCACCGGTTCGACCTGCCGGGTCAGGCCCAGGTCCCGGTGCACTCCCGCCTCGTGGGCCGCCTGGGACACGAAGGTCAGCGACGTATTCGCAACCGCCCTGCCCATCGCACCGAACATGGGACGATAGAACGACGGCTCGGCAGTGGGTATGGACCCGTTGGGGTCGCCCATGACGGCCCAGCAGATCATCCCGCCCTTGATGATCAGCTTGGGCTTCGCGCCGAAGCTGCCCAGCGGCCACAGCACGATGTCCGCCAGCTTGCCCGGCTCCAGCGACCCCACCAGGTGCGATATGCCGTGGGTGATGGCCGGGTTGATGGTCAGCTTGGCCAGGTAGCGCAGGACGCGGAAGTTGTCGTGGTCCGGCGAGTCCTCGGGCAGCTTGCCCTTGAACTGCCGCATCTTGTCCGCCGTCTGGAACAGGCGGGTGAAGTTCTCGCCGACCCGCCCCATGGCCTGCGAGTCGGACGCGTACATGCTGATGACGCCCAGGTCGTGCAGCACGTCCTCCGCGGCCATGGTCTCGGGCCGGATGCGGCTTTCGGCAAAGGCCACGTCCTCCGGGACACGCGGGCTGAGGTGGTGGCACACCATCAGCATGTCCATGTGCTCGGTGAGCGTGTTGACGGTGTACGGCCGCGTGGGGTTGGTGGAGGAGGGCAGCACGTTCGGTTCCGACGCGATGCGTATGATGTCCGGCGCGTGGCCGCCGCCGGCGCCCTCGGTGTGATAGGTGTGGATCGCCCGTCCGTCGATGGCCGCGATGGTGTCCTCCACGAACCCGGCCTCGTTCAGCGTGTCGGTGTGGATCGCCACCGGCACGTCGAACCGGTCGGCCACGGCCAGGCAGGTGTCGATGGCCGCCGGCGTCGTGCCCCAGTCCTCGTGGAGTTTGAGCCCGCTGGCCCCGGCCGCGATCTGCTCCTCCAGGGGCGCGGGATCGCTGGCGTTGCCCTTGCCCAGCAGGCCCCAGTTCACCGGCAGCGGCTCGGCGGCCTCCAGCATCCGCGCGATGTTCCACGGGCCCGGCGTGCAGGTGGTGGCGTTGGTGCCGTCGGCCGGCCCGGTGCCCCCGCCGATCATCGTGGTGATCCCGTTGGACAGCGCGTGGTACACCTGCTGCGGCGCGATCATGTGGATGTGCGAGTCGACCCCGCCCGGCGTCGCGATCAGGTGCTCCCCGGCGATGACCTCGGTGCCCGGCCCCACCACCAGGTCGGGATGCACGCCGTCCATCACGCCCGGGTTGCCGGACTTGCCGACGGCGACGATCAGCCCGTGGCGCACGCCGATGTCGGCCTTGATGACGCCCAGCACCGGGTCCATGATGATGGCGTTGGTGATGACCAGATCCAGCGCGCCGTTGCGGTTGGTTGCCTCCGAGGCCTGTCCCATGCCGTCCCGGGCCGACTTGCCTCCGCCGAACACCAGCTCGTCGCCGTGAGTGAGCAGGTCTCGCTCGATCTGGCAGACCAGGGACGTGTCGGCCAGGCGGAACCGGTCGCCCACGGTGGGGCCGTAGAGGTCCACGTACTGACGGCGGCTGATTCGGGCCATGTCGCTATGCCTCGCTGGTATCCGCCGAGTGCGACGGTTGGTTCAGGAACTCCCGTTGGGAGATGGTTTCGAGGGCCCGGGCGCGCACTGTGGCCGAGTCCAGGCTGCCGTCGGTCAGGCCGTTGAGCCCGCGCACGAGGCGCGTCCCGCCGATGGCCACCAGCGTCACGTCCTTGCGGTCGCCCGGCTCGAAACGCACGGCGGTCCCGGCCGGAACGTCCAGCCGCATCCCGAAGGCTGCCTCCCGGTCGAACCGCAACGCCCGGTTCACCTCGAAGAAGTGGAAGTGCGAGCCCACCTGGATGGCCCGGTCGCCCGTGTTCCACACCGAGATCGTGCACGTGGGCCGGCCGGCGTTTATCTCAACCGGTTCGTCGGCGATGATGTAGTGCTCGCTGGGGTTGCTCATGCGCGTCCTGTTTCGGGTTAGACGATGGGGTCGTGCACCGACACCAGCTTGGTGCCGTCGGGGAAGGTGGCCTCCACCTGCACCATGTCCACCAGTTCCGGCACGCCTTCCATCACGTCCTCGCGCCGCAGGACCTGTCGGCCCAGTTCCATGACCTCGGCGACGGTCCGGCCGTCCCGCGCGCCCTCCAGGATCGCCTCGGTGATCAGGGCGATCGACTCGGGCACGTTGAGCTTCAGGCCGCGACCCTGCCGTTTGCGCGCCAGGTCGGCGGCGACGTAGACCAGCAGTTTCTCCGATTCCCGCGGGGTGAGCATCATGGTGCGTTGCCTCGTGCCTTACAGCGTGGAGAGGTAGCGGGACACCTCGTAGTCGGTGACCTCCGAACGGTACTCGTCCCACTCCAGCTTCTTGTTCTCGATCAGGCTGTTGAAAACGTGGTCGCCCAGCGCCTCGTAGAGCAGTTCGCTGGTCTCGGCCAGGTTGATCGCCTCGCCCAGGCTGGACGGCAGCGTTCGTATCCCCAGCGACTGTCGACGCTGCGGCGACATCTCCTGTACGTTGCCCACCACCGGGGCCGGCACCTGGTACTGCTGCTCGATGCCCTTGAGGCCGGCGGCCAGCATCGCGCTGAAGGCCAGGTATGGGTTGCACGACGGGTCCGGCGCCCGGTACTCGATGCGGATGGACGATTCCTCGCCCCGCTCGTAGCTGGGCACGCGAATGAGGTCGGAACGGTTCACGTGAGTCCACGACACGTACACCGGAGCCTCGTAGCCCGGGATCAGCCGCTTGTAGGAGTTCACCCACTGGTTGGTCACCAGGGTTATCTCCGGTGCGTGGGCGATCAGGCCCGCGATGAACTGCTTGCCCAGCATAGACAGGTACTGCTCGTCATCGGCGTCGTAGAACCGGTTGTCCTCGCCGGCAAAGAGCGACTGGTGCAGGTGCAGCCCGGACCCGTTGATGCGCGAAATCGGCTTGGGCATGAACGTGGCGTACACGTTCTGCAACTGGGCCAGTTCCTTGATGACCAGCTTGGCCGTCATCAGGTTGTCGGCCATGGTGAGGGCGTCGGTGTACTCCAGGTCGATCTCGTGCTGGCTGGGCGCGCCCTCGTGGTGAGAGTACTTCACCGGAATGCCCATCTCGGCCAGGTTGAGCACGGTGTCGCGGCGCAGGTCGGAGGCGGGGTAGCTGGACAGCTGGTCAAAGTAGCCGTCGTGGTCCAGCAATTCCGGCGCGCCGGCGCTCTTCAGGTAGAAGAACTCCAGCTCCGCGCCCACGTTGTAGGTGAATCCCATCTCCGCCGCCTTGTCCAGGTTCCGCCGCAGTACCTGGCGCGGGTCGCCGGGGAAGGTCTGCCCCCGGGGCTGGCGTATGTCGCAGAACATCCGGGCCACCGCGTTCTGGCGCGGACGCCACGGCAGCAGCGTGAAGGTGGACGGGTCCGGGTAGGCCCGCATGTCGCTCTCGTGGTGGCGGGCGAACCCGTCGATGGCCGAGCCGTCGAAGCCCACGCCCCGTTCCAGCGCGTCCTCCAGGTCGTCGGCCGTCACCGCGAAGCCCTTCAGCTTGCCCAGGATGTCGGTGAACCACAGGCGGATGAACTTGACGTCGTTGTCCCGCGCGGTACGCAGTACGAAATCCCGGGCGGTGGCTGTCTCAGTTGTCATGGCTATTCCTCACGTTCGCGTTTTATGCCGGGACCTATACCGCCACGTACTCCCGGACCAGGTTGTGGTCCAGGTCCCTGGCGGCGCCTTCCAGCACGATGGCTCCCTTTTCCATCACGTAGCAGTAGTCGGCGATGCCCAGGGCGAAGTCTAAAAACTGCTCGACCAGCAATATGGTCGTCTCGTTCTGCTCTCGCAGCCGGTGCAGCAGCTCCTCGATCTCCTGGACAATCGATGGTTGGATCCCCTCGGTGGGTTCGTCCAGCAGCAGCAGGGACGGCTCGCGCACCAGCGCCCGGGCCAGAGCCAGTTGCTGCTGCTGCCCGCCGCTGAGGGTGCCGGCGACCTTTTTTGTGTAGGTCTTCAACGCCGGGAACAGGCCGTACATCCTCTCGACGGCTTCCGGACGCCCCTTTTTGCCCGCGAAGGACTCCAGCCCCATCAGCAGGTTCTCGTGCACCGTTAGGTACGGGAAGATATGCCGGCCCTGCGGCACGTAGCCGAACCCGGCCTTGGCCCGCTTGTGCGGCGCCCATCGCGTCATGTCCGACTGGCCGAACCGGATCTGGCCGGCCCTGGGGTTCAGCAGCCCCATGATCGCCTTGAGCAGCGTGGTCTTGCCCACGCCGTTGCGGCCCATGAGACAGACCACCTGCCCTTCCGGCACATCCAATGCCACGTCGGTCAGCACCAGGCTCTGCCCGTAGCCCACGGACAGGCCCTTGATGGTCAGGAAGGGTTCGGGTTGGCGAAACATGGTCATGATGATCCGTCGTCGATGATCAGTCGGCGGCGACCGGCGCGGCGTGTTCCGCCTCGCGTCGCCCGTTGAGCCGGCCGGCCTGCGGACGCTGCGACCGGCTGTTGCCCAGGTACGCGCGGACCACCTCTGGGTCCTGCTGCACCTCTTCCATCGTTCCCTCGCTGAGCACCTTGCCCAGGTGCAGCACGGTGACCGTCTGCGCGAACTGCCGCACGAAGTCCATGTCGTGCTCCACCACCAGCACCGACCGATCCCCGCCGATGGACTGCAGCAACTCGCCGGTGCGGTCGCGTTCGCGCCGGGTCATGCCGGCCACCGGCTCGTCCAGCAGCAGCAGCTTCGGCTCCTGCACCAGCAGCATGCCGATCTCCAGCCATTGCTTCTCCCCGTGGGACAGCCCGCCGGCTGCGTCCTGCGCCCGATGCTGGAGGCCGACTTCCTCCAGGGTGCTCATGATCCGGTCGCCGTCGCCCCGCCGCAGCTTGCGCAATAGCCCCGCGATCCGGGTGCGGAACCCCAGGGTGACCTCCAGGTTCTGGTACACGGTCAGGCTGGAGAAGATGGCCGGCGTCTGGAACTTGCGGCCCACACCCAGCCGCACCAGTTGGTACTCCTGCCGTCGGCTCAGGTCGGTCGTGCCGTCGAAGATGATGCGCCCCCGGCTCGGCTTGGACTTGCCCGTGATCACGTCGATCAGCGTCGTCTTGCCCGCGCCGTTGGGCCCGATGAGGAACCGCATCTCACCGTAGCCGATTGCGAAGTTCAGCTCGTCCAGCACGGTAAAGCCGTCGAAACTCACCGTCAGGTTCTCCACGGACAGGATGGGCTGGCTCAGGTCCGGCGTCGGCCGGGAACCGTTGCGTGAAATCGAGTTGTTTGGACTGCCAATCATCGTGTCGCTCCGGGAATCAGGCGGCTGATTGCTCCGCGAACCTGCTCGCGTGACAGCCACCAAGGCCTCCTCCAGCCCTCGCCGCGCAGCAGGCCCATGATGCCGGTGGGGAACAGCAGTACCGCTCCGATGAACAGCAGGCCCAGGAAGTACTGCCACACCGCCGGGAACGACTCGCTCAGGCCGCTCTTGGCCCCGTTGACCACCACCGCGCCGATCACTGCGCCCAGCAGCACGCCCCGTCCGCCCACGGCCACCCAGATGGCGATCTCGATGGACGGCACGATGCCCATCATGGTGGGCGAGATGATCCCCACCTGCGGCGTGAACAGCGCCCCGGCCACGCCGGCGATGCCGGCCGACAGCGAGAACACCAGCGTTTTGAGCACCGCCGGGTCGTAGCCGGAGAACCGCACCCGGTTCTCGTCGTCCCGCATGGCCACCAGCAGCCGGCCCAACCGCGACGAGATCAGCCACCAGCACAGCAGGTAGGCGACGGTCAGTGCGGCCACGCTGGCGTAGTACAGGATCAGCTGCATGGACGGCGCGTTCAGCGCATAACCGAAGATGGTGGTGTAGTTGGTGATCCCGTTGGTGCCGCCGGTGTAGGCCTGCTGCCCGATGAACAGGATGCTGACGATCAGCGCCAGCGCCTGCGTGATCAGCGCGAAGTAGACGCCCGTGATGCGGCTGCGGAACACCAGGTACCCCAGGGCGCCGGCCAGCGCCGCCGGCACGACGAAGGTCATGGGTATGGCGAACCAGGCGTACTTGAACGGCGCCCAGAAGAAGGGCAACTCCGTCAGGCCGCTCCAGAACATGAAGTCGGGCAGCTTGCCGCCGGCCGATTCCAGCTTCAGGTACATGGCCATGGCGTATCCGCCCAGCCCGAAGAACACGCTGTGCCCCAGGCTGAGCATCCCGGCGTAGCCCCAGATCAGGTTCAGGGACAGCGCCAGCATGGCAAAGGTCAGGAACTTGCCCAGCAGGGCGATCCGGAAGTCCGACAGCACCGTCGGGGCCAGCAGCAGCACCGCCAGCATGATTGCCGGCGCGATCCACGAGCCGATACGGTCGTGCACCCGGACCGGAGCGGAGGCGTTGCGCACCACGGTGATGATCGATGACATCGTCGTCATGGCCCGCTACCGTCCCTTGGCCCGCATCAGGCCGGCCGGACGCCACTGCAGGAACAGGATCACCATGGCGAACACCAGCACCTTGCCCACCACGGCCGTCGTGCCGAACTCCAGCATCGTGTTCAGCATCCCGATGATCAGCGCCGCCAGGATGGTGCCGGGCACCTGCCCCAGTCCGCCCAGGATCACGACGATGAAGGCGTCCACCACGTAGAACGTGCCCAGCGACGGCCCGATGGGTCCGATCAGGGTGAGCGCGCACCCGGCGATGCCGGCCAGGCCCGAACCCAGCGCGAAGGTGAAGCTGTCCACCCGCCGGGTCGATACTCCCAGGCTGGCCGCCATTTCCCGGTTCTGCATCACGCCCCGCATCCGGCGTCCCTCGCTGGAACGGTACATGTACCAGTAGAGCCCCCCGATGCACGCGGTGACCAGCGCCAGTATGAATACCCGCTTGATGGGCAGAACCAGGTCGGTCGTGACCGTGATCGCGCTGCCCAGCCACGGCGGAGCCACCACCTGCACGTTGGGCGCGCCGAATATCGACCGGGCCAATTGCTGCAAAAACAGGCCGACGCCCCACGTCGCCAGCAGCGTGTCCAGGGGGCGGCGGTAGAGGAAACGAATCAGCGTGTTCTCCACCACGTACCCCGCCGCTCCGGCGACCACGAAGGACGCGGGAATGGCGATCAGGAACGTGACCCCCGACTGCGGGTCGCCGGTGAAGCTGAGCGCCGCCTGCTGCAGCGCGTACGTGGTGTACGCGCCGATCATGATGAACTCGCCGTGGGCCAGGTTGATGACGTTCATCAACCCGAAGGAGAGCGCCAGTCCCAGTGCGATCAGCAGCAGGATTGAGCTCAGGCTGAGCCCGTTGAACAGTTGTAGAGCCCAAACTTCCATTTCGTGGCCATAAAGGAGTTTGAGGAGGCGGAGGCGCGGATGTCATCCGCGCCTATGGGTTGTTGTCTGAAGCAGGATTTTCAGTATTTGGGGATTGACAGGATTGCAGTCATCCGGTGGCGGAGAACACCCAATCCTGTAAATCTTTCAATCCGGCAAATCCTGTTTCTGACGGTTGAGGCTACTGGGCCAGCTCCCGCAGGCCGGCGGCCCATTCGTAGGTGTCCAGGTAGGGGTCCGGAACCACCGGCGAGCCGGAGTTCCAGATCTCGTCGATCTGCCCGTCGTCGCGCACCGTGCCGATGCGGACCGTCTTGGACACGTGCTGGTTCTCGTTGTGGATGGTCACCATCCCGCCCGGGGCGGCGAACTGGATGCCCTTGGCGGCTTCCTTGACGGCGGCCACGTCGGTGGACCCGGCCTTCTCAACGGCGGCCTTCCACAGGTACACGCCGAAGTAGCCGGCCTCGATGGGGTCGTCGGTGACGCGGTTCTCGCCGTACTTGGTCTTGAACGCCGCGACGAACTTCTCGTTCTCGGGGGTCTGCGTGGTCTGGAAGTAGTTCCACGCCACCAGGTGCCCGGCGATGTTCTCGGCGCCGATGCCCGTGATCTCCTCCTCGGCGACGCTCACCGAGATGGTCGGCAGTTCTTCCGGCGTGATCCCGGCGTCCTTCAGCTGCTTGAAGAAGGCAACGTTGGAGTCGCCGTTCAGCGTGTTGAACACCACGTCCGGGTCGGCGGCCTTGATCTTCGTGATCACGGTGCTGTACTCGGTGTGCCCCAGCGGGGTGTACTCTTCGCCCACGGCCTCAAGACCGGCGGCGGCCAGTTGCTTGTTGATGATCAGGTTCGACGTGCGCGGGAACACGTAGTCCGAGCCCAGCAGGTAGAACTTGGTCTTGCCCTCGCTCAGCAGGTACTCGATGGCCGGCACGATCTGCTGGTTGGTCGTAGCCCCGGTGTAGAAGATGTTGGGCGACGTCTCCAGGCCCTCGTACTGCACCGGGTAGAACAGCAGCCCGTTGTTGGCCTCGAACACCGGGAGCATCGCCTTTCGGCTGGCGCTGGTCCATCCGCCGAAGACCACGGACACCTCGTCCTCCTGGAGCAGCTTGCGCGCCTTCTCGGCAAAGGTCGGCCAGTCGGACGCGCCGTCCTCGATAACGACCTCGATCTGCTTGCCCATCACGCCGCCGCTGGCGTTGATCTCCTCGATGGCCAGCAGTTCGGCGTCATGTACCGCGGTCTCGCTGATGGACATGGTGCCGGACAGGGAGTGCAGGATGCCCACCTTGATGGTGTCGGCCTTGGCGGCGGGCGGGTTGGCCGGCTGGGAGGCTGCGCTGGCAGCAGGGGCAGCGGTTGCGGCCGGCGCAGGAGGCGGCTCGGAACCGCAGGCGGCCAGCATCAGGGGCATGAGAACGGCGGCCACGCCAATGAGCGCGAACCGCATCAGTACAGGCAGTTTGGCTAAACCGGTTAGAGACATCGTGGGTGTTTCCTCCTCTGGAGTGTTTCGTCAGCGGCAGGCCGCCGGTATCGATGCCAAATACGTTAGTCCCACGGTGTTGCCGGTAAATTGCGAGTTTATGACCTCGAAGTTGCGTCCGTGTAAACGTCGCGTAACGCCGTCGTCGTTGCGTTGTCGCCGACCACGCGGTCCGCCCGCCGGTTCGCGCTCGCCGCCTTGGGCTGGACAATAGCGTTGCCGTTTCGAATAATATTGACGGATTAGCATTGACAGTCCCGATTGAACACCTCAGAATAGCCGGCCGATTACCCTGCCGCGACGACACCTGTCAACCGGCCCGACGCTCATGGAGGAGCGATTTTGCGCGGATCTGCACTCCCCCGGTTGCACACGCTGGACACCTGGATGGCGTACCGCAACTTCAGGCTGCTGTGGTGCGGCAATTTCTTCGCCAACAACGCCCAGTGGATCCAGCTGTTGAGCGTGGGCTGGCTGGTCCGCGACCTGTCCGAGGGCTCCACCGTCGCCGGCCTGCTGGTGGTCACCGTGGGAGGCATCAACACCCTGCCCGGTCTGGTGGTGGGACCCTGGGGCGGCGTCCTCAGCGACCGGTTCGACCGCCGCCGCCTGGTCATCATCCTGCAACTGGCGATGGCTGCCCTGTCCCTGAGTTTCGCCCTGCTGGTGCTGTCCGGCCGCGTGGAAGTCTGGCACGCCTACCTGTATGTGATCCTGGCCGGCGCCTGTCGCTCCATGACCCAGCCGATGCGCCAGTCGCTCATCGCCGGCACCGTGCCGCGCGACATGCTGGGAAACGCCCTGGCCACCAACGTTCTCACCATCACCGGAACCCGCATCGTCGGCCCGTTCGTGGGCGGCATCCTCATCTTTACCCTTGGCTACTTCTGGAACTTCACCATCGAGTCCGCGTTGTACCTGGCCAACGTGGCAATGATCATCCCGCTGCGCACGCCCTTCCACCGCCCCGGCAACGCCCGCCAGCGCGGCTCCGCGTTGGCCAACATGGTCGAGGGACTGCGCTACGTCTGGAGCGGCGAGCGCGCCTTCTTCCAGCTGATGGTGCTATCGGTCATTCCCAACATCATCCTCCAGCCGGCCTGGTTCCTGTTCCCGGTGTTCACCACCGAGGTGCTGCAGCGCGACGCTGACGTGGGCGGCTATCTCCTGTCGATCACGGGCGTGGGCGGCCTGATGGCGGCGCTGTTTATCGCGTCCTTCGGCTTCATCTTCCCCAAGGGCCGGCTGGTGCTCGCCGCCGCCATTGTCAGTTCCCTGATGCTGGTCCTGTTTTCCTTCTCCAAGTGGATGGCCCTGGCCTTCGTGGTCATCGCCGCCATGGCCTTCAGCCAGTCCTTCTTTCGCACCACTCGCGGCACCCTGATACAAACGTTGGCCCCGGACAGCCTGCGGGGCCGCCTAACCAGCCTGCAGAGCATCGACCGGGGCTTTCTCGTCGTCGCGAGCCTTGGCGTCGGCATCCTCTCCGACGTCACCACCCCGTCAATGGCCATGACCATCATCGGGGTCCTGGGCATCACGTTGGGCCTGGTTTTCGTGGCCGTCCTCGGCCGCGTCCGGCAGCTGCCCTAACCGCACTGCGAAACGGCGCCGGTTCCACGCAACCGGTGGTGTCGACGGTTTCAGGAGATGGGCGGCGGAATGTTGATGGGGAACGGCACGTTGGGGTAGCGGTCCAGCAACCGGCGCCACGACGCGTGTCCCACCGCCTCCGCCCGGCGCACCACGTCCTCCTCGTCGATGGTCAGCACTTTGCCGTCGCGCATGACCCACGCGCCGTCGACCATCACCGACGTGATGTCGCCCGGCTGCCCGTTGTGCACGAAGGCGGACACCGGCCGCAGGCTGGGCACCAGGTGGGGCCGCATCAGGTCCGCCACGAACAGATCTGCTTTCTTGCCCACCTCCAGGCTCCCGGTGATGTCCTGCATCCCCAGC
The DNA here is from genome assembly GCA_022823505.1 of Dehalococcoidia bacterium. Classification (GTDB taxonomy): domain Bacteria; phylum Chloroflexota; class Dehalococcoidia; order Lucifugimonadales; family UBA3495; genus Bin87. Next base: position 27,058 of record JAJEIA010000100.1, read on the forward strand.
GCCCTGGCTCCACCTGCCGTGGCCCAATCCAGCACGTCCTCGGGCTGGGGCCAGACCTCGTCGTTGCGGCGCACTCGCTCCAGGAACAGCCCGGCCCGCATCACCTCCACCATGTCCTCGGCCATGTTGTCCGTGCCCATGCCGATGACGCATCCGGCCGCCTGCAACTCCCGCACCGGCGCGGCAGCCCCCCGCCGCGCGGCGATGGCGGCGTTGTTCGTGACCTTGACCCCCGTCTGGCCCAGCAGCGCGATCTCGGCGGGATTGACGTACCGGCAGTGGGCGGCCAGCAGGCCCGGCCCCAGGAAACCGCTGGCGAACAGATAATGGGTCGGCGGCACGCCACGGACCCGCATGACGGCCTCGATCTCCTCGCGGCTCTGCGACAGGTGGATCGTGTACCGGACGCCGAGGCGCTCGGCCATCTCCCGCGCCCGGCGCAGCAGGTCCGGCGAGCACGTCTCCGGCGCGTGGGGAGCCAGGAAGCAGCTGACCCGCCCGTTTTCGCGGCCGTGCCACGCGTCCACCAGGTCGGCGCTGCGCTGCAGGCCGGCGTCGGCCCGGGCCTCGTCGAACCGAAAGACACCCTCCCGAACCTGGGCCTCGTCCACGTCGTTGATGTTCTCCGACAGGACGAGTCGCAGCCCCGTGGCGGCCAGGTCGGGCGCGTAGCCGGCCACGTTGGACGAGATTTCCAGCAGGCAGGTGACCCCGCTGCGGATCGACTCCAGCACTCCCAGCAGGGCCAGGATCCGGCGTTCCTCATCGGTCAGCAGTCCCCGCGCCGACACCGGGAAGGTCAGCCGGGTCGGGAACCCGAAGTCCTCCAGTATCCCCCGGTCGCCCGTGGCCAGCAGGTGGGTGTGGCAGTTGATCAATCCGGGAAACACCGCCTTGCCCCGCCCGTCCACCACCTCGGCGTCGGGATGCGCCGGCCGCACGTCGTCCGTCGGCCCGATGGCCGCGATTCGGTCCTCCGCAATGGCGATGGCAGCGTCATGCAGAACGTCCCGACCGGCGTTGCCGGTGACAATGGTTGCGTTGGCGATGACGGTGGTCATGTCCACTCCACGGGGCGCCCTCATGCGTACACGGTTTGCGGCGGGGGAGCGTCAGAATCAGGATTTACGGGATTTTATGATTTGACAGGATTGGGTTATCTCCATCACAAACGGTTCCAATCCTGATAATCCCTAAATCATGAAAATCTTGCTTCCGACCATTGGCGAAAGCGGGCACGCATGAAACGGACCCCCTTTTGCTGCCGAGTTCAGTTTCAGCCAGCCGTCGCCCCGGCGTTCACACCGAGGTCGCGTCGGGCGGCGCCGGCCCGCGCTCCAGCAGCTCCAGCCAATTCCCGTCGGGGTCCTCCATGTAGCACCCCTTGCTGGCCGCCGGATACACCGGGTTGGGCCGGGTCGCCGGCGGGCTGACGAACCGCACGCCCCGGGCGCTGAGGTCGGCGTAAAACGCGTCCAGATCGTCCACGATGATGCCCAGGTGAGTTGCCCCCACCTGGTGGCGCTGGGGCAGCGCGACCGTGTCGCCCGGTGGGTTCAGGTACTGGATCAGCTCCACCGAGTGGCGCAGGTCCCCGGCGCCCAGGTACACGATGTGCAGCCGCGCGTCGGGATACCCCACGACCTCCGAAATGAAATCGCCCTCCAGCACCTGGTCGCGCTCGATGCTCAGGCCCAACAGGTCGCGGTAGAACGCCAGCGAGCGTTCCATGTCGCTGACCACGAACCCGGTGTGGTTCATCCATTGGACTTCCATTGCTGTGAACCTCCCCGTGTGGTCAGAAGCAGGATTCGCCGGATTGACGGATTGGCAGGATTGAACTGGTTGATGCGACAGTCGGCCAAATCCTGAAAATCCTCAAATCCTGGAAAGCCTGCTTCTGAAATTCACGCGCCCGGAAGCGGGAGTTCGGAGACTACCGCCCTTCCTTGATGTAGTCCGACACCTTCTCGCCGATCATGATCGTCGTGGCATTGGTGTTGGCCCGGATGCAGTCTGGCATGATCGACGCGTCGGCCACCCGCAGGCCATCGATGCCCTTCACCTTCAGGTGCTGGTCCACCACCGCCAACGGATCCGAGTCCGGCCCCATCTTGCAGGTGCCCGAGATGTGGTGCGACGTCCCCGAGTTCTTGCGCAGCCAGTCGTCCAGCAGCTCGTCCGACGCCAGTTCCTCGTCGGTGGGCATAATCCGTTCCTCGATCAGGTCGGAGAAGGGTGGCCGTTCCGCCATCCGGACGCCCAGCCGTATCGCCTCCCGCATCCGGCGCAGGTCCTCCGGTTCCTGGTAGTAGTTGTAGTTCAGGAACGGCTGCACGTGGGGGTCGGTGGACTGCAGGGTCAGCTCGCCCTGGCCCAGCGCCAGCTGCAGGCTCGCGCCCATGCCGAGGTAGTTCAGGTCCTCGTCGATGGCGACGTGGGCCGGCCGGTGCTCGCTGGTCATCAGGTTGGGGCTCAGCTGCATGTCGTTGCGCAGGTCGGAGCCCTCCACCGTGTAGCGCAGCCCCACCTGGATCACCGGCGCCTGCACGTCGGGCTTCTCGCCCTTGCCCCGGTACAGCACCGACGCCGCCGGATGGTCGCGCAGGTTCTTGCCCACCCCCGGCGAGTCGTGCACCACCGGGATGCCCATGCTGCGCAGGTGCTCCGCCGGCCCCACGCCCGAGAGCATGAGCAGTTGCGGCGACGCCACGGCCCCGCTGCTGACGATGATCTCGCCGCCCTCCACCGTGAAGACCTCGCCGCCGCTCTCGGCTTCGATGCCTATGGCCCGGTTTCCGTCGAAGATGATCCGCCGCGCCGTCACGCCGCCCCGGATGGTCAGGTTCAGGCGGTGCCGCGCGATGTCCAGGTAGTTGATCGCCATGCTCATGCGCACGCCGTCGATGGTGTTGCGCGCCCGGGGCGAAACGCCGGTGGACTCGGGGTGGTTCTGGTCCTCGTCCTGGGGGAAGCCCTCGTCCAGGCAGGCCCGCTCGAAGGCCACGGCGTGGGGCAGCCACTCGCTGCGGGGAGCGCGGCGCACCGGTACCGGCCCGTCGGAGCCGTGGAAGTCGTCGCCGCCGAAGTCCAGGTCGGTCTCCAGCTTGTTGAAGTAGGGCAGGCACCGGGTGAAGCTCCACTCGTCGTTGCCCCACTCGGCCCAGCGGTCGTAGTCCTCGGGGATGCCCCGGAACAGCACCTGCCCGTTCACCGCGCTGGACCCGCCGGTGGCCTTGCCCCGCGGGATCGTCAGGTTGTCCTGTTCCTCGGTGATCCGGGCCGTGTAGCCCCAGTTGTGCGGCCCGTAGGCCGACAGCCACACGTTGTTGCCAAGCTTCAGGTCGTCGGGCAACTGCTCAAAGACCGGATAGTCCGGCCCCGCCTCCAGCAGCAGCACGGACCGCTCCGGGTCCTCCGACAGCCGGCTGGCGATGGTGCACCCGGCGGAACCCCCGCCGACAACGATATAGTCGTACCTCATGCTCTGGCCTCCTGCGGTAAATATGCGTTGCTTGCAGTTACTTGTCGATTGGTAAGTGTCGTGATTGAAGCGTAAACCGGGCGGCTGCTCAAGTCACGTGACTGGTTGAGCGCGACGCCGTGGCGGCAAATCGCCCGTAGCCTAACACCTTGCGCAGATTGTGTCCCGTGAAGACCATAGGCCTGAGATCCGTACTTGCACCAATTACCGAGCAGGAGCGCGGAATCTGACGGGATTGACCCAAGGCCCATGAAGGTTATTGGCGGACTCGTTGGCGATCGCATACGAGTCGAACAATCTGCCCCTCACCGGGGATTAGGTTATCCCTCAATGGGCGCGTTTGCCAAAATATCCTCGTGCGGAGTATGTTGTAACTCGACCCGAATAATGAGGCTGGGGAGATGGCCACCGCACATGATTTACAAAGCGCCGCTGGCTGGCGTCATCGCTTAACTCTCCCGTCTTATCGAGTCCGGGATGCTGCCAGGTACGCCGGCATCCCTACTCGCACGGTGGGATACTGGCATAAGGGTATTTTGAGCCGCCCGGCGGCGCTGCCCGGCCGTGAGGCTGGTCGTCCTTTGTCTTACTACGATCTGATCGAAGTCGCGTTCGTAGCTACGTTTCGGAAATTGGGTCTGTCCCTGCAAAAAATTCGCAAAGCCCGCGCCTTTGCGGCTCACGCGCTGAACTCAGAGTATCCGTTTGCCCAGTATGCATGGAAAACAGAGGGCTTTCATCTGATGCTCGAAATGCGCGAGTTGGAGGGGAATGCGGAGGTCGGTAAGCTTGTGGCTGCGGACCTTGACGGGCAGGTGGGCTGGGAGGAAGTGGTCGCGGAACGCTTTGAACAATTCGATTATCAGCATGATATCGCCCTGGTTTGGCATCTGCTAAACAGGAACATCCCCGTTTCTATTGACCCGCGGGTCTCATTTGGTGTGCCCGCTGTCCACGGCGTCCCTACTTGGATATTGAAGGGTCGTTGGGACGCGGGGGAAACTGTTCAAAACATTCAAGCCGACTATGGCCTGGCTGGAGACGATGTGCTTCACGGGCTGCGGTTCGAAGGGGTTCGTGATGATGAGTTGTCGGCGGCGAGCTGAATGACTGCCGCCGATATTATCCAACCCTCTGACAGTAATGATCCGGTCTTTTTCTTCGATAGGGATGTCGGTATTTTCCTTCCCCGGCGGTTGCGGGGTCTGGCTCTGCCCACGCGCGTGGAGATCCATCAAGAGCACTTTGCCCAAGCAGCCGAAGATGATCTGTGGATGGCTGAAGTAGGCAGTCGGGGATGGATCGTAATTGGACATGATCGTCATCACCACACACGTCCCTTGGAGAGGCAGGCTATCCAGGATTACGGGATAGCCTGCTTCTATCTGTGGGGAGGTGACCAGCCTGGCCACGAAAAAATGCGGTGCTTTCTGAGCGCGTACGATAGGATGATCGAAGCCGTCGCTACCACGCCGCGCCCTTTCGTATATCGGGTTCTGAAGAATGGCGGTCTGAGGAAAGTGGATCTGGAAACTTAGGGTTGCTGCAAAGTCACGGCAAATGGTGGAGGCTACGGGATTCGAACCCGTGACCCCCTGCTTGCAAAGCAGGTGCTCTCCCACTGAGCTAAGCCCCCACGCCGAGCCCCTATGGACCAGCGGCGACCGCGCCGGCCGCCCTTCCATACTACCACCAGCCCGCGTCGGCCGGCCATGCGCCGTCACAGGTCGATGGTCAGCACCCACATCGGCTCCCGGCCGATGTCGTACACATCCAGCGGCTCCAGTTCTCCGCTGTCCTGGTTCACCCGGTAAGACGCCAGCCGGCCCGTGTCCAGACCCGACGCGTACAGGTAGTTGCCCGTGGTGTCCAGGCTGAAGGCCCGCGGCACCGCCTCCGTCGCCACTCTACCGATGGCGGTCAGGCTGCCGTCGTCCCCGTCCACCGCGAAGCCGGCCACGCTGTTGTGTCCCCGGTTGGGCGCGTACAGGAACCGACCCGACGGCGTGATCTGGATCTGCGAGCAGGTGTTGCGCTCGGTGAAATCCTCCGGCAGCGTCGGCACGGTCTGGAACGGCGACAGCGTGCCCGCGTCCGCGTCGAATCGGTATGCGGTGACGCTGCAACCCTGCTCGTTGGACGAATACACCACGTCCAGGTTGGGGTTGAAGCAGACGTGCCGCGGCCCCTCCGGCGACGTGGGGTTCGCCCGGTCCGGTGTGTTGGGGGTCAGCCGACCCGTCGCCTCGTCGAACCGGAACTGGAAGATGGCGTTGGGGCCGGTCTGCGAGCCTTCGGCGATGTGCGGCACGAAGGCGTAGCGGTTGGACGCGTCGGTCTGTATGTAGTGCGCGCCGATGCCCGTCTCCCGCCACTCGATGGGCGTGGGGTCCAGCCTGCCGTCGTCGCCGAAGCCGTGTACGCCCACCCGCGCCTGGTAGTAGTAGGCCGACAGCAGGTATTTCCCGGTGCGGTCCACCGAAATATGCACCGGGTTCCCGCCCAGGTTCACGTCGTTGATCCGCGCCAGGTCGCCGCTGCCGCCATCAATGCTGAACGACGTCAGCCCGTACTCGCCGGCCCGGCGCCTTCCCACAAACAGGAAGCGCTTCCCGGGATCCGTTGCCATCGGCGCCGGCATGCCCGCCAGCGGAAACTCGGTCCGGTTCGCCAGCCCGCCCGTGGCCGGATCCAGGTCGTAGCGGGCGATTACGTCGTCCCCTTGCAGCGATACGTACAGATAGGTGGCCATCTCAACACCTCCGCTTTTCTCACGTATACCCGATTCGTAAATCGTCAGAAGGAGTATTTACGGGATTTCATGATTTGACAGGATTGGAAGACCTCCAGCACAGAACGGCTCCAATCCTGATAATCCTCCAATCTTGGAAATCCTGTTTCTGACATCTTCTCGACGCAATCCGGAAACGCGCGAACTCCGCTATTCCATCACCCTGGCATCCGGCAGCCCCAGCAGGAACTGACCGTGGTTCTCGTAGGCCGTGTCACTCACCATCTGGTGCTGGGCGGCCGCGTTGATGTCCCGCAGGCACTGCTGCAGGATGTTGGGCGTGAACAGCACCTCGCCGCCGCCGTAGCGGAAAGCCTGGGCCGTCACGTCCGCCGCCACGTCGGTGGTGTAGGTGGCGCAGCTGCGCATCTGGGCCTGCAGCGGCGGTGGCGGCGTGTGGCCGGCGCAGACCGACCGCCACGCCTCCTCCAGGATCTCGACGTTCAGCGACCGCGCCGCCCGCAGCCGCAGGTCGCACTCGCCCAGCGCCCGCTGGAACGTCGCCCGGTTCGCCACCAGGTTCACCGAGTTGTACCCACGGGTCTTGGACGCCGCCGCCTCGGTCACCGCGTCCAGCGCCCGTCGCGCCACTCCCAGCGCGAAGGCCGAGTGCTCGTTGGTCACAAAGGCCGGCCGGCCCAGCCGGTACAGCGCGCCGCCTCGGAGCGGTTCGGTCAGCGTCGAGTCCCATGCGAACCCGTCCGGCACGAACAGGTCCTCCACCGAGAAGTCGCAGCTTCCGGTGCCGCGCAGGCCCATGACCTGCCAGTTGTCATGCACCTTCACCTTGTGCTTGGGCATCGCCATCCGCACCTGTCTCGGATAGCCGTCGAGATCGCCGGTCACGCGCGCGCCGGCCGAGACCCACTCGGCGTGCATGATCCCGCTGCCAAACCTCCAGTGCCCGTTGACCCGGTATCCCCCTTCCACCGGTGTCGCGGTTGCGGAAGGCGCGGCCGCACCCGCCGTTTTGGGAGGCTTCCCGCCCACGAATATTTCCTCGATTGATTCGTCCGGCAGGAATGCGGCCAGGCTGCCCACGCTGGCTGCCCCGATCATCAGGCACCAGCCCGAGGCCGGATCGATGCGGCTCACCGCTTCCAGCACGTCCAGCTGTGTCACCAGGTCGGCCTCCGCGCCGCCCAGCGCGTGGGGCATCTTCAGCCGCAGCAGCCCCGACTCGTACAGCGCGTCCACCGACGCCGGCGCCAGTGTCCCGATGCGCTCTGACTCCTCGGCCCCAGCCTCCAGCGTGGCCCGCACGCTCTCCACCGCATCCATCAGGACGCGACGCTTCTCCTCTCGCTCGTAGGGAAATCCGATCATGGCGACTCCGGCCTATTCGTCCACCTTGGGGAACACGTCCTGCACCAGCGCGTCCATGGTGTCCAGCAGTTGTTGCAGGTCTCCGCAGTCGTGGCAGTTGATCTGGAACTCGTCCAGCCCCGCCTCCTGCCGGTATCGGTTGATGTCCGACACGATCTGCTCGGTGGTCCCGTAGCCCGTCGGCCGGTCGCCGTTCGATACGGAATAACCCGAGATGCTGCTGATGTTCACCCGGAAGCTCATGCGCACCCGGGGCGGCTCCTCCCTTCCGATCTCGGCGGACACGTCGTTCAGGTACTGCCAGTTGCTCACCAGGGCCGGCAGCGGCGTGGGCGTCGGCTGCCACACCTGCGCGAACCGCGCCGCCCGCCGCAGCGACGCGTGGCTGGAGCCGCCGATCCAGATGGGCGGGTGCGGCTGCTGCACCTGCTTGGGGCTGGTGTACAGCCCGTCGAAGGAGAAGAACCGCCCGCTGAACGACACGGGGTCCGGTTCCCAGCACGCCTTCCACAGGCGCAGGTACTCGTTGGTGCGCGCTCCCCGCTCCCGGTGGGGCACGTCCAGCGCGGCGTACTCGGTCTCGTTCCAGCCGGAGCCCACGCCCACGATGGCCCGCCCGTTGGACATCTGGTCCAGCGTCGCCACCATCTTCGCCGTCACCACCGGGTTGCGGTACGGCATTATCAGCACCGACGTGCCAAGCTTGATCTGCGACGTGCGCGACGCCACGTAGGCCAGCGACATCAGCGGATCGTACACCTGCCGCCACGGCTCGCTCCGCGCCCCGTCGTCCACGATCACGTGGTCGTTGACGAACACCGCGTCGAAGCCCAGTTCCTCCGCCTTGATCGCCGTGTCCAGGATGCCCTGCGCCGAAGCCTCAAAGCCCAGGTAGTCCGCGTTGGGCAACCGGAAAGAATACTTGACCATTCGTTACCGCCTTGTCTCGTTTACCGTGTTTCGGCGTCATCATATTGCCAACGCCAGGTTGAAACAAGGGCGGGCATCGGTGATAATCCCGTTACGAAATCGCCAGCAGCGGAGGCCCGAGATGTCCAAGTTCCGTATCGTCCCCCACGGCCGGCTCCAGGAATGGGTCGCCGAAGAGAAGGGCTACTTCGCCGAGGAGGGCCTCGACTACGAGTTCGTCGCCTCCAACCGCCCCGACGAGACCCTCAACCCGTCGGTCGACTCCGCCGAGGATGCACCCATGGAGATCAAGCGCGGCGCCTTCGAGTCCATGGAGGCCGGCCGCGCCTGCGAGATCAGCTCCGCCTGCCACTGGGCGGTGGGCATGGCCGCCAGCGCCGCCCACGGCCGCATGTGGGGCCACGCCTACTCCGTAACACCCAGCGGCATCTGGGTCGCCCCCGAGTCGCCGTTGCAGACCCCCGAGGACCTGGCCGGCGTGGAGGTCGCCGTCGGCTGGCATTCGGGTAGCCACTTCTCTGCCCTGCAGGCCCTGGAGAGCATCCTGCCCCGCGACCGGATCAGCCTCCAGTTCGTCGGCGGCCCCCTGGACCGGATGCAGTTGGCCCTCGACCGCCGCGTGCCGGCCGCCAACGTCTTCGGCGCCCCCGGCTACGTCCTGGAGCAGCAGGGCTTCCGCAAGCTGGTCGACACCAGTTTCATGATCGGGTTCCTCATCAACGGCGACGCCACCGACGACCAGCTCCGGGCCTACTTCAACGCCCTGCAGCGCGCCCAGCGCGAGATCGACGCCGCCAAGGAGCGCTACCAGCACTATTTCCTGAACGAACTGCCCGAGCAATACCACCCGCTGTTCGACCACCGCCGCGCCGGCATCGGCGAGCGCCTCGTCTTCGAGCCCTACACGAAAGAGATGTTCGACCGCACCCACCGCTGGATGCTGGACTGGGAGATCTTCCCCCAGGACCAGGTCGGACACGTAACCTATGAGGAAGCGGTAGCCGTGTAGCCGTCAGCGACACCCGGACGCAAAGAAGCGGGGGCGCAATCGCTGTGCCCCCGCCTGTGTTACCTCGCCGTCGCAATTGGCAAACAGCCGCCGGCCTCCAATTACTGTCTCCGTCTTCAAGTAGTATTTCAACCACGCCTGGACCGCCTGACCTTATCCAATCGCATCTTATATCTCGCAAGTCGGCGCAACGAGTCTACGAATAGCAGCGAATAAGTTTGGAAGTTATTGTATTGGCGGTTGTATTTGCGTACATTGACCAAAACCCGGTGATATTTCATCTCTGCCATGGGCTGGATAAAATTGTCCACGATAAGCTCGGCGTGAAGATCCAACCCCTGCTGCTGGCTGACCGCGGTTGCGTACGGGCCAGATTGGTCCAGTTCCTGTAGGAAACGCCCAACCACACCGGCTACCCCGTGGACTACGTGATCCGCCTCAGGGGCGACGTGGTGGTCCAGAGCTCTGACTATCGCGGGGCTATCGGCTGCGCAAAGGCCGCATCGACTTCTGGCCGCAAACTCTCTACCGCTCAGATGGCGCGGTGATCATCAATCTGGTGCTCTATCGGGCCCGCGGCCATCGGGAGCCCCCGTATCAGGTACGGGGCAGGCTCTGGTATCTGGCCACCTGCCTGGCCGACCCTCGCCCAGGCGGTGCGCATGTATCGCAAAAGGATGCAGCCGGAGCAGTACTTCAAGGACGGCAAGCAACGCTTCAGGCTCAATCGGAGCACGGTGACCACCACCGACCGGCTGCAACGGTTACTGGTGGCTCTGCTGCTGCCTGCTGATATTGGCGGGCATGCGGGCGTCGCCAACCTTCCCACGCCAAATACGCTCCCGAGGCAAGTTGGGCATCCTGCACCCGGGTTACGAATACTACCTCGCCACTCCCGACCCACCCGATCACCTCCTCGCCATCCACCCCAACCAAACCGGATACGCGTGAGACCCTGGCCAATGCTGGCGTTTTCCAACATGGCCTCGTCACTTTGGTCTTGACCCTGAAGGCTGCTTTTGATTTGGACAGGTACAAATTATCCTGTGCATCCATGCAGATTTACCCGATCCCGCCAAACCGGCTTCCCGCGCAACTTACTCATCCTTGACACCGCCAAATCCCCAAACCTACAATAGTAGGCCGTTTGGGAGATTACCGAAATGGATTACGCAATCGTTAAAACCGGCGGCAAACAGTACCGCGTCTCGCCCGGCGACGTGCTGGACGTCGAACTGCTGGAAGCCGAGGAGGGCAGCACCACCGCCCTCGACCAGGTGCTCGCCGTCTCCCGGGACGGCCAGATGCGCTTCGGCGCCCCCACCGTGGAAGGCGCACGGGTCATCGCCGAGGTCCAGTCCCACTACAAGGACCGCAAGATCATCGTCTACAAGTACAAGGCCAAGACCCGGTACCGCCGTAAGAAGGGGCATCGGCAGAACTACACTCGGATCCGCATCCAGGACATCGACACCGGAAACGCGCCCTGAGCTGACGAACCCCAGGCCGCAGCCGAACCCGAGACAGGAGAATAGCGACATGGCCCACAAGAAGGCCGGCGGCAGCACCAACAACGGCCGCGACAGCAACGCAAAGCGACTCGGCGTCAAGAAGTACGGAGGCGAGCGGGTCACCGGCGGCTCCATCATCGTCCGCCAGCGCGGCACCCGCATCCATCCCGGCACCAACGTCGGCGTGGGCAAGGACCACACCCTGTTCGCCAAGATCGACGGCCAGGTAACCTACGAGTGGAAATCCAAGGGCAAGCGCCGGGTCAGCGTGTACCCGGTTGAGCCGGCCCTGGCCGCCGCGGCATAGAGGCAACACCATGAAAGCCGATATTCATCCCCAGTATTTCAAGGCCACCGTCACCTGCTCCTGCGGGAACGTCTTCGAGACCGGCGCCACCAGGCCCGCCATGCGCGTGGAGATCTGTGGCAAATGCCACCCCTTCTACACCGGCGAGCAGCGCATCGTTGACACCCAGGGTCGCATCGAACGGTTCAGCCGCCGCTTCAACCTTGACGGTTAGCCAGCCCCTCAATACGACCACGCAGCGGGAGCCTGAACCGGCTCCCGTTTTGCTATTGCCCCACCTCCCGTAACCACCAACCACACCTCTGCCAGGGGTGCGCCCACCGAGCCCGCTCTCGCCAGTCCGGGAGGGATCCACATGCCGCGCTACGTGCCCAAAACCGTCCGCGAGTACGGACGCATCTATCTGGCGGAACGCCTGGCCGAGCACGGCTGGCAGTGTTTCATCGCGCGTCGGAGCCCCAACGAGGACGAGGTGATCGCCGGGATACCCGAACAGGACCGCGAGGTGCGCCTCAAGTTCCACTCCCAGGAGCACAGCCAGGCCGTGCGTTTCTACGACGCCGACGGCCTGGACTGGGACTGGGAGTACCTGGTCATCAGCACCGAGATCCTGGCGGATCTCCCTGTAACCTACCTCCTCTCCCGGGATGACGTCCGCGACCCGGGGCGACTGGATGAGGAGTTCGGCGGAGCCCTGTGGCTGCAGCCCGACGCCTTCGCCGAGACTGCGTTCCGCGAAGCGTGGCACAAGCTGGATGGCTAGATCCTCCACAGACGCCCAGCCCGCCGGTCCCCAGTCCGCTCGGCCCTTGTACGGCGGCCAGGCGGTGATCGAAGGGGTCATGATCCGCGGCGTGCGCCACTACAGCCTGGCCGTGCGCCGGCCCGACGGCGACATCTTCTGCGACACCGAGCCCGTCAGCACTCGTTTCTCCGGACGCGTCCGGCGCGTTCCCATGGTGCGCGGCGTCCTGATCCTCGCCGAAACCCTGTGGTACGGCATGAAGTCCCTGCAGCGATCCGCCATTATCGCCGCCGGCGAGGCCGATTCCCCCGATGGCAGCGACTCCGCCGCCAGCAAGTGGACCATGGGAGTGACCATGGCCATCGCCCTGGCCCTGGGCATCGGCATCTTCCTCGTACTGCCTCTGCTGGCCGTTCGCCTCATCGACCCCTTCCTCGAATCCTCGGTGGTCAGCAATCTCATCGAGGGCGTCATCCGGCTGATCATCCTGGTGGCCTACGTGGCCGGCATCTCCGCGATGAAGGACATCCGCCGCGTCTACGCCTACCACGGCGCCGAGCACATGGCCGTCCACACCTACGAGGCCGGCCAGGAGCTCACCGTAGACAACGTCCGCCGTCACCCCACGCCCCATCCCCGTTGCGGCACCGCGTTCCTCCTCACCGTGGCCGTGGTCTCGGTGCTGGTGTTCGCGCTGCTGGGCCGCCCCGACCTGGAATGGCGCATCCTGTCGCGTATCGCGCTGATCCCCGTGGTGGCCGCCGTGAGCTACGAGATCATTCGGTTCGCCGGCGCTCACCGCCGGGCCTGGTTCGGCAAGGCCCTGGCCGCACCCGGCCTCGCCCTCCAGCTGATCACCACCCGACAGCCCGACGAGGACCAGATCCAGGTCGCCATCGCCGCCATGGAAGCCGCCCTCGCCGCCGACAACCAGCCGCCCTCGCAAGTAGCCGATCCCCAACCATAGGGGCGAGTTCGCGGTTCGCCAGGCGGCGGCCGGCAGCGGGCCGTGTGATACAGTACCCGAAACACGCTGGCGGTCTCGCGCGCAGATGCAGGTGCACCATGGCTGACGTCCCCGACATGCAGATGATCCCCTATTTTACGGCCACGGAACCGCGCAACTTCGTTGAACAGGGCCTCCAGCGCTACAACGAATTGCTGGAGCGCCTGGCCGAGCAGATGGACGTCCTGTTGCTGCGCGCTCAGCAGGGCCAACCCATCGATGCCGACCTCGCCGAGCAACTGACCTCCCTCCGCGAGGCTCTCCGGCCCCGTCACGGCCTCTGCATCGACCGCGCCTGCTTCTCCTGCCGCGTCCACGAAGAGGCCATCAAGGAACACGTCCTGCTGTACGTCGACTGGAAACTGCCCGGCACCGTCCAGCAGCTCGAGCGCCTGAAGAACCGCAATTGATGAGACTACCCTCTGGGAGCGTAACGATCATGGTTACTCAGCCCTTTGGATTGGACTACGACACTCCCCGCGTCCCGGAAGAAGATCCCAACATCTTCTACCCCGACTCGGATGATGAACCCATGGCCGAAGACGATCGCCAACGCCGCGTCATGATCGACGTCAGCGAGTCCCTGATCCAACACTACGCCGACCGCCCGGACGTGTACGTTTCAGCCGATATATTCGTCTATTGCGAGATGAACAACCCCAACCGCAAGGTGGCGCCGGATGTCCTGGTGTCTTTCGGCGTTAAAGATCGTGAGCGCCTTTCTTACTTCACCTGGCGGGAAGGCAAGCCGCCCGATTTCGTGCTTGAAATCGCCTCCCCCAACACCTGGCGTCGGGACGCCACCGAAAAGCGGGACATCTACGCCGCCATGGGGGTAACCGAGTACTGGCGTTTCGACAACAACCGCGGCCAGGTCGCCCGGCGGGTGCTGATCGGAGAGCGGCTGAACGCAGCCGGCGAGTACGAGCCCATTACCATCTCGCAAGAGGATGGAACGTTGCGAGGATACAGCGCCGTGCTGGGGCTGGACTTGTTTGCGCAGGATGGCATTTTGCGGATGTATGATCCCGTCAGCCAGACTTGGCTGAGGAACTTCCGGGAGGAAATAGCCGCGAGACAGATCGCCGAGGACCGCGCTCAATTCGCAGAAGAGCGTGCCGAGTCTGCTGAGGAACGGGCGCACACCGCCGAGGACCGCGCAGCCATGCTGGAACAACTGCTCCGGGAACACGGCATCACGCCGCCCAACAACGATTAGCCCGCCGGCTGCCGCGCGATCGCCACGATGTGGAACATGTGGCGGAACAGTTGGAACGCGCCCCGCAGCAGCGACTTGAGGTCCCGGTCCGCATCCGGCCGCACGTGCCGGAAAATGTCGGTCTCGGTGTAGTAAACCTCCACGTCCGGCCGCTGTTCCCGCAGGGCATCCACCAACCGCCGCGACTCCTCCACCGGTATCAGCGGGTCGCCCACGTCGTGCATCACCCGCATCGCCGTGTTGCCGCTCCACTGCCCCACGCGGTGCGACGGCGCTATGGAATCGACCTCGGCCCGGAACTCCTCCGTGAGCTGCGCGTAACGCCATCTCGCGTGCCCGATGTAGTCCACGCCCGCCAGAAGGGCGAACGCCGCCTCCGTTGACCGGGGAGCCCGACGGTTGGGGTCGGGCTCGCCTCCGGCCGCGATGGCTCGGGCCGTTTCCCGGTGCGCCGGGTCGTCGATGGAATCGATGAGCATGTTGTTGTAGACCAGCCGGGTCAGCCGGTCCACCTCCCACACCCTTTCGCCTCCATGCTCCATGGCCCGCCCGGCCGCGATCTGCACCACCAGGTCGGCCGTGTCGTAGTAACCGCCGAACGCGTTGACGAAGGCGATGTCGTCGGCGACGCGCGGGTCCGCCGCCGCCACCAGCGCGAAGGATGCCCCCACCGAGAACCCGGCTATCCCAATCCGCGTCGGGTCAACGTACTCCTCCTCGCGCAGGTGCTCCAGCGCCGCCACGAGGTTGCCAATCTCCCCGGCGTCAATCTGCGCCCGTTCTCCCATGGTCGGCGACCAGTAGAACATCGCCGCAAAGCCGGTCCGCGCCAGCGCCTGCCCCAGGTTAATCACGTCCGGGTCATCTGAGCCCGCCGCGTTGGCACCCAGGAAAATCAGCACGCCGGCACGACGCTTCCCGTCGGGTATCACGTATACGTCGGCCTGGCCCTCCGTGCCGTCGTCCCGCCGGAAGGTTATTTCCCGGCGTTCCGGTTCGGTGGTGATCCAGGGTTGAAACTTGACCGGCGACGGCAACACCTGGGCGGCAAATCCGGCGGTGTGGATCGCGGTGGTCGCCGGCCTGAACAGCGTCAGCACGGCGACGATCGCGACAACGGCAATGATGGCGATCAGGTACCAGCGGTATGCAATCCGTCCCAGGGTGCGCAACATGGCCTCTGTCGATCGTGTCGATCCCTCAGCCATAACAGGATGGAAACCGGAGTTCGAGAAATGTGACCAAAGCAGAGTAACTCGTACGAGTCATCCATCGCCGACTCTCGCTCGGATACCTTGCTCAATCGCTCTGCCGTGGTATCACCTGAACGTAGTCGTCATTGACTAAATCGGAAGAGTTCATCCTTGCCGTGATATCGCTGATGTCACCGATCTCAATCGGCAAAGGGCGGTTATCCATCCTGCCTGTTTGGAACGCAAACCGAAATTCTCGTTGGTAGCTATAGTGATCCTGCTTCCAAAATGCCGCTTCTATGTCTCGAAAACCACCATGGAACGTCTGGGGGTCATAGTACTTGACCAACCCACGTGCGTACCTGTAATCCGTCCTTGCGACCCCTGCGTCCATTCTCTTGATGAATTCAGTCACGTTGGTGACCAGCACAACATACTGACCGAGGTCCAGGCAGGCGCGAGGGATGACAAGTTCCTGCCGCAGGTCTTCGGTTGAAAGACGCTGCACATCCAACGCGCCCGTATGCCCGGCGACCATGCAAAATAGATGGACATCATTTAACCAGTTCATCTGCACCTGTACCGGAGCGGCTAGACCGGTGAGACGAATACCGGCAATCTCGATGTCTACCTCATCCGGCTGTAACCACGCGGTTGTCCCCTCATCACTATCGGCGCGACCGGAGAAACGCTTCTCCTCCATCTTTTTGAACTTCCGTAACGTATTGCAGTAGATCTTTCCCCTGGCAAATTGGTCGGCGTACTCGTCATTATCGAAGAATTTTGCCAGGTATATTATGGTGCTCAATCGTGTGTCTCCTCGCTGATAATATTCCTTGCCAATCCTTTCAGGACGCGCATTGAGGGCTTCGTGGTGAATGCGGTGGCCTAAGATCAGTCTAGCATCCTACAGCTGGCTGGACGGCAAAGCACTCCGGCAGCCGCCTCTACACCCGCACCCGGCTGATCATCGCGGCGGATATCAGGCGCGTCGCCGCCATGGCCAGGAACACCAGCGGCCACGGGCTGCCCGTCACATCCAGCAATACGCTGAAAATCAGGGCCTGGGCGCCAGCATAGAGGTAACCGTGGGCGTCCAGCACGCCGGCGCCGGTGGCCGCCATCTTGCGACCCGACAGGTCCACGGAGATGGTCGAGAGAAGCGACACCCCCATGCTGATGCCGCCCCACAGCATCAGCGCCGCCCCGAGCCAGGGGTTGGAGGGTGGCGCGATGGCGATCGCCACCAGGGCCGCCGCCGACAGGAAGCAAGACGCGATCACC
The DNA here is from genome assembly GCA_022823505.1 of Dehalococcoidia bacterium. Taxonomy (GTDB): domain Bacteria; phylum Chloroflexota; class Dehalococcoidia; order Lucifugimonadales; family UBA3495; genus Bin87. Next base: position 43,863 of record JAJEIA010000100.1, read on the forward strand.
AGCGGCCTTCGCCGGCTCCCCAGCAGCCGGTCCGATATGAACCCAGATAGCGGCGGTGCGATCAGGTACCCCAGCGGCAGCAGGAAGGTGATCAGCACCGTCTGCGTGATGTCCAGCCCCCCGGCCTCGAAGTAGTACAGCGGCACCCAGGTGGTCAGGCCGTAGCGCGCCACGTTCTCCAGTCCCTTGACGTGACAGGCCAACTGGAAGCGCGAGTTGGTCAGCAGCACCTTGTATGGCCCAAACCCCCTGAGCCTCGCGTCGTCCACCGCCTCCGGCGCCGCTGAAATCTCATCCTCCTCGATGTACTCGGGCAGTCCCACGTCCCGGGGTCGGTCCCGGGTCAGGAAGTAGAAGGCCACCCCCAGCACCATGATGATCAGCGGCGGGTAGCGGAAGGCGGCCCGCCAACCCCACTCCGCCGCAACCCAGCTGCTCAGCCACCACATCAGCAGCATTGCCCCGCCGCTCACGGTTCCCACGAAGCCCATGGCGATACCGCGCTCCCGGCGCGGCCACCACTGGCTGATCATGCTGATGGCGGGAGACCAGCAGGCGGCGTTCACGAACCCGGCCATCGCCCACGGGATGGCCATGGTCAACGCCGACGTGCCGAAGGACGTTGCCCAGTTGAACACCGTGGTGAAAACGGCGCCCAGCGTCACCCACAGCCGCAGCCCGTAGGCCTCCGACATCCGCCCGTGCACCAGGTCCCCCAGCATGAACCCCCACAGCAGCATCGCGTTGATGATGCCGATCTCGATGTTGGTCAGCTGCAGGTCGTCCTTGATCAGGGGCGACGTGGGCCAGAAATTGAACCTCCCCGTGTACACGAACAGGTAGAAGGCGCAGAAGGACACCAACACCTGCCACTTCCACCGGTGGTAGCGCCGCGGCAATGCGTCATAGGCAACCGGGCTGGACAGTGCGCTCATTGTGGGAGGGATAGTCGAGGCATTTGCGTTCGGCCACCGGCCGGATCCTCTCAAACGGCCTCATTGACGGACGGTGTCATCGCCGCAATGTCGCTTCCATGATCAGACAACAAGACGCCATCTTCTGGGAGATAATCATGGTCCAGTAACGCGCCCTGATGAAGCTCCAGAGCAAAAGGATTCTCAAAGTTGTCGCTCACGCGAGCCAGATACCAGCCGCCGTATGAGCAATCCAGCAGCACGGCTCGTAAATCGCACCTGCCCGCTCTCAACTCGCGTAACTGTTCCGGCGATACGCGCGTTATCAGATAGCGGTCCGCATCCGAGGCCGAGTCAATCAACGCGCCAAGATAGCGGGATCCATTGGCATCCTTGCCCTCAAAGACCTGGACGCCATCGTAGTACAAAAGCGTTGCGGTCAGCTGTGCCGTTTTCATGCCGCCACCACCGAGCAGTTAGTCAAAATGTCGTAGTCAGCCAGTAGCCACCAAGTGAAATGGGAACGTCGGCCCGTGCGCTGAATGTGCCCGGCGCCACGGCCCAAATTCACTTGACAAATTGTACAACCGCGGAAGCTTCTCAATTTCAGTAGCAACTGCGTCTCTCTGATATCGTCATGGACCGAAAGACCGCGCGCTTGACACTCGGAGATACTGGGAAAGTGACGGTCGGGAAACATAGCGCGTTGCGACCTGAAGTCAGCATCCCGGGGCGGGTCATGCCGCACAATACGACATACAACGAGAAGCTCAGTTATCTCCACCGCTTCAGCCGGTGGGCAATCCACCGGCAAGGGTTCACGAAACGTCATTGGAAGGATTAATAGCAAGACCGCCGCTGCCGAAGGCCCAGCAGCGGCGGCGATGTCTCGGCGTTATCCGACTAGCGCTTGGTGTGCAGCAGTTCCTTGGCCTCGTTCAGCAGCTCTTCGTCGCTGCGGCTGAGGTCCAACGGGTCGCCGTGAGGCTGCGGGACCGGGAAGCCGGTCTTGTAGTACAGCTCGATGCGGTTGCCCTCCGGATCGAAGAAGTACATGCCGAAGGCGTTGCCGTGGCTGACAATCCGGTCGATGGTGCAGTTCTCGGCGTCGATGCGCTCCTTGAACTCGCGCATATCCTGGATGGACGGCACCGCGAAGGAAATCTGCTGGATGACCCTGGCGTCGTCGGAGGTGACGCGGCCCTCCATCAGCACGAACTCGTGGTGCTCGGCCACGGGGTCGGAACTCATGAAGACCATGCGACGCTGTTCCAGGTCCTCGTCAGCGATTTTCAGTCCCAGCACCCGGCTGTAGAAATCGCGCATCTTCATCAGGTCGGTCGCGTAGATGCCTACGTGTCCAAGTCCGCCAATCTGGGCCATGTCATTACCTCCTGGAGGGTCTTGTGTTGTGGCGCAACGGTATTCCAGCCCACACGGGGATGTCAAGGGCGCAGCTGTCCTTTACCGCAGCTGCACCACCGTCACGCCGGCCGCGTTGCCGCCCTCGCCCGGCTCCGTCGCGGCCACCAGCGGATGCCCCGACAGGTACTCCCGGATCGCCCGCCGCAGCGCGCCGGTGCCCTTGCCGTGCACGATCTTCAGCGACGACATGCCTTCCAATGCGGCATCGTCCAGCAGCGAGTCGATCACGTTCAGCGCCTCATCGACCCTGTACCCATGCAGGTTTACCTCGGGGCTCAGCGTCCGCTTGCTCTCGGGTCGGCGATAGACCACGCCGGCCTGCTCCGCCACCGGGTGCAGCCGGTCGGCCGGGCGGTCCAGCTGGTACACCGGCAGCCGGGCTTTCATGCTGCCGATGAGCACCTCAATCTCCTGCTGCTGGTCGGGCGCGGACACCACTTCGACCGGACGGGATACGCCGCGGATATACACGCGGTCGCCGACGCGCAGGTCGTGGTACCACGGTGGCCGCTCCACGGGGATCGGCGCCCAATCAGGGGACACCACCTCCCGCTGCGCCTCCGCCAGCCGCTCGCGTTCCGCCCGCAGATCAACCTCCCGAGCCTGGGCGTCGGCGACCACGGCAGAACGCTCCAGCGACCGCTCGGCGCGACGGATCCGCCCGGACAGATCCACGATCTGTTCGGCCAGCTCGCGTCGGGCATCCTCCACCAGTTGGGCCTTGGTGTCCTCCACCGCGTCCAGTTGCTGTGCGATCTCCTGCTCGCGGGCCCGTGCCGTATTCAACGCCTGCTCCGCCTCCAGGCGCAGCTCGGATACGGTGAGCCGCTCCTCCTGCAGCTCCTGGAGCAGTTGGTCGGTGCGCACGTGGCTCGGTTCCAGGTGCGACTGCGCGCCGGCGATGACCGCGCCCGGCAGGCCAAGCCGGGCGGCGATGGTCAGGGCGTAGCTGCGACCGGGAACCCCGTGGGTCAGGCGGTAGGTGGGTTCCAGCGTGCGCGGATTCAGGTCGACGCTGGCGTTGACCATGCCCGGCTCCTCCTGGGCCAGCCGCGCGACGTTCCGGTGGTGCGTCGTCGCCACCACCATGGCGCCCAGGTCCCGGAGGTGGGACAGCAGCGCAATCGCCAGGGCCGACCCTTCCTCGGGATCGGTAGCCGAACCAAGCTCGTCGATCAAGATCAGCGAGTTCGCGGTGGCAACAGCCATGATGCGCTGCAGGTTGCTGATGTGACTGCTGAAGGTGGACAGGGACTCGAAGATGCTCTGCTGATCTCCGATGTCGGCGTATACGCCGTCCAGCAGCGGCATCACCGCGTCGTCAGCCGGCACCTGGAGGCCCGCGTGGGCCATCATGGCCAGGAGGCCGACGGTTTTCAGGGCCACGGTCTTGCCGCCCGCGTTGGGACCGGTGATGACCAACACCGGATGCCCCTCGGCGATACCAATCGTGGTGGGCACTACCTCGCCGGTCAGCAACGGGTGTCGCGCACCGACAATGTCCATGCGTCGCGTCTCGTCCGGACCCATCAGCGTGGGCGACACGGCTCGCAACGCCGCCGCGTACCGCCCCTTGGCCGCGGCCAGGTCCAGCCGGGCCAGCAGGCTCAGCATCAGGGTAATGTCGTCCGAGTACCGGCCCACCATTTCCGACAACTGGCGCAGGACCCGTTCTTCCTCGCGTTGCTCCGCCAGGCGCGTCTCCCGCCAGCGGTTGCCCAGGTCAATGGCCGGCATGGGCTCGATGAACACGGTCGCCCCGCTGTCGGACACGTCGTGGACGATGCCGGGCGCCTGCCCCTTGAACTCGGTCTTGATGAGCAGGACCATGCGCCCGTTGCGCTCGGTGACGATGTCCTCCTGGATAACGCCCGAGCGCTGGTACCGCCGCAGCGACCGTTGCATCACGTCGTTCAGCGATGACCAGGCGGAGCGCGATTCGCGCCGCAGTCGTCCCAACTCGGGCGAGGCATCGTCCAGCACCTCGCCGGACGGGCCAATGGCGCGGTTGACGCCGCTCTCCAGATCGGGCAGTTCCGGCAGGTTCTGGGCGATGGCCGCCAGGACGGGCAGGTCGTCGCGTCGCGCCAGGGAGTTGCGGTTCCAGCGGGCCGCCGCGGCCAGCGCGCCCAAATGGCGCAGTTCTTCGCCGCGCAGCACCCCGCCCAGCAGGGCGCGCTGCACCGCCGGGCGCAGGTCTTCCTCGGGGCCAAGTTCCAGGTCGCCGGTGGTATCCAGCAGGCGACGAGCTTCGGCGGTTTCCTGCTGCCGCACGGCGATGTCGCGCGGGTCCGGCGAGGGGGTCAGTTCGGCGGCTAACTCGCCGCCCAGGGTGGTGCGGGTGGTTTCAGCCAGGCGGAGCCGGATTTGGTCGAATTCCAGCAGGCCGATGGCGCGCTGAAACCCCGCTTCGGGTGGAATGGATTGGTCCTCCGCCGATGTCATGCCGGAATTATAGCACCGGCGACAATGACGACCTGGCGTCATAATCCGATTTCACTATGCGAACCGAGACGCACCAGTTCAAGAAGTTCGTCTCCCAATTTACGATAAATCAGCACCAAGTCGAACCTGAGGTGGCAGTCCCGGTGCCCTACCCAATAACCAGTCAAAGAGTGGTCGCGGTAACGGAGAGGCAGCGCTTCGTCGGTTGCCAGCAGTTGCACGACTTGTTCGAATTCAGCTTCAAGGGTTGTACGATAGCGGCCCCTTGCCACTCTCCGGTAGTCGCGCCTGAACGAACTGGCTCGTCTAATCCTCCTCATCGCTATTCAAGTCTGCCATCAATTCGGCCACGCTATCGAAAGTGGGCAGGGATCCATTCTCCAGCTCTTCCATTGCCGCTATCGTCTCCGGGCCGGGGATGATGCAGGAGAAGGGCAGATCGTCTTCATCGGCTATGTTCTGCATCAGCAGGTAAAGCGCATCGGAGATAGTGAGGTAGTGACATTCCAGCACCGCCTGCACTTTTTCCCACGTCTGCCGGTCAACGCTGGCGCTGGCGCTGATTTTAACTTCGCTCATATCTGCAACCTCCCGATTGCCGCGCCTTCGCAGTATATTCTATGTCAGTCCGGCCAGATCAGCGGGTACAGGCGGCACTGGTACAGCATAGCCCCGACCTCGTCCAGGGCGGCGCGGTTGGGCTCACGGACGTCCAGCCGGCGCTCCAGGATTATCGGAGTAAGGCGGGACAACGTCTTGCATTCCCGGAGGAAACCGTTGACCGTGGCGCCTTCGCCGCCCAGCGCGACGTAGTCGAGCTTGTGCATCCAGGGCCGCCACTGCGCGTCCAGGACGCCGGACGCCTCCGCGTACAAACGGTGGATCTGATTTTCCCGGACCCGTTGGAACCGGCGTTGGGAGGTTCCCCCGGCGTGATGCTTTCCCTTCACGTAGCGGGTGTCGGTTTTGGACACGGCCAGGCGTTGACCCTCGTACACTGCGATGGCGTAGCGTCCCAGCCGCACCAGCGCGACGCCGATGGTCAGCTCGGCCGACAGCATCGTGCGCAGCGGCCAGTCGTAAATGATGTCCCCCGTCCACATGTCGTTCAGGGGAAACGGGGGCAACACCGCCACACCGGCGTTGCCAATGCGGAACGCAATGACGCCCGTGGGCGAACGCAAGACGCGACTGCCGGCCCGTTCCAGGGTCGCTATCCAGGAGTCCGGGCCCCGGTCCTGGGACAGGGCCAACATGGCGGAGTGGTCCCGCGCTGCCTCGCCCGGGAAATAGAGCGTGGCCGAGAGGGCGGCGCTCTCCGATCGCGTCCGGAGCTCGGTCAGCAGGGCGTCCATGCGCTGCGCCGACACCGTCTGCCCGGCCCGGATGTTAAAGTCCGTTAGCACACTCTCCCCGCGCATGATTAATGATAACCGATTGCACAACCGAAACTCACGAAGGTATGTGCAATAATGCTACGCCAGCGAAAATGCACAGCAACTCGAAGGTGACTTGCAATGGTTTCCCACGACGCACCCACCGATTCCAGTTCAGAGACCCTGTCCGCACACGAGCGTCAACAACGAACATTGCAGCGACTGGACGACGGACATGCCGCGTTGCTGGACGCGCTGGAGGGACTGGGCGAAGCCGAGGCGTTCCTCGGTTCACGCTGGTCGGTCTGGGAGGTCATGCAACACCTGCTCACCGAGAGTTTCGTGGAGGCGCTGGAGCAGATAGCTTCGGGCGAGCGGGAGATGCTGCCGCCTTTTGACCCTCGCACCGACCGCATCGCCGCCGACGTGGCCAAGCTGGAGGCCAACTACCGGCGGTTCCGTAATCTCATATCGGGACTGACCGAAGAGCAACTGGACCTTCCGGCCACGCCCTACAACCCGGAAAACAACTATCCGGCGCTGTCCCTGCTGGACCTGATCGAACGGGTGTCCGGGCACGAGGGCAATCACGCCCGGCAGGTGGTGGAAACACGGAAGTACGTAGCCGCGTTCCGGTCCGCCGAGCGGGCCGTGACCGTCGCGGGGTTGGGAACCGGCGACCGCCAGGGCGTGCCCACCCAGACCCGGGAACTGCTGTCCAATGCCGATTATGTCGTCGGAACCCAGCCAGCGCTGGCCGTCGCGCGCCCGTGGATACGCGCGGTGGAGCTGGAACTGCGTCCGGACAACCGGGAAGAGTTGGTCAACCGGCTGGTTCGCGACATCCGGGCCGGCCTGTGGTCCATGGTGGTGACGCTGGGTGATCCGGCGGAATCCGCGCCCGGCCTGATCCGCCAGTTGGAGCAGGCGGTGGGCACGGTTGCCACGGTGGGCGCGCCCGGCTTTTACCGTCGGGCCCTGGATCTGGCCGGCATCTCGCCCCTGGATGCCGTCTGCGCGTCCGTGGAACGGATTCACGATACCAGGGCGATACCGGATACCGGCGGCCGGGCGCTGGTGGTGCTGGGAGCGGAGCACGCCGTTCCCTGGCGGGAGACTGCCGGCGCTCTGGTTGCCTCGGGTATCGAGACAGACCGGGCCGCCCGATGCGTGTCGAACCTGTCCGGACAGGCGACGGTCACCCCCACAACACTCCGGCACGTGCTGGAAACCGCGATCGGCGACACCCCGGTGGAGGTGGACTCGGCCCTGGTGCTGGACCCGGCGTGACCATCCCGACCACCGGGACGCGGCGGGTATAATACCTGGACAGAACCGGATTTCAACCGGGTCCGCCGTGCGGCGAACCCAGGACGGAGGAAGAGCAATGGCAGAGCGAATTGGATTCGTTGGGTTGGGGATCATGGGAAAGCCGATGGCGCGCAACCTGATGGCGGCCGGCTATGAGCTGAACGTGTACGACATCGTCGGCGAGCCGGTGGAGGAACTGGCCACCGAGGGAGCCACCGCAGCGTCTTCGCCGTCCGGGGCGGCCGCAGGCAGCGCCCGTACCATCACCATGCTGCCGGACTCGGCCGATTCCGAGCGGGCGATCCTGGGGCCCGAAGGAGTGCTGGAAGGAGCCGAGCCGGGTTCCGTAATCATCGACATGAGCAGCATCGCTCCGTCCATGTCCCAGAAAATCGGGGCAGCCTGCGCCGACAAGGGTGTTGAGTTTCTGGACGCTCCCGTAAGCGGGGGCGAACCCGGCGCCATCGCGGGCACGCTGGCGATCATGGTCGGCGGCGACGAGGGCGTCTTCAACGCCTGCGAACCCCTGCTGCAGGTCATGGGCGGCAATGTGGTGCTCACCGGCGACGTGGGCGCGGGCAACATCACCAAGCTGGCCAACCAGATCATCGTCGCGGCGAACATCGAGGCCCTCAGCGAAGCCATGGTGCTGTCCCAGAAGGCCGGCGTGGATCCCGAGCGGGTGTTCAACGCCATCCGCGGCGGCCTGGCCGGCAGCGCGGTCATGGAGGCCAAGGGGCCGATGATGCTGGACCGCAACTTCCGCGCCGGATTCCGCATCCGCCTGCACCAGAAGGACCTGCGCAACGTCCTGCAGACGGCCACCGAACTCAATGTGCCGCTGCCCGTCACCGCGCTGGTACAGCAGATGCTGGGTTCGCTGGTGAACGACGGCGAGCAGGAAGCCGATCATTCAGCCATTCTGCACTTCATCGAGAAGATGGCCGACGTGGAGGTGAAGCGCGGCGGCTGACGTATGCTTGATGGTATCCGGCGGCGCGGCAGGGATTTCGCGTCCGATTGGGCGGGCCCGATTGTTTTGGCCCTCATCACTGCGGCTGCCGTTTGGACGGTTTGGCACTTCACCAAAGCGCCTTGCACGACCACCGCAGCGGAGAACGGGGTATGCAACCCTGGCATCATCGCCCGTTTTATCAACGTTGAAATCCTGCTGCAATCCGGGGGCGCCGCGCTGGCCGTGGGCGCGCTCAAAGGAGGTTACGACAGGTATATGATGCGCAGAATGCTCAACGAGGAACGCGAACTGCGGCTACAGGCCGAGCAGCAGTTGGCGGATGAACGCAAACGGGTAGCGGACGAACGCAAGCGGGCTGATGAAACCATTCAGATGGTTGCACAGCTGGTTAGTGACTTCCGTGAGGAGCACCGCCAGGCCGCTGAGGAGCGCCGCCAAGCCGCCGAGGAGCGCCGGCTGAATGTCGCAACCCAGCAGGCCCTGCTGGACACCCTCGTCCGTCTGAATGAGCGAGGCAACGGACGCTCAGAGAACGGGAATTAGCTAGTCGGGAAAGCGGGACCGGCTCCAGGCCAGCGCCGCCCGCAGACCCTGCTCGGCGCGGATGCGCGCGAACTCGGCGTGCTCCGGCGTGTCCGCCGTGTCGAACTGGGTCATCAGCTCCAGGTTGTGGTTCAGGGCTGAGAGGAACCCGGCGGACTCCAAGGCGCGGTTGACGGAAAGCTTGGTGGTCTTGATCCCGATGGCGGAGATGTTCCGCATCTTGCCGGCCACCCGTTCGCACTCGGCGATGAGTTCGTCGTGGGGCACCACACGGTTGACCATGCCCAGGCGTGCCGCCTCGTGGGCGTCAACGATGTCGCCGGTGAGCATCATCTCCTTGGCCATGGCCAGGTTGATCGAATACGGGGTGATCAGAAAAGGCGCGCCGTAGCCGAGGCGGATCTCCGGTTCGCCCAGCATGGCCTGATCCGACGCGATCTTCACGTCGCAAACCTGCACCAGTTCGCAGGCGCCGCCCAGGGCGTAGCCGTTGACGGCGGCGATGACCGGCTTGCTGAGGTTCCACACCATCAGGAAGGTCTCGATGTTGTACTTGAGGCGGGAGCGGCGGCCGTCGACCGAAAGGGGTTCGCCGTCGGGTCCTCCCGCCTCCGATTCGATGTCGAAGCCGGCAGAGAAGGCCCGCCCGGCGCCGGTCAGGATTACCACGCGGACGTCGGGGTTGGCCTCAATGCCCTCCAGCGCCTCCCGAAACTCGACCATGAGGGTCTGGCTCAGGGCGTTGAGCTTGTCCGGGCGGTTGAGGGTCAGGTAACCGATGCCATCCTGCTCGTCGTAAAGCAGGGTTTCAAAAGCCATAACGCGCTCCTCGATGGCGCTGCATCCTGGGCCCGCGCCGACTGATCATCCCTGGCGCGATCACTAACGGAAGGCTACGGGCCTACGATCTCCACCGACTGAATGGTCACCGGATTCACCGGGGACGAACCCTCACCGCCGTCCTTGGTGGGCGCGGTGGCGATGGTGTCGATGGTCTCCAAGCCAGCCACCGCCTGCCCGAAGATGGTGTAGTTGGGCGGCAGCGGGTAGTCGGCGTGCATCAGGAAGAACTGGCTGCCGTTGGTGTTCGGGCCCGCGTTGGCCATGGCCATGACGCCCCGCGAATAGGGACGGTTGACCGGCTCGTCGGCAAAGCGATAGCCGGGGCCGCCGGTTCCCGTGCCGGTGGGGTCGCCCCCCTGGATCATGAACCCGGGGATGGTGCGGTGGAAGATGACGTTGTCGTAGAAGCCCTGCCGTGCCAGGAACACGAAATTGTTCACGGTGTTCGGCGCATCGGAGGTCAAAAGTTCGATGGTGATGGGCCCGGCCGCGGTTTCCAGCACCGCGGTGTAGGAGGCTCCCGGGTCGATGGTCATGGCAGGCGGAGAGGACCATTGCTTGATGGAACGGCCGCCCGACACCACGACGTCGGGGGTCGGCGGCGCCGATGCGCCGTTGGAAGAGCCCGTGATGGGTGTGGCCGGCGGGATCTCCGTTGCCGGGGCTGCCCCGGACCCACCCTGGGCGGCCGTGGGTGAAGGAGCCGGTTCGGGCTGCCCCAGGGGCGGCGGCGTGATCAGGTTGCAGGCCGCGAAACTCAGCACGGCGACGCCGGCCAGCAGCAGCATGGTCAGGATTTTGGTTGGAGTTATCATGGCACCAGGTCAGTAGGGTCGTGTGATCTTGGCCACCTCTTTCAGCGCGTCCAGCGAAAAATCGGGCGACTGGCAGAGGCTGATGGTCTTCTGCTCATAGTCGGCGATGGTATCGACCATCTCGAGGATGCGGTCGGCGAGCTCAAAGGGGATGTTGGTGACGCCGTGCTTGTCGCCGTGGAGCAGGTCGCCGGTGTGCACGGTCAGGCCGCCCACCTCGATGGGGATGCCCATGTCCACCATGTGGACGTACGCGTGGGACACGGAGACTTCCTTCGCGAAGAACTGGAACCCCAGGGCGCGGACTTCGTCCAGGTCGCGGACCGTGCCGTCGGTCGCCACGGCGACGGCGCCCAGGGCCTTGTGGATGTTGGACTGCACCTCTCCCCAATATGCGCCGATGGGAGGGTTGTCGATGTCGTGCAGCACGATGAACCTCGGCTCAGGCACCGAGACAATCAGGTCCCACCAGTCCTCGCGGGCAACGCTGAGGCCCTCCGGCCGGTTGGCGGAGATGACCCCGGTGACGGCGTAGCCGACCAGGGGCGGGAACTCCTGGAATACGGTCTTGATCTCCGGCATCATGAATCCGGCGTTCTTGGGCCGGAAGTTGAAGCCCTCAATGGCGTTGCAAATGCTGGGCGAGTCGATTTTGGACAGGGCCTGCAGGGTGGCCTCGCTTACGGTTTGGTACAAAGCGTAACCTCCGTAGATGACTGACACTATGCGCGCCGGCCTACCGCCGGCGCGGGCACAGGATACCACAAATGCCCGGTATCAGCGACGACATCCGTCATCCGCAAGTGTCCGGAATTACGCGGAAAGCCATTGCGAGCGAAGCGTGGCAATCCCGCTGGCGCAGGGGGAGTCCGCGGGGTCAGACGCTGCTGCGTCGAGATTGCCACAGCGCGAGTGCCTCGCAATGACAACCCGCCGGGTCCGGAACGCTTACTGTCGCCCAGTGTCTTTGTGGAGCGCGCCGGGGCCGGTGTTTTACGGCCGGTGTTATACTGGGAACATAAGCAAAGGATTTGGGTATAAACGGGTTGGCCGGGGGAAGGTTATGACCGTTCTGGTGACCGGAGCCACGGGGCTGTTGGGGCGAAGGGTGGTCCAGCAATTGCTGGAGACCAACCACGAAGTTCGGGCCATGGTGCGCCGCCCCGGCAGCGAGAACATACTCGCCACGCCGCCGACGGACGTTTGCTACGGTGACGTGACCGACCCCGACGCCCTCGCCGAGGCGTGCCGCGATGCAACGGCGGTGGTCCACCTGGTCGCGGTGATACGCGGCGGCCCCGGGCAGTTCGACGCCATCAACCGGCAGGGCACGGCCAACGTGGTCGAGGCCGCCAAGGGCGCGGGCTCGGTAAAGCGATTTATCCACGTGAGCGCGCTGGGGGCTGACGACCGGCCCCGGCTCCAGTATCTGCACTCGAAATGGCAGGGCGAACAGGCAGTGGCAGGCAGCGGTCTGCCCTACGTGATCCTGCGCCCATCGCTGATATTCGGGCCGGGCGATGAATTCACCACGGCGGTGGCGGCGCTGGTGCGTGCCATGCCCATCGTTCCGGTGATCGGTTCCGGCAACAACCGACTGCAGCCCATCCACGTTGACGACGTGGCCCGATGCATCGCCCTCTCGGTCAGCGGCAACATACGGGGCAACCGGACCATCGAAATCGGCGGGCCGGAGCAGCTGTCCTACAACGAAATCGTGGGTGTCGTGGCCCGCACGCTGGGTCGAAAGGCGCGCCGAATCAACGTGCCGCTGTGGAAGATGCGCCTGCCGGTAGCCGTCATGGAGAAGATGACGCCGCGCGCGCCCATCAACCGGGCGATGCTGCAGTTGGTGACGCTGCGGAACGTGGCCGAGCCGAGATCGGTGGATCACACCTTCGGGTTCCGGCCGCGGCCGCTCTACGGGAACATCGACCACGTGCGCAGCATCACGGTCGGCCAGGCCATCCGCATCAACCTGGGCCTGTCGGCGGGCAGCTAGCAGCGATCGTGCCAGCGAGTTACGAGGAAGCGGTAGCCCGGTTGCTGGGCCTGGTCGACCACGAGCGCTCGGCTCCGGCTCAGCCGCGACAGAAGCGGATCTACGATCTGCGCAACGTGGAGCGCCTGCTGGCGCGGATGGGCGATCCCCACCTGCGCCGTGGCATCGTGCACGTGGCGGGCACCAAGGGCAAGGGCAGCACCGCCGCCATGGTGGAGTCCATCGCGCAGGCCGCCGGATATTCCACCGGCTTCTATTCTTCGCCGCACCTGCACTCTTTCTGCGAGCGCATCCGCCGGGACGGACAGCCCGTCTCGCGGGAGCGGTTCGCCGAACTCACCGACGTGGTATGGCCGCACCACTTGGACAATGCTAACGATCCCGAGGCGGGGCCCGCGACGCTGTTCGAATACCTGACCGCCATGGGCTTCCAGTGCTTTGCCGGGGACGCGGTCGACGTCAGCGTCATCGAGGTCGGCCTGGGCGGTCGGCTGGACGCCACCAACGTGGTCACCCCCGAGGTCAGCGTGATCACCCCCGTGAGCCTGGACCACATGGCGATCCTGGGCGACACCATCGGCGAGATCGCCGCGGACAAGGCCGGGATCATCAAACGGCAGGTTCCGGTGGTGGTCGGACCGCAGTTCCCCGAGGCGATGGAAGCGATATGCCAGGCTGCCGCCGCGCAGTCGGCGCCGGTTATTTCAGTGGGGGACGCCATCACCTGGGCGGTTGAGCAGGCTTCGGTCGACGGCCAACTCCTGGAGATACGCGGTCGCCGGGATACCTACCGGTTGCGTCTGCCTTTGCTGGGCGATTTCCAGGGAGCCAACGGGGCGACGGCGGTGGGCGCGGCGGAGGTCCTGGGCGACGCCGGGTACTCGATTGATCGCCACGCGATTGTCGGCGGGCTGGAGACGGTGGAGTGGCCGGGACGCATGGAGATCCTGAGCCGGGAGCCGACACTGGTGGTCGACGGCGCACACAACGATCACTCCGTGGCGACGCTGCTGGCGACCCTGGACGCCTACGCGCCGCACCGGAACCTGATCGTGGTGGCGGGATTCTCCCGGGACAAGCGGGTGGACGCCATGGTCGAACTGTTGGCGCAGCGGGCGGACCGGGTCATCGCCACGCGCTCGCGGCATCCCCGCTCCATGCGGCCGGCGGAGATCGCAGAACAGTTCGCAGGCCAGGGTATCCCGGCAGACCTTATCGGGATCACGGCGCGCACGGGCGATGCGGTTACGGAAGCCACGGCAGCCGCCGACGCCGAAGACCTGGTGCTGGTCATCGGGTCGCTGTTCGTGGTCGCCGAGGCGCGCGAATCGGTCCTGGGGATCGAGCCGGAGACGTATCCCGACCTGCTGCCGCCGGATCTGCGGTGACCGGAACGCGACTGCTACAATTGCCGGCATGATGCACACCGAAAACGGGCGGCGGCGGGTGGTCGTCACCGGCCTGGGGGCGATCACGCCGCTGGGCCTGAGCGCCAACGACTTCTGGAGCAACCTGGTGGCCGGCGTGTCGGGCATTGGGCCGATGACCCTGTGCGATCCGACGGACTACCCCTGCCAGATCGCCGGTCAGGCCGACGATTTTGACGCCACCAACTACATCGACCGGCGCGAGGCCCGCCGCATGGCCCGCTTCTCCCAGATGGCGGTTGCGGCAGCACTGCAAGCGGTGGCGGATGCCGGACTGGACATGGTGCAGGAGGACCCGTACCGCGTGGGCGTGCTGCTGGGCAACGGCAACGGCGGCTTCCCCACCCTGGAGGAAAACTGCCGGATCTTGGCCGACCGGGGCGGGATGCGGATGTCGCCATTCTTCTTCCCGATGGTGCTGCCCAACATGGCGGCCGCCAACGTGAGCCAGTACGTGGGAGCCCGCGGCTACAACTCCACGGCCACAACCGCCTGCGCGGCGTCCAACAACGCCATCGGCGAGGCGCTGCAGGCCATACGGCACGGCGTGGCTGACGCCATGGTCACCGGCGGCGCGGAGGCTGGCATCAGCCAGCTCGGGCTGGCCGGATTCGCCGTGATGCGGGCGCTCAGCACCCGGAACGATGAGCCGCAGAGGGCCAGCCGGCCCTTCGACGCCGAGCGGGACGGGTTCGTTCCCGCCGAGGGGGCGGGCATCCTGGTCCTGGAGGAGTTGGAGCGCGCACGAGCGCGGGGCGCCAACATCCTGTGCGAGCTTTCGGGGTTCGGCGCAACGTCGGACGCGGGGCACCTGGTGCAACCCCAGGAGACCGGGGAAAGCGCGGCCCGGGCCATGGCCGGAGCGCTAACCGATGCCGGACTGGAAACGGGCGACGTCGACTACATCAACGCCCACGGAACGTCCACGCCGCTGAACGACGCGGTGGAGACGGTCGCCATCAAGCGGCTGTTCGGCGAGAAAGCTTACCAGGTTCCGATCAGCAGCACGAAGGGGATGATCGGCCACGCCCTGGGAGCGTCGGGCGCGCTGGAAGCCGTGGCCTGCGTCAAGACCATCACGGACCGGCGCATCCACCCCACGGTGAACCAGGAGTCGCCGGACCCCGACTGTGACCTGGACTACGTGCCCAACGAATCGAGGTCAGCCGACGTGGACGTGGTTCTGTCCAACGCCTTCGGGTTCGGCGGTCAGAACGCCTGCCTGGTGTTCCGGCGCTGGGAAGGGTGATCCCGCACCTCAAGCCTGAGCGAAAAATCCGCCGGCGCATTTGCGTGACGCCGGCGGCAAAATGTTCGGGTAATTGACGAAGACGACCGTCTAGTCGGCGGCTTCCGCGGTTTGTCCGGCGAGCATCTCGTCGAGCATACGCTGCAAGGCCATGATGTGGCTGCATACCCGTCGGGTCGCGAAGAAGGCGCACTCGCAGCTCCAGTCTCCGTCGCGGTAGGCGACCCGGTAGGTGTTGTGGTTGCCGATGAACGAAGCCTCGAAGGTGTGGATGTTCACCCGCTCCGGCTCCTCGGCGTACCTGCGCGCTTTGTCAACCTTGCCGATATAACTCGAGCTCATTTCAACCCCCGCAGTGTGATGGGACGGGGATGTACCCCGCCCGGCTTCTAATGGTACCGGCAACGGCCGGGGCGGGTCAATAAGCGCGGGCCCTCGCGCGTACCCGTTTGGGCCGCAACGGGGGAATTGGCATCGATGAACAGGATGAACAGGCACAGGATGAACAGGATTGAATGGATGCGCAGCACAACGGCCGGTCTCGGTCGGAGCGGGTAGCAGAAGCGCTCCCCGGGCTGTAATTCGAGGAGTTGAGACGCTCGTCTATGGCATGGCTTCCCAAGCGGTACGGCGCCCGGCATACAGCTCAGACCATCCTCGTTATCCTGTTCATCGATGTGAGCTTTACCCTTCGGCAAACTGGGTATGGGTAAGCCGTGGGCCGAGCCCTGTCGGCGTAGGGACGGATCACCCGGCCACCGGGTCACGTTGCGAACGAACCATTGACAGCCCGACAGACGTGATATATATTATTCATATAACTAATAGTGAGTATTCATACATCAGATGCCACAACCGGACAAGGGTGCCCGATATAACTCAAACAAGGAGGACATGATGACTCCGCGGATAATGACACGGGACGGACGGCGCGGATTTGCTCCGAGAAGAGGTCTGACGTTCAGGATGATAATCCTGTGGACCTGCGCCCTGGCGTTGGCCCTGGTCGTGGTGAGCCATGCGCAGGCCGACGGCGTTGATGCCGCGACGGATCTCCAACCCAGCTACGAGCCGATACAGATGCCGGTGGACGAGGGCGGTGAATTGGAGCCGGAACAGTTCTGTGAGCCGCAGACCATTCCCGGCAGCCACGTCATGGCAGAGGTATGGTCCGCTGAAATGGGCCAGGCCATCGGCCCGGGATCCCTGATGCCCGACTTCGCGAACGATTCTGATATGGAAGACGTTTGGTCCGCCCAAATGCCGGACGAGAACCTGGGCTGGGAGGAAGGTGCGACCATGCCAGTTACGCTGATGGAGCTGCCGGCGCCGGACCCCAGCCCAGGCCCGATTTGCAACACGGTCTCGCTGAAGTAGCCGAAGCCGTGGCGCTGCTATCGGGTCACGGGGGCCGCCGGGCGATGGATGCCCGGCGGCCCCCAGTCCATTAGTGGTCAGTCCTCGTCCGGCTCAGGCCGGTTCCGCGGCAGCGGCAGTGAGACGAACAGCAGCCCCGCCGCCACGAACAGGGCAGCGATGTAGTACACCGCCGCCTCGAAACCCACGCTCTCGTAGAGCGCCCCGGCAATGAGCGGCGAGAAGACCGACATCAGGAAGGCAATGGATGCCACAATGCCCAACCCGGTTGTCGCCACGTCGCGGCCCACCACGTCGAAAACCGTGGCGACCAGGATCGGTTGGTCGGGGTACAGGAACAGCCCCAGCAGTGCGATGGTGATGGTGAGCGGGATGCCCGTATCGAACACCGTCAGCGCCAGCGCCGCCAGGCACGACCACGCCAGTCCCGGCACCAGCACCTGCTTGCGGCCGAACCGGTCCGACAGGAAACCGGCGGCCGGCTTCGCCACCAGGCCAACCGCGATCAGCAGCCCGATATGGAACCCCCGGTTGGCCGGACCCATGTCCAGCTCGTTGTGGAGATAGAGCGGCAGTATCGTGACCAGCGCCACCAGGGCCATGCCGCGGAAGCCGCGAACCGCGGTCAAACCCCACAGTATCGGGTTACGCAGCAACTCGCCGGTCGCCTCGACCCGATCTGCCAGCCCAACGCTCGGCTCCTCCCGGCCCCGTCCGATGTTGCGCAGCGACCAGATGGCGCACGCCGCCAGGAAAAAGGGGACCACCGCGTACACGCTGAGCAGCTCCCGCCAGGTGAGGAAGGCCAAAAGCGCGCCGGTGGCCACCGGGCCCACCACGTCGCCCACGCTCCCCCCAACGCCGTGGGCGGCCAGCACAATCCCGCGGCGCTCCGGGAAGTGATGCGAAAGTGATGCCGAGGCGGGCAGATGCCAGATGGAGTGGGAGATCGCCACCACCGCCATGCCGATCAGCAGCAGCGGGTAGACCGGCGAGATTCCCATGGCCAGGCAGCCCAGGGCGGACACCGCAAGGCAGGATGCCAGCAGCTGCGCCCAGTATCGCCGGAGGATGTCCACCACCACGCCGCCGGGCAGGGCCACCAGGCCCGACGCCAGTTCCCGGGCGGACAGGATGCCGCCAACGCCCACCGTGTTCAGCATGAACGCCTGCTGGATCTCGGGCAGCACCACCACGAAGCTCTGCACAATCCAGTGGAACACGACGTGCCCGGTGGCCAATCCGGGCACGATGATCCGGCCGCCGAACGCCGGCGTTGGTCCCGCCGGCGGCTGAGCTGTTTCGGAGTTCTGCATGACGTTGTTATGCCTCGCTGGCGCTATCGGTGCGACGGGCCGCCCGAGCGACGCCGGGTCCCGGCTACGGCTCCCGCAGGTCGATCACGCCGGCGGATCCGGCGGCTTCCGGCTTGTCGTCGTCCGGTCCGGTTGGGTTGCCGCGACGCGCCTTGGCGTTGCCTTCGTCGATTGTCACCTCCACCAGCGCAGTGACGCCCAGGTCGGCCGATGGAGGCGCATTGTAGTCCTCGCCCACCGTGCGCCCGGGGAAGTACCGCTGCACCATCCGGTCGAACAGCTCGAACTTCTCCCGCTCGTCGGTGATCTCTCTGGCGGTGCCGAAGACGGTGACGCTGCGGTAGTTGACCGAGTGGTTCTTCGCCTTGCGAGAGTACACCAGTCCGTCGGTCAGCGTTACGGTGATGCACACGGGAGCGCCGGTGGCCATATGCTCCAGTGCGCGGCTGCGGATTGACCCGTGCAGATAGATCAAATCCGGTGTGGCCGAATCGTAGTGGTAGGTGAATGGGATGACAAAGGGAACGCCGTCCTCGATGAAACCCAGATGCGCCACCAACCCCTGCGAAAGGATCGCCTCCGTTTCCTCGGGAACGGCGCGTTCGGGGTGATTCCTGATGCGGGTCCGTTCGGTTAATTGCAACGTGGCCTCCCGGCGGGCGTAACGGACGATGAATTTCCGACGAGTTCGGTTTGGCGCCGTTCGAGGCGCCGGGTGAGGGCCACCAGTGTAACACCGGAGGCGAGCGCCCAACACTTGGGCTTTGCCGCAGGTAGCTGTCCCGGCCTGCGGAGAAGGCGTCATCGCGAGCGAGTCGCGGCAATCTCGTGGGCGTGAGGGAAGTCGCCCGGAGCAGCGAGGTCTGCTCCGGCATCGAGATTGCCGAGGTGCGGGAGCCTCGTGATGACAACCCGCCGCATTCCGAATACTCACTGTTACGGCGGTCGTTGCACGCGCCAAAAATGAGGCCGTGAATCAATAATGAATGCGATTGAGACACCCCGTCGAGCAACGCTTTTCTTGACTTTGAAAGGGGCCAACACTAGGATAAGGACAGGGCAAAACATCCCGAGCTAGCGCTCGGACGGATTGAGGAGGATCTAATGCTAGAAGTCGTCCTTGCCGTCCTGGCGGCAGCAGGGCTAGCAACAGGAGCAGCAGCAGTGGTTTGGCTGCTGCTGTCGACCAGGAAGAGTGGAAACCAACTTGAACGCAGCCGCGAGGAGGCTGCGAACACCGTCACCCAGGCCGAAGAGGAGAAGCGGAGCATCCTCCTGCAGGCGCAGGAAGAGGCCTTGAAAATCCGGGAGGCCGGTGACAAAGAGATCACGGAGCAACGGCGCGAACTCAACCGCATGGAGCGCCGCCATATCCAGCGAGAAGAACAGCTCGACCGCAAACTGGAGTCTTTGGAACAGCAGGAGTCGGAACTGGAAGAGCGGGAAACCCACGCCAAGTCCGAGCTGAAAAAAGCCGAAGACCTGAAATACCAGCACAACCGTGAGCTGGAACGGATCGCATCGTTGTCCATCGACGAAGCGCGAGACATCGTGCTGAAGCGTGGCGAAGAGGAAGCATCTCACGAACTGGCTCGCCGCTACTATGAGTTGGAGAAGGAACACCAAACCCGGGCGGACGATAACGCCCGACGCATCCTCACCCTCGCCATAAATCGTCTTGCCACCGACGTTGTGTCGGAGAGCACGACTACTGTTGTTTCCCTGCCCAACGATGAGATGAAGGGTCGTCTCATCGGCCGCGAAGGACGTAACATACGGGCCCTCGAGGCCCACACCGGCGTGGACATCATCGTTGACGACACGCCCGGAATCGTAACGCTATCCTGCTTTGACCCGGTTCGCCGGGAGATCGCCAGGCTGGCGATGACCCAACTGGTGAAAGACGGGCGCATCCAGCCCGCACGCATCGAGGAAGCGGTCAACCGGGCCGAACGCGACATCGAGGAGACGATGTGGCGGGCCGGCGAAGAAGCCACCTTCGAAGTTGGCGTGAGCGGACTTGACCCCGAACTCATCAGGCTCCTGGGGCGGCTCAAGTATCGCTACAGCTACGGCGAAAACGTGCTCACCCATTCCATCGAGGTGGGCTTGCTGGCCGGAATGCTGGCGTCCGAGGTCGGCGCCAACGTGCAGACGGCGCGGGCCGGCGGCCTGCTCCACGACATCGGCAAAGCCTTGACCCATGAGATACCCGGGCCGCACGCGGAGATCGGCTACGACCTGACGACCCGTAACGGCGTTGGGGCGCTGGTCTGCAACTGCGTGCTCGAGCACCACGACGACGACCATTCCAGCATCGAGTCGTTCCTGGTGGCTGCGGCCGACGGGATCAGCGCCGCCCGCCCTGGCGCGCGCAAGGAATCCATCGAGCAGTACACGAGGCGGCTGCGCGAGCTGGAGGACACCGCCTACAGCTTCGACGGAGTGCAACGGGCGTTTGCCATCCAGGCGGGCCGCGAGGTTCGGGTGATGGTCAGCCCCAACGACGTCGACGACGTGGCCTGCGCCAGCCTGGCGCGGGACATCGCCGGCAAGGTGTCCAAGGACCTGCAGTTCCCCGGCCAGATCAAGGTTACGGTGATCCGCGAAACCCGCGAGGAGAGCATCGCCAGGTAGCTGCCCGGTTGTGAGTAACGGCGCGACCACAAGGGGCGACCGTGCGTCGCCCCTTACATCGTAACCCCTTACGGAGCAGCCCCCTACGGATCATGTTATGCGAGTGTTGATGATTGGGGACATAATCGGCAAGCCGGGACGCAGCGCCCTGTCCCGATTGCTGCCCGATTTGCGCCGTGAACTGGACATCGACCTGGTCACGGCCAACGCTGAGAACACCGCCGGCGGGTTCGGCCTCACCCTCAAGACCGCCAACGCCCTGTTGCAGGCCGGCGTTGACGTGATGACCTCGGGCAACCACATCTGGGACAAGAAGGAAATCCTGCCCCACATGGAGGAGTTGCCGCTGCTGCGCCCCGCCAACTACTACGGCGCGCCGGGTCGGGGCTGGATGATGTTCGGCGACGTCATGGTGATGAACCTGCAGGGTCGCGTTTTCATGCCGCCCATCGACTGTCCGTTCCGCGAGGCCGACAAGCGCCTGGCCGAAGCGGAAAGGGAGTTGGGATTCGCCCCCAAAACGGTGGTGGTGGACTTCCACGCCGAGGCGACCTCGGAAAAGCAGGGGCTGGCCTGGTACCTGGACGGACGGGTGAGCGCGGTGGTCGGCACGCATACCCACGTGGCCACGGCCGACGCGCGCATCATGCCCGGAGGCACCGCCTACGTCAGCGACCTCGGAATGACGGGTCCCCAGGACTCCGTCATCGGCACGGAGGTCGCCCCGGTGCTGGAACGGTTCCGAACGGGGCTGCCCCAACGGTTCGAGCCAGCGAAAGGCGCCTGCATCCTGAACTCCGTGCTGATCGACATCGACGACGACACCGGCCACGCCACGGACATCGTGCGGATCGACCGCCGGGTCGACGTATAACGACAAGAACACCCATTGATACGGGAGACCACACATACGGGGAGACCTGATGGCAATTTCTGTTGACCTGCACCTGCACACCACCGCCTCGGACGGACGCCTGACGCCCACCGAGCTGGTGGAGTTGACCGCATCCAAGGGGCTGCGGACCATTTCGGTGAGCGACCACGACACGACGGCCGGCCTGGAAGAGGCCCAGCGGGCGGTGGACCGCATACCCGGAATGCGGCTGATCCCCGGCATCGAGCTCAGCTGCGACGTGCCGGGCGGTGAAGTGCATATGCTCGGCTACTTCATGGACGTGTCGGACGCCGGTTTCCAGGAGACGCTGTCGGGCTTCCGCGAGGGCCGGCTGGCTCGCGGCGAAGGGATGGTGGCGAAACTGGCCGAGTTCGGAATGCACATCGAGTGGGGGCGGGTGCTGGAGATAGCCGGCGACGCCTCGGTGGGGCGGCCGCACATCGCGCAGGCGCTGGTGGAAAAAGGTTACTTCGCCGAGCCGTCCGACGCCTTCCGGGAATACCTGGGGCGCAACGGCAAGGCCTACGTGGAGCGGTCGAAACTGACGCCCCCGGATGCGGTGAAACTGCTGAACGACGTCGGGGGCGTTGCCGTGTTCGCGCACCCGTGGTTCGAGCGCCGCGGCAACGAGCCGGAGCCGGAACAGTCGCTGATCGAGACAGTCGAGGAGCTCAAGGCCGCCGGCCTGCACGGCATGGAAGTCCACTACGCCATGTACGACGAGGCCACGGTGGACTGGCTGGCCGAC
This sequence comes from Dehalococcoidia bacterium, assembly GCA_022823505.1. GTDB lineage: Bacteria > Chloroflexota > Dehalococcoidia > Lucifugimonadales > UBA3495 > Bin87. The sequence goes on from JAJEIA010000100.1 coordinate 66,162, forward strand.
GTGGCCCGGGCATACGACCTGATCCCATGTGGCGGCAGCGACTACCACCACAGCGGGAACTCGCGGGAGCCGTTGCCCGGCATAAACGGGCCATCCATGGAAACGGTGGAGCGGCTGGAGGAAGCCGCCCGCCAACTGGCGTCGCGCCGGTAACGCGCGACCGCTCCAGGGCCTGGCAGCTGTGGGGTTGCCGACATGTCGGGCGATGTCGCAACGCTGATTGGCCTGTGGGCGGTTGCCTACCTGGTCGGCGCGCTTCCGGTATCGTACCTGCTGGGCCGAGCGCTGGGCGGGATCGACCTGCGGCAGCACGGCAGCGGCAACGTGGGCGCCAGCAACTTCGCCAGCCAGATGGGCAGGAAGTGGTGGTTGCCCATCGCCGTCATCGATATGGCGCGGGGCGCCGGGCCGATCCTGGTTGGGCAGTATGCACTGGGTCTGGGCAGTGTGGGCTGGTGGCTGATGCTGACCCCGCTGTTCACCATTTTGGGCAACAACTGGTCGCCATTCCTGCGCTTCACCGGTGGACGCAGCGTGGGCGCATGGGCCGGGGGAATCCTGGGGATCTCGCCCCCGTTTTTCGCCGCAGGTCTGGCATTGTACGTACTGGGCTGGCGCGTCACGCGGCGGTCTGCCGAGTGGCTGCTGGTGGTGATGATCGCGCTGCCGGCGATGGCGATGGCCTGGCCGGAGCGGTTGCTGTTGGTCGGCGGAAAGGAACAGTTGGCGGTGTTCGCGGCCGCCGGCGCGGTCCTGATCCTGGTAAAACGGCTGGCGTCCAATGGACAGCCGGTTCCCGCAAACGTGTCGCGGAGCGCGGTGATGTTCAACCGGCTGCTCCGGGACCGGGACATCGCCGACCGGGAGGAATGGCTCGCGCGCACCGCCGAGTACCGGAACGACCCGGGATAATGACGGCCGGCAGCGGATCTGGCATCGCCATGGGTGCGATCCGCACCACCGTTGCCGCCGGATCGCAGCTTCCCACACGCGCTGAAATCTGGGCGACCATAGATACCGACCAGGGGATAACGAGGATATGGCAGAACAGCAGACCGAGTCCCAGGCGATGACCTGTCACTGGCACCCGGCGGTGCCGACCGGATTATCGTGCAGCCAATGCCGGCGACCGATATGCACGGACTGCATGGTGCAGGCGCCGGTGGGAATCCGATGCCGGGAGTGCGGCCGGCCGGTGCCGCTGCCAACCTTCGACGTGCGGCCGTCGAACTACGCCAAAGCGGCGGTTGTGGCCGCAATAATCGGTATCCTCGGGATCGTCCTGTGGCTCACCCTGATTTTCTTCACCGGCACGCGTTTCATAGCCTCCCTGGTCACGCCGGTGGCCGTCGGTTACGCGGCGGGTGAACTGATCAGCCGGGTGGTCAACCTGAAGCGCAGCAAGGGGCTCATGTACATCGCCGGCGGCACGGTGGTGCTCAGTTCGCTGGTGGCAATGATCCTTACCGGGGGCCTGGTGTTGACCCTGTGGAGCCTCCTCGCCCTGATCGGCGGCGTGCTGATCGCCATCGCACGCGTCCGGCTGTAGGGCCGCGCCCGGCACACCTGGGGCCAGCCGGAAGCAAGGGCCTTCCTCCCGACGGGCAACTCAGGCTGTTCCCGCTCGGTCGGTGGACGAGTTTTCCGCCCAGAGCCTCCGGACAGTGTCCCGGGTCACGCCGGACCGGAAGCCGCGCCGCTGCAGGTAGTCCCACATCTTGCGATGGAAGTTCGCGTAGGGCATTGAACCGCCGGCAAGCAGTCGCCGGGCGCGCCGTTCTCCCGCACGATAGGCGGCGTCGACCTCGTCCAGGCCATCCAACGCATCGTCGATGATGGGCTCGGCGACTCCCTTGGCGCGCAGTTCCCTGCGGATCAGCGAGGACCCGCGGGGTTTGCGTCGGTCACGGCTGTTGCGCCACTGGGTGGCGTACTCGGCGTCGTCCAGGTAGCCGTAACGTTTGAGGGACGCCAGCGCCTGCTCAACGACCGGCTGCTCGAAGTCGCGGCCCACGCGCCGGCGCACCTCAGCCACGGTACGGGGCTTGAAGCTCACGTAGCGCAGGGCGACCCGAAGCGCCTCCGGATAGGCGTCGGAGGCGGGCCGGTCGGCGGGGGCGTCGGCCACGGCGGATTGCGCCTAGTTCAGGCTGACGGAATCCGGATTGGCGATGTACGCGGCGACATCGGACGGTGTCCCGCCCAAGTGGCCGTTGCCCTCGCCGTCCATGGGCTCTTCGTCGGACAGCTCCTCACCGCGGATCAGGGCCTCGATCTCGTCGGCGATCTCGCTGTGCTCCAGGAGGAAGTTCTTGGAGTTTTCTCGGCCCTGGCCCAGGCGGGTCTCGCCATAGGAGTAGAAAGCGCCGGCCTTCTTGATGATGTTCTGGTTCACGCCGATGTCCAGCAGGTCACCCATCTTGCTGATGCCCTGGTTGAACATGATGTCGAACTCGGCCACGCGGAAGGGAGCGGCGACCTTGTTCTTGACGATACGGGCGCGGACCCGGCTGCCGATGATTTCCGACCCCTGCTTCAGCGACTCGCTGCGGCGGAGGTCGATACGCACGGAGCTGTAGAACTTGAGGGCGCGGCCACCGGGGGTGACCTCAGGGCTGCCGTAGCTGATGCCGATCTTCTCGCGGATCTGATTGATGAAAACGACGGCGGTGCGGGAGCGGTTGATGGTGGCGGTGAGCTTGCGCAGGGCCTGTGACATGAGGCGGGCCTGCATACCCACGTGGACGTCGCCCATATCGCCTTCGATCTCGGCCTGGGGGACCAGGGCGGCGACGCTGTCGATGACGACGGCGTCAACGGCGCCGCTGCTGACCAGCTTCTCGGTGATGTCCAGCGCCTGCTCGGCGGAGTCGGGTTGGGCGATGAGCAGGTTGTTCAGGTCGAGGCCGCAGTTGGTGGCGTAGTGGGGGTCCAGCGCGTGCTCGGCGTCGATGTAGGCGGCGAGCCCGCCCATGCGCTGGGTCTCGGTCATGATGTGGATGGCAAGGGTGGACTTGCCGGCCGACTCCCCGCCGTAGATCTCGGTGACGCGGCCGCGGGGCAATCCACCAACGCCCAGGGCCAGGTCCAGGGACAGCGAACCGGTGGGGATCACATTGGTGATCAGGTGGGCGACCTGCTCGTCGCCGCGCATCACCGCGCCCTTGCCGTGGTCCTTTTCGATGCGGCCCAGGGCCACCTCAAGGGCGGCCAGCTTGTTCTTGTCGAGATTCAGGGTTTCGGGGTTGATTGCCATCGTTAGCCTCCCGCACGGCTGGTTTGCACTTGCGAGAAGTTTAGCACGCGCGTTCCATTATTGCAATGGCGCAATGTCGTTATTTTGACGGGATTTACGGGGCGCACGGCCCCGGGGCTAGAAGTCTCAATACCCGCCTTCGAAACCGATGGTAACCACGCCGTTCTCGACGATGATGGGGGTGATCCGCTCGCCGCCCGAGAGTTCCAGCAGGGCCGGCACCTGGTCGGGCTGCTTGGAGACGTCGATCTCGGTGTAGGCCACGCGCTGGCGGCGGTAATGCATCTTGGCCTGCGCAGAGAAAGGGCAGTCGGGATGGGTGTAGAGAATGATTTCGGTGTCGTTGGTGGTAGTCAATTTGTTCTCCTATGGTCCTATCCGGGCGTCAGGAACACGCGTTGAGGTGTCGGGCTGCCCAATTTTACGCAGGGGCCTGGCATAACGCAACGAAAGCGCCGCCCGTGTGACGACTGGGGACCGATGGCTACCGCCGTTGGCGTGCTCCGCCCGGAGCCACACTCAGATCGGTACGGTCTGCGCTTCCAATACCTCATTGACGACCGACTCCTGGCTGCGTTCCCGCAGCCGGGCCATGCTCTTGAGGATGACACGGTGGGCCAGCGCGGGCGTGGCCAGGGTCTTGATATCGTCGGGCGTGACGTACTCCTGGCCGCGAATGCCGGCGAGGGCCTGGGCGCACCGGTAGAGTCCCAGGGTGGCCCGGGGACTGGCGCCGAGCTCGACGTCGGGATGCTCGCGGGTGGCGCGGATCACCTGGACGAGATAGTTGCGCAACACTGGGTCGATGTATACCTGCCGGACCAGGCCCTGGATGCGCAGCACATCGTCCGCCGACGCCACCGGCCCCAGCGAACCCAGCGGATCGGCGTCCTCAAAGCGCTCCAGCATGGCGTTTTCGTCGTCCTCGCTGGGATAGCCGAGGCGGAGACGAAGCAGGAAGCGGTCGATCTGGGCCTCGGGCAGGGGGAACGTGCCCTCCAGCTCGATGGGGTTCTGCGTCGCCAGCACCAGGAAAGGAGCCGGCAGCGGCACCGTGTCCTGGTCGACGGTAACCTGCCGTTCGGCCATGGCTTCCAGCAGCGCGGACTGGGTCCGGGGAGTGGCGCGGTTGATCTCGTCGGCCAGGACAACCTGGGAGATGACCGGGCCGGGGCGAAACTCGAACTGGCCATTGTACTGGTTGTAGTAGTGGATGCCGGTGATGTCCGACGGCATCAGGTCGGGAGTGAACTGGATGCGGCGGAATTCGCAGTCCAGGGAGTTGGCCAGCGAGCGGGCGAGGGTAGTCTTGCCGATCCCAGGGACGTCCTCAACGAGGATGTGGCCGGCGCTGAAGAGGGCGGCCAACGTGTACTCAATGACGTCGTCCTTGCCGACGATGGCCAGCTGGATGTTGTCGCGGATCCTGGCGGCGGTGTCCGCGATATGCTGCGCCTGGGCGGCGGTGATCAACGCGTCGCCTCCGCCGCGCCGGCAACTCGGGATGACAGGTGCTCTTCGGCCTCGCGCAGGTCCTTGGGGGAATCCACGCTGCGCCAGAAGGCATCGGTGGACACGGCGGACATGCGGCCCTCTGCCGCAAGGGCTGGGAAGGTCGTGGTCTCATGGTCTCCGAGCTCGGGCAGCAGGTCGCGGATGCCGGGATGGAGGACGTAGACGCCGCCGTTGATGGCGTAGGGCAGGACCGCCTTCTCGCGGAACTGGTCAACCACGCCGTCCGCGCCGGTGTCTACGATGCCGTAGGGGCTGGTCATTGGCACGGTGAGGATGGTGGCGCAATGGGCCCGGCTCCGGCGACGGCGGGCGTGGAAGTCGGCGATCAGCTCGGCCAGCGAGGCGTCAGTGATTACGTCGCCGTTGGTGGCGATCACGGGGCCATCGTCACGGGGCAGGGCGGCCAGTCCCCGGCGCAGTGCGCCGCCGCGGCCCAGGGGAACGTCCTCCCGGCTGTAGTGGGCGCGGACGCCGTGATCGCTGCCGTCGCCGAAATACTCTCGCACCGCATCGGCCAGGTGCCCCACCAGAAAGACAACGTCGGTGACGCCGGCCTCGCGCAGCCACCGGACTTGATGCCAGAGGATGGGGCGTCCGCACAAGGGGATCATCGGTTTCGGTACGGTGTCGGTGAGGGGGCGAAGGCGTTCGCCCTTACCGCCCGCGAGGATGAGAGCGTACATGGCAGACGGTATGCTAATGCGGCGGGCGGATGCGGTCAATGGAATCGGACGGGGCGCGGATTACAACAGGTCACGGAATTCTTCAACGGTGAGCCCGGCCTGCACAATGATACTGCCCATTGCAAAAGGAGGGATCGGATTATGGCGCGGAATGGACACCGTAACTCTTCCTCTTCGCACCTAAGTGTGCTTGCCTTGATTGTCGACGCTGAAGCCGGCTTTCTGCAAAGCCTTTATCGCCGCCAGGTGGTTGACACCGGGAACTCGCGGCATGGCTAACCCACTGCCTCGTCCTCATCGTCAACCTCAATGACCCTGACGGACGGCGTGCCCAACAGCAGTACTTCCTGCATATAAATCAGCCACTCGCGGATCGCGATTTGGATATTCTCCATCGCTTCTTCCATTGTGTAGCCCGCGGAGAGGCAACCAGGCAGCATCGGACAGGAAACGGAATACCCCTCGGAGCTCTTAATCATTTCAATCTCATACCGCCGCGCAGACCCGTTCCGGCCAGTGTCAAGCTGCCAGGCAACGTCAACATCCACCTCGCGCAGTTCCTCGTCGCCAACGACCTCTTACCAGAACGCTCCCTCGCGCTCCGAGATGGATCCAGAGATTTCGTACCGAATGCTTTCCAACGCTTCTTCCGCGGTGGTGCCCTGCGCCTTGCTGTCCGGCAAGCCGGGACAAATAGCGGTGTATCCCTCCTCCGATTTGTGCAGCAAAACCCGGTATTTCATAGCATCACCCTGTCCCGGCCCGCAGTGGGCTGGGCGCGGAATATGTCAGCGCCCCTGCCCCCGGTGGCGGCAGAGGCGCTTCCTGCATTATACGGCAGGGTAGTGGCCAGGCGGGTTACTCGTATGCCCTCGGGCGGAACTCGGAGGAGCAATAGCGAATCTGCTCCCAGAAGCCGGCGGCGTCCCGTTCGATGTTGACCGATTGCAGGAAGTCCCTGCTGGGATCGTCGTAGATGATGCACGGCGCCCACAGCGCGATGTCCGGGAATGCGAACAAAAGTGCTATCACCAGGGCCATGCAGCCCATGAATGGTAAGACTCCGATATACACGTCCGTGATCGTGCTTTCTCGTAAAGCCTCCTGTGCCGCGGCAGTCTGTTCCGCCATCTGCTGGTCGACGTCCTGTCTGACGCCGTGGAGGATGTAGAGGTTGATGCCCTCGGGTGGGCTGATGAGCGCCGCTTCCACCAGGATCACCATGATGATGCCGAACCACACGAGATCCACGCCCACGGCTTCCAGCGAAGGGGTGAGGATCGGGATGGTGGTCACCAGCATGGCGAAGCTTTCCATGAAGGTACCCAGCAGCAGGTAGAAAAACACCAGGATGATCACGAACTGGAGCGCGTTGAGATTTAGACCGGTGATCCACTCCGAGATGTCCTGGGAGATGCCCAGCCGGGCGAAGGCGAAGCTCAGGGTGAAGGCCGCCATGACGATGAGCATGATCATCGAAGACGTGCGGACGGTGGAAATGATGGCGTCCAGGAGCATAATCCTGATTCCGCGCATTGATTGGTTCCAGTCCGAGTAGACGCCCTGGGGCCTCTTGTACAGCTCGTTGGCGATGGCAACTACCAGCGCGCCAAACACGCCCAACGCGGCGGCCTCGGTGGGAGTTGCCCAGCCGGTGTAGATGGAACCCAGCACGACGATGATGATGAGCAGGACCGGGATGATGGCCAGCAGGCCGATGCTGGCTTCCTTGATCATCCGCAGCCATTCGGTGATGGCCTCCGGATACGAAAGGGTGGAGCGGCCCCGGCGGTAAGCGGCGCGGTCCGCGGGGTCGGTCAGGCCGGCCTCGGTGGCCTGCTCCTGGCGCATGACGGCCATCTGCTCGTCAGTGTAGCGTCGAACGGCGATGCCGTGGAACCAGGCGCGGTACAGACGTCGCACCTCCTCATCCATGGGAGCCGTCCGCGGGAATATCACGGAAGTGACTATCATCATGAGAATCATGGTGAACGCGAGCAGGAAGCCGGGCAGGAAACCGCCCATATACAGGCGACCGATGGACTCCTCTACCAGCACGCCGTAGATGATGAGTCCGATGCTGGGCGGGATCAGGATGCCGAGCGTCCCTCCCGCGGCGAGGGAGCCGATGACCAGGCGCTCGCTGTAGCCGCGCTGGCGGAAGGACGGCAGGGAGACGCGGCTGATGGTGGCGGAGGTGGCGACGCTGGAGCCGGAGCACGCGGCGAAGACGGCGCAGGAGGCGATGTTGGTGTGCAGCAGACCGCCGGGCAGGAAGACCAGCCACCGGGACAGCGCGCCATACATCCGCTCGCCCATGCCGGAGCGGAGCATCAGTTCTCCCATGAGCAGGAACAGCGGCACCGCGACCAGGATGAAGTTGGTGTTGCTCTCCCAGGCCTTGTTGCCGAGGATGTTCCACAGCGGGGCATCCGAAAACGCCTGCATCATCACCAGGGACAGCACCCCCAGGGCGCCGGCGACGTAGAGGCCAATCAGGAAGAAAACTCCCATCATGCTGAAAGCGGTGATGATTGCCATATTTCAGATTCCTCTGTGTGACGGCAGCCGCAGAACCGGTGGCTGCCGTGGGTCGGGGAAGTCGGTTGGAATGAGCAGGACGGCTACACGCCGGAGGCGGCTTCCTGCATGACCTCGGCATCGGCAGCAAGTTCGGCAACATCGCCGCCGGAGTTCTTGTGCCAGATCTCCAGGAGGCCCCGCAGGATCATGCTCAGCATCCATTGGAACGAAGTGAAGGCGAGCATGGTGAAGCCGACGGCGACGATCATCTGGAACATCCACAACTCGGGCAAAAAGTTCCCAATAAGATAGGTGTTCGCCAGGGCCGGCTCGCACATGCCCTCGGCGTTGGTGCGGATGCACTTGGACTCGGCGACCTCCTCCCAACTCTTTATCGCGGTGATGAGGCCGAAGAAGCCCACGGATCCGAGGGCCATCCAGTCGGCCGCCGAACGCATATAGGGGTGGATCCGCGAAAAGAGGGGCAACAGCACGTCAATGCGGACGTGGGATCCGGTGCGCAGGGAATAGGAAAACGCCCAGGTTCCGGCGAAAGCCAGGATGTAGCCGCCCACCAACTCCTGATTACCCAGGATGGGGCCGCCCAGCTTGCGCATTATCACCTGGTAGGTGATGTAGATGCCCAGAATGAGCAACAGTGTCCCGCAGATGTACCCGAAGATCCGGTAGACCCAATCCAGGCCGCTGTCAATCTTGTGGATGAAACGGGTCAGGAAAACCGGCGCGGGGGTTGCCGCAGATGGTGTAGTCAACTGGCGCCTCCGGTAAGCCGGGCAAGATGTTTACAGATGCGCCGGCAAATTATCGAATGCTGGAGATACAAAGCGGGAAATGGGCAGAAATCCCCGCATGTGACACGCAGGAAGGGACTATATTGGCCGGTCTGGTAAAAGTCAACCAGTGCGATATTCGCCGCGATCCGGTGGGTCTTTTACCAGCCCGGCCCAAAGACGGGACGGCCCGAAACAGAGCTGTGCGTTACTGGATGTCCTCCGCCTGCCCGTCAGCGCCGACGCGGACGCCGATGATGGGTGCGGCCTTCTCATTGTAGATCTGCACGGCCTCGCTGTTGGGACCGCCGGTACGCTCAACCCACTTGGGAAGCACGTTGTTGCGGCCGGCCTGGAACAGGGCGTCCCGTACTTCCTGGTTGAACTCGATGTACTCCATACCGCCCTCGGTGTTCTCGCTGATGCCCTCGTCCGTCCACACGGTTTCAACCCACTCGCGGGACGTGCGCTGATGTCGCTCGCCCTCCTCCTTGATGATGGCCTGGAGGTCCGGCGGGATGGAGTCCCAGACGTCCTTGTTCATGGTGATCCAGGTCACGCCGATGGCAACGATGGGCCCAACCAGGTAGTCGGTCACCTCGTACCAGCGGACGCCGGATCCACAGGTGCCGCAGGACACGGCGGCATCCAGAACGCCGCGCTCCAGGGCAGTGTACACGTCGGCAAAGGCCATGAACTGCGGGTCCGCGCCCATGCCACCCAGCAGGTCGCTGAGCACGGTGCTGTGGCTGCGGGTCTTCAGTCCTTCGAAGTCGGACAGGGAGTTCAACGGACGCGACGAGAAGTAGTAGTTGCTCTCGTAGTAGTTCTCCATCACCACGATGCCGTTGGACTGCTCCTCGATGATCCCGTGGATGTCATCACGAGTGGCGTCAATGACGGCGAAGTTGGTTTCGGGGTCGGGGTAGAGGCCCCACAGGTTCGCCATGTCGATGATCGGCAGGTCGCCGCCGATGTATCCGGAGTAGATTTCGGCCAGCTCCATGGTGCGGTCCTCGATGAGGCGCAGCGAGTCAGGTCCGGCGAGGCCCAACTCAGGGAAGGAACTGATCTGAAAATCAACCTGACCCTCGGTGCGGTCCCGGACACGCTCGATGAACCCGTCGATGCCGTGCTCTTCCTCGGTGGAGTAGATCAGGGTGCAGGGGTTGCCGGTCCGGTTGATGCAGACCAGTTGGATTTCGATATTCTCGCCCTGGGAAACCAGCTGGGCCTGCTCCGTGCTGCCCTCCATCATGGCCCCGTCAAGTTCCTTGGCGGAGCCATCAGGGTTGACGGCCACGCCGATGATCGGGGCGACCTTGTCGTTGAATAGCTGAACGGCGTCGCTGTTGGGGCCGCCGGTACGCTCCACCCAGTTGGGCAGGATGACCTCCAGGGCCACCTCTCGCATCTTGGCCTGGACCTCGTCGTTGAAGGGCCGGTGGATCATGCCCGATTCGACGTTGGCCGACACGCTGTAGGGATTCCACTCTTCGATGAGCGTCTTGCGCGCGAGCTCTTCGTATTCCTGCCCAACCTCCAGGACTATCTGCTGGATGTCCGGGGGAATCTCGTTCCAGGAGTCGCTGGCCATGGTGAAGTAGGCCACCGCCACTGATCCGACGATCGGGCCGTACAGGTAGTCGGTCACCTCGTACCAGCGTTGGCTGTGCCCCGGCTCGCCGCCGGTGACGCCGCCGTCCAGCACGCCCCGTTCCAGGGCGGTGTACACGTCGGCGAAGGCCACAAACTGGCCTTCGGCGCCCAACCCGGCCAGCAGGTCGCCCAGGATGGTGCTGTGCTGGCGGATCTGCTTGCCGTCGAACTGCGCCAGCGTGTCCAGCTCATCCCGGCTGAAGATGAACTGGTTGGGATAGTACTGCCGCATGATGGGCTGTCCGCCCGTGGTCTCCTTTAGCACCCGGACCAGGTCCTCGTGGATTGCGTCGGACAGTTCCAGGTGGGCTTCCTCGCTGGGGGACAGGCCCCACAGGTTTCCGATGTCCAGCAGGGGCAGATCGCCGCCGACGTACCCGCTGTAGATCTCGGTGACCTCCAGGGTGTTGTCCGCCACCAGGCGCAGGGTGTCGCCGCCGGCGATGCCCAACTCGGGGAAAGAGGAGATGACGAACTGCAGCTGGCCGTCGGTGCGCTTGGCCACCTCCGGAACAAAGAAGCTGTTGACCAATTCGCACGCCGCCACGCTGCGGTTGATGCAGACCAGCTGGAACTCGAAGCTCTCACCCTGGGTTTCCAGCTGGGTTCCGCTTCCGCCGGTCGCGGCCGGAGCGGCTGCCATCGCGGTGGGTTGCGGAGCCGCAGCCCCGCCGCCATCACCCGAACCGGCGGGCGCGGCAACTTCACCGCCGCCACCGCCACAGGCGGCAAGGGCGCCGATCAGCACGCAGAGCATCGCGCCCATCAAATATTTGCCAATTCCAACTCTGGAGAATATATCGTTGATTCGAGAATACATATGCCCTCCAGTCCATTGCATTGCCGGCTGTTGACGAGTGCACTTCCGTGCACATTTTCGGGGTCTGGCGACCGGCGTCAGAGTTTATGGCAATCATGTAGGGCTGTCAATCGGAACAATTCAGCACCTACGTGCAGGAATCCGTTTACGAATAGCGTAAAGGCAATTTCATACTTCGTAACTAAATGCTGCGGGGGCGGTTCATGAACCGCCCCCGCATATCCCGAAAGTCGCCGGCGCTGCGGTTATTCGGTTGACGACGCCGTGCCGTCCGGGTTGATCTGCACCTTGACGATGGGGGCCACCACCTCGTTGAAGATGACCGCCGCTTCGGAGGTGGGACCACCGACGCGTTCGACCCAGCCGGGAACGACGTTCTGGATGGCCGACTGACGCTGGGCGGCTTTCATCTCAGGGGTGAACTGCACTTCCTGCATGCCCTGCTCCACGTTCTGCGCGATAGCGTTGGGAGCAAAGTGCTCGAAGAGGAGCTGGCGGTTCAGGTACGCGTGACGCGCGCCCTCCTCCAGAACGATGTTCTGCAGGTCCTTGGGCATCTGGTTCCAACGCTCGGCGTTGACGGCGAACCAGCTGTGACCAACGGATACGATGGGCCCGACCAGGTAGTCGGACACCTCGTACCAGCGCAGGCCGTGTCCGCAGGAACCGCAGGAGATCGCGCCGTCGATCACGCCGCGCTCCAGGGCGGTGTACACGTCGGCGAAGGCGATGAACTGCGGGTCGGCGCCCATGCCGGAGAGCAGGTCGCTGAGCACAGTGCTGTGGCTGCGAACCTTGAGGCCCTGCAGGTCTTCCAGGCCGTCCACCTGGGGCTTGGCGAAGATGTAGTTGTGGGCCGTCATCATGTAGGCGATCTGGATGCCGCCGTTCTCGGCGGTAACCTCGGCCATCTTGGGCTGGATGGCGTCAATGACGTCCAGCTGGTCCTGCTGGGTGGCGAAGAGGCCCCAGAGGTTGCTCATATCCATGATGGGGAAGTCGCCGCCGACGTAGCCGGAGTAGATCTGCGCGGAGTCCAGCGTGCCGTCCTCGATGAGGCGCAGCGAGTCCGGGCCGGCGATGCCCAGTTCGGGGAAGGACGAGATTTCGAACACGACCTGGCCGTTGGTGCGGCGCCTGACGCGTTCCACGAAGCCGATGTCCTCGGTTTCCGCGTAGTTGCCGATGGCGAGGCCGCAGTCGACCAGGGTGCGGTTGATGCAGGCCATCTGGAACTCGAAGCTTTCGCCGGAGGAAGTCAGCGGGGTCATGTTGAAGTTGATGCCGCTCTCCACGCCGCAGGACCAGCCGGAGGGGCTGCCGCCGCCGTGGGCGTCGGACACGCTGGCGGCGGTGTCGCCGTCGCACTGCGTCGAGGCCATGGCTTCTTTCTCGCCGGTGGGCGAGTCCACGATGCTGATGCAGACCTCGCCGACGCTGCGGTCATCGCCGCAATCGATCTTGTCCATCATCATCATGGCCTCGGTCTCGCTGGCGGTGCCATCGGGGTTGATGACCACGCCGACGATGGGGCCAACCTTGTCATTGAAGATCTGCACGCCCTCGGAGTTGGCGCCACCGGCGCGCTCCACCCAGTTGGGGATGATCGAGCTCAGGGCGGTTTCGCGCATCCGGGCCTTCACGTCGTCCGGGAAGTCGGAGTATTCCATCCCCTCTTCGACGTTGAGGCTGATGCCGGCCGGGTCCCAGTCCGCCTTGAGCAGGCGGAGGTTTTCGGCCTCGTACTCCTTGCCTATTTCTTTAAGGATGGCCTGGTTCTCGGCACTGAGCGCGCCCCACTTCTCGCTGTTGACGGTGACGTAGGTCACGCCAATGGAACCAACGATGGGCCCGTAGAGGTAGTCGGTCACCTCGTACCAGCGCTGTCCGTAACCGGGGGTGCCGCCGGTGATGCCGGCGTCCAGGACGCCGCGCTCCAGGGCGGTGTACACGTCGGCGAAGGCCACGAACTGACCCTCGGCTCCCAGGCCGGCCAGCAGGTCACCCAGGATGGTGCTGTGCTGGCGGATGTTCTTGTCTTTGTAGGACTCCAGGCTGGGCAGAGGCTCGCGGCTGAAGACGTACTGGTTGGGATAGTAGGCCCGGAAGATGGGCTCGCCACCGGTGGAGTCCCGGAGGATGCGGATCATGTCATCCTCGATGGCGTCGGTGAGGGCCAGGTGGGCGTCGTTGCTGGGGGAGAGGCCCCAGAGGTTGCCCACGTCGATGATGGGGAGGTCCCCGCCCACGTAGCCGGAGTAGATTTCGGCGAACTCCAGCGTCTGGTCATTGACCAGCCGGATGGTGTCGGGGCCGGCCAGGCCGAGCTCGGGGTACGACGAAATTTCGATGGTGACCTCGCCGTTGGTCCGCTCGCTGACGTTGGGCGCGTAGAAATCGCGGATCAGTTCACAGGGGCGCAGGGTGCGGTTGATGCACACCACCTGCAGGGTGATCGCTTCCTGGGTGGGCGCGGCCGGAGCGGCGGCCATTGCGGTGGGTTCCGGAGCCGCGGCCCCGCCGCCGCTAGCGCCGGAGGTGGCGGGAGCTTCCGGCTCCCCGCCTCCGCACGCGGCAACCACCGTCATCAGCAGCGCGACGACAGCCGAGGCAAAAATCGCCCGCCACGGCAGCGAAGCCGCATGAAACGGGCGCAATCTGCGTGAATTCTGCATAGGATCTCCCTCGCGTTTACGATTTGCGCGGCTGGCGACATTGCGATATGCGGCCTGCGCCGGCCTCGCCTGACAGTTTGCCGCAACACCGTACCAGCAGGCCGGCGCAGTGTCAACGATGGGTCAAACCGTGGTTTTTTGCCTCGGTTTCGCTACTCCTCTATCAGCGCCTTTATCAGCACCTTCAGGTGGCCGACGATGAACCCATCCAGGTCGGCAGTGTGGACTATTTCCTGCCAGAAGTTGAGATCGTCAGCGTCCGTGCCCGCAGTGAGGGTCACCGTCTGCGGATCGGCCCAGTTGGCTGGCGTGAAGGTCAGCGTCAAGGCGTTGGCGGTCAGGTGGGTCGACGGCGAGATGACCAGGATTATGGTGACGTCCGCTTCGGGCTGGGCGCCCAACGCAACGGTGTACGAGCCGGCACCGCCTGCCGCGACGGTGAGGCTGTACGCGCTGATCACGGGCCGGTTGGCCTCGGTGTCCGCGGGCCGGGTCGAGTTGTTGGTACCCGCCTGGCTGGAGAAATGCTCCAGCGGATTCAAGGCGTGGTCGACGATGACACCGAGCACGTCCCGGGCAAGCACGTCGTCGTAGCCCACCTCCACCGCCTGGCCCAGCCTGATAGCGGTGTCCATGGTCAGCCCGAGTTCATCACCCGAAATCGCCGCTCCGTGGGTGTGCGCCCGGTGGCCGTCCACGAACACGTCGATCAGGACGCGCAGGTACACGCCCACGTCAATGCCGGCGAACGCGCTCAGCGTCTGCAGGTTCGGTCCCACCTGCACGTCCTCGCCGAAGGTGAGGATGACCCGGGAGCCGCCCTGGGAGGTGCTGAACAATGAGTTGGTGGCGCAGACGCCGGCCTGGCGGGACGGCCGCATGGTGTACGTGAACGGTTTCGCCTGGTACATCGCATCGTACGGGCTGCCGTCGTACTTCAAGATTGCCGAGGACATGGCATCCGGCCTTCCCTGGAGGCGACGAATGCTGGCTCAGGGCAAGGTGCTGGCGGGTTGCGGCCGTGGCCACGGCTGGGTGCTGCCGACGCTGGGCCTGGCGGCCCTGGGAATGTTGTCGGCCGTATCCCTGTTCATCGGCGTCAGTGACATCGAGATTTCGGACGTCTGGCGGGGCGACCCGTCGAAGATGCTGCCCTTCGTGGAGAGCCGAATCCCGCGATTGGCCGCGGTGCTGCTGTCCGGTTCGGCCATCGGCGTGGTGGGCCTCATCATACAGAGCCTGGTGCGCAACCGCTTCGTCGCTCCCACCACCGCCGGCACCGTCGATGCCGCCAGCCTGGATCTCGTGGTGGCAACCGTCAGCGTCGCCGGAGCCTCGGTCTTCGTCAAGATGGCAATCGCGGTGGTGTTCGCACTGGCGGGCACGGGACTGTTCCTATTCCTGGTCCTGGCGCAGCGGGTCCGGTACTCCGACATCATCGTCGTGCCCCTGATCGGAATCATGCTGGGCAGCGTCCTACAGGCGATTGCCACGTTCCTCGCCATGCGGTACGGGCTGCTGCAATCGCTCGGCGCATGGACCAACGGAGACTTCTCCGGCGTGCTGCGGGGACGTTATGAGTCGTTGTACCTGGTGGGCGCGCTCACTATCGTGGCATATCTGTTCGCCAACCGGTTCGCACTGGCCGGCATGGGCCGCGATGTGGGGGGTCAACTGCGAGCGGGTGCTGTACGGCGGGATGGCGCTGGCCGCGACAACCACCGCCGTGGTCGTGGTGGTCGTCGGGGCGATCCCGTTCCTGGGCCTGGTGGTGCCGAACCTGGTCACCATGACCATGGGGGACAACCTGCGCCGAGTGCCTCCGGCGACGGCCGTCAGCGGCGCATTCCTGGTTCTGGCCTGCGACATTCCCAGCCGCACGATATCAATTTCGCCGGGTACCACGCCGGCCCCATCGTGGCGATGAAAGACGGTCGGGTGTTGGCCTACGGCATCCCCGAAGCCATCCTCACGGCGACAATGATTGAGAAGATTTTCGATCTGGAAGTCCCGGTGCGTTACGTCGATTCAACGCCGGTGGTGGCGTATTTTGCCGTGCGGGATTCCACCGCCGCCGGAGGTACGGGGTCCGCGGATTAGGCTTGAATCCACGGGTTGGATCCGCACTGGTCAGCTTCCCGGCCGCTCCGTGCGGGTCCGATGGCCGCTTCGGCAGCGTCGCACGAACGGTACGTCCGCGTTGGCGGCGTTGGAGCGCGCGCTGGCGGCACCGGCGTAGCAGTTATATCGTTGCATGTGACGACGGTTTGTGGCGCCAGGCGGGTGGCTCTGTTGCGCGTTGAAAGGAATTGACGTTCAAACTTCTTCGTCGGTGTTACCATTGCCGCCGAGGTGCATCTTGGCGACGGGCGTTCCAGAAGCGATCATGGAAGACCGATTTGCCGCAGTTGCGGCCCTGTTGGTGGTTTCGGCCATGCTGATTTCCATCAATTGCGGCGGGGAGACTGGAGAGCCGCTCCCAAATCCGCAAGCCACCGCTGTAACATCACCCGTCCCGACGCCGGTTGCAGCGTTCGCGCGAGCGCCCACGGCAATTCTTCCGGCTACACCGGCTCCGACGTCGGCATCGACACCAGAGCCGACCACGCTCCTGACCCCGGTATCCACCTCAACTCCCACTCCTTTGCCGGAACCAACGGCGATTCCCACGCTGACACCTGAGCCAATCCCCGTTCCCACGCCAATATCCAGGCCGACCGTGCCGCCGCGGCCTACTCCTACGTCTTCGCCCACATCTACGCCCGCTCCGACTCCAACCCCGGTTCCTCTGGGCCCCTACGGCTCGATACAAACCGGACCGGAAGTGGTTGGCATGGATACCTATGACCGGCTGATACCCGAGTTCATGGACAAACACAGTCTGCCCGGCGGCGCTATTGCCGTCGTCAAGGACGGCCGCCTGGTGTTCGCGAAGGGTTACGGGTTGGCGGACATCCAAAACCGGGAGCCGGTCCAGCCTGATTCCCTGTTCCGCATAGCAAGCCTTTCCAAGCCGGTTACGGCGGTCGCCGTGCTCAAGTTGGTGGAGGATGGCAAGCTGGACCTGGACGCGAGGGCTTTTGAGATATTGAACGACTTCCGCGAACCCGAAGGCTCTACTCGTGATCCCAGGCTGGGCCGGATCACCGTGCGCCATCTGCTGCACCACGCCGGCGGGTGGGACAAAAACGAGAGTTACGATCCGATGTGGAGTGTATGGAGAACAGAAGAAGGCACCGGCGCCCACCCTCCCATCACCTGTTCAGATGTAATCCATTTCATGCTGGGACAGCCTCTGGACTTTGATCCGGGGACCAGATACGCCTATGCAAATTTCGGCTATTGCGTGCTGGGCAGGATTATTGAGGCAGCGAGCGGCCAGGAGTATGACGAGTTTGTGCGGGAGCACGTGCTGGAACCCATTGGAATCCCCCGGATGCAGGTGGGCGGCACACGGTTGGAAGAACGGTTGGACGGCGAAGTCCGGTACTACCCGTGGCGCGGACGAGACCCCGCCTGGTCCGTATTTCCGGAGGGACCCTCTCGGGTTCCGTGGCCGTACGGCGGATTTTACCTGAAAGGCCAGGACGCCCACGGCGGTTGGGTGGGTTCGGCCATCGACCTGGTCAGGTTCGCGACCGCACTGGAAGGCAGCAAATATCCAACCGTGCTTGAACCTGAGACAGTTGACCTCATGTTGTCGCGCCCCCAGCCGCAGTTGCAAGACACGCCCTATTATTATGGGCTTGGTTGGGCAGTCAGACCGGTTGGCGACGCCAAAACCTGGTGGCATTTCGGGAGCCAACCGGGGACTACCGCGCTCATGGTACGGGCATATCATGGGTTGACCTGGGTGGCCCTGTTTAACTTGCAACCCCAGAACCTACAGGACGCGCAGAGCGAACTGAATCAACTCCTGTGGAGCGCCACCCGGGAAGTGACCACCTGGCCAAGCCACGACTTGTTCCCATTGTTCGGGCATGAATAGCCTTGTGGGCGCATCGTGCGGCTCACACGAGTTTCCAATGCCTTTTCCCTTGCGAAACACCGTCGGCGTCATCATGGTGTTGGTCGGCTTGGCCGCTGCCTTGCAGGCGGCCGGTTGCACCGCACCGGAACGGGAGACGATCCGTTCCGCGGGCGAACCCACTGGCTCGCCTGCAACAGTTGCAGTAGCGGCAGCGGCCGAGGCAACGGCTACTCCCATTGCGAAGCCGCCCCATACGCCGGTTCCGGAGACAACGGCGATCGCTACTCCAACGCCCACCTCGGCACCCGCTCACACTCCCACGCCGGAAACAATTGTGGCTCCAACGCCAATATCCACGCCGACCATGGCGCTACGCCCAACCTTGACACCGTCACCCACGGCCACGCCCGAGCCCGAACCCGAACCCGAACCCGAACCCGAACCCGAACCCGAACCCGAACCCACACCCACACCCACTCCCACGCCGACCCCAACTCCGATCCCCCTGGGACCCTACGGTTCGATACAGACCGGTCCTGAAGTGGTTGGCATGGAGGCTTTCGATCGGTTCGTGGTTGACCTCATGCACCGATACAACCTGCCGGGAGGAGCTCTCGCAATAGTCAAGGACGGCCGCCTGGTATTCGCCAGGGGTTATGGCCTGGCCGACATCGAACGCCAGGAACCCGTGCGGCCCGATTCCCTGTTCCGCATAGCGAGCCTCTCCAAACAGGTCACGGCGGTCGCCGTACTAAAGTTGGTGGAAGAAGGGAGGTTGGACCTGGACGAAAAGGCCTTTGAGATCCTCTCCGAGTTCGGTGAGGCGGAAGAGGCTTCCCGAGATTCCAGGATCGAACAGATCACCGTGCGCCATCTGCTGCACCACGCCGGCGGGTGGGACAAGGAAGTCGCCGGCTTCGATCCGACGTGGGCTCCGGCCCGAATAGCTCGCGAAACCGGCGCTGCCCAGCCAGTTTCATGCCCGGACGTGATCCATTTCATGCTGGGGCAGCCCCTCGACTTCGACCCGGGCACCCGGTACGCCTACGCAAATTTCGGCTACTGCGTCCTGGGGAGAATAATCGAGAAGAAAACCGCCCAAGACTACGAAACCTACATAAAGGAGCACATCCTGGCGCCGACTGGGATCGGGAGCATGCAAATCGGCGGTTCCCTGCTGGACGACCGCGCCGATGGTGAGGTCCGGTATTACTACCACGATCCCTATCGACGAGTCCGATCCGTATTCCCGGACGGGCCGGAGCGAGTACCCTGGCCCTACGGCGGCTTTTACGTTAAGGGGAAAAACTCCTCAGGAGGTTGGATAGCCTCAGCGGTGGACCTGGTCCGTTTGGTGTCCGGCCTGGATGGCAGTCGGCCCCCGTCTCCACTATTGCCGGAAACGGTGGATCTGATGCTATCCCGCCACGATCCGCCCCTGCGGGACACCAGTTGGTACTATGCCATGGGATGGACGGTCCGACCCGTCGGAGACGGCCTCAGGTGGTCGCATGGCGGGAGCTTGCCGGGAGCCGCTGCCCAGGTCCGGCGAACACATGACGGCGTGACCTGGGCCCTTCTTTTCAACTCCAAATCGGAGCAACATTCCGATTTTCAGAGTGATCGCGTCCGATTGATGCGGGACGCGATTGACTCGGTATCAACCTG
This sequence comes from Dehalococcoidia bacterium, assembly GCA_022823505.1. GTDB lineage: Bacteria > Chloroflexota > Dehalococcoidia > Lucifugimonadales > UBA3495 > Bin87. Next base: position 85,722 of record JAJEIA010000100.1, read on the forward strand.
GCCGTCCCACGACCTCTTCCCGCAGTTCGGGTACGAATAAACTTGCGGCTGCAATCGGCGTTTTTGGGAGTTTCGGATGGCTATGACATGGCGAAGTACGATCGGGACGGTTATGACGGCTACCCTGGTTGTTCTTCTGCTATCCGTCGCTTGCACCGAGCCGGAAGCGGCGCCGGCTCGCACCTCGGCCGGCGAACCCGCCGGCGCGTCACCGACGCCGGCGGTTACGGCCACGCCACCGGCCACGGCCACGACGGCTCCGGTCGCCACACCGTCCCCAACGCCAACCCCGGAGCCCAGGCCAACCGCTGCCCCGGTACCCACACGCACTCCTACCCCCACGCCGGCGCCAACAGCGCTTCCGACCCAAACTCCCGAGCCGACGCCAGCTCCGACGTCTACTCCCACGCCCACCCAGGGCCCGACGCCAACTCCATCGCCGCCCAGTCCCTTGGCCAAGCTTGAACACGGCGTATGGCTGGAATCCAACGCGCCCGCTTTGGCGGTGAAGCTCAGAGATTTGCCATGGGTCGCTGACGGAGTGGACGAAAACGAGCGAGAAACGGCCGAACTCCTGATTGCGTCGGCCCGTCAGCATCCGGAAGTTTTCGCTGCCCTGTTGACGAAACCGTGGATCGTGGACGACGTCACCCCAGCCGAAACCGACGCCATCTATGGCTTGACCCGAACTCCGCTGTTCTCGGAAGGCCTGGTGGACAGATTGCTGGAAATGTCGTGGGCGCAGGAAAACATTACTCCCCAACAAGGGAAAACCATTGGCTATCTGTACCGGGCCATACGGTGGGCGCCTGACATCTCCGACGAATTACTGGAGTACGGCTGGCTGGAACCCGCCGTCACCTCCGACGAAGTGGTCGCTTTGGAGTACCTGTACAAAGCCGGTCGGTACGTAGACAACCTAGCCGAGAAACTCGTGGGGAAGCCGTGGGTCGAGGACGGCATCACCTCACAGGAGGCGTCAGTGATCCGCAACCTGTATTTGATAGCCCGCGCCCAGGACGAATCCCTGGAGGCGGAGACCAATGCGATAGCGGTTGAACTGGCGGACATGGCGTTTCTCGACAGTATTGAGGGAGCGGACAGCCAGGCCGTGGAATCCCTTCGCAAGCTGGAGCGTGATAACACCGCGCAATTCCTGGAGGTCATGGATCATCCCGTCATCAATGACGGTATCACCGACCAGGAAACCAAGTTGGTCGCCCTACTGTGGGGGACCAACACCTACAAGCCGGAGTACGTGGATGACGTTTTAACCCAAACCGGAATCTTCGTGGAGGAGAAAACCATCCAATTGCCGCTTTCCGGCGAGGTTCTGTTGGCCGTTTTTCGCCACCGTGACCAGGTGACACCCGCCATGGATTACCTGGAACACAGTGCAACATTCATGGAGGATGTGATGGCCAACCCGCTACCGGCCAACTATCTGGCTGTGTTTTTCACCGACGCGCTACCCGAAGGCGTTGGGGGAAAACACTTCGGCACCTACATCGGGGCGCAACCTCACTTTGACGTTGTAGGAACCGCCAGGTGGAAACACACTCCGTTCGTAATAGCCCATGAGGTGGCCCACCGCTACTGGTCGGGCAACAAATGGGATTGGACCGATGAAGGGCTCGCGGTGTTTCTTGCCACCCTTTCCGAAAACCGCAGAACCGGTTTCCCGGTCGAAGCCAGAAAACGGCCGTGCGTTTCGGCGCAGACCATCGGCGAGCTTGAAGCCAGGTACACCGAGGAAACCGGAACCGAAGGGGACAGTTGTAACTATCCGTTGGGCGAAGCGCTATTTTTGGACCTGTACCACAGCCTGGGCGAGGAGACCTTCACCCAAGGCTTGCGTCGGCTCTACGCGAAGGAATTGAACGACGACCCTGCGGACGATTGCGAGGGAACTCAGCTGCGCATCTGCCACGTTGTCGCGGCGTTCAAGGATGGCGCTTCGAAAAACGTCGCATCGATGGTAGACGAGGTCGTGATGCGCCGGTACGGACCATTGCCGTGAAGCGTGTGTGGATACGAACCCCGCCCGGTTGACCATTCGACTCCAACCTGCTCATGGGGGTTCGCAATTATACTCCGGGAAACACGCCAAATTCGTGCTGATCGCCTACTCGCCTGAATCGGTTTCAACAAAGTTGGTCAGCCATGCGGGCTTCGCGAAGGTTGCCATGTAGACACACAGAAGATCATTGGCGTCGATGCAGCGGCCCACCGGCCACGAAGGGCACTCTGAAACTGCCGCTTGGGAAGCGCTTCATCGCCGCCTTTTTGATTCACCAAGAGGTGTTGAGTTGCGTAAACCCGCCGTAGCTGCAGCGGTCGTTGGAGTGGCGCTGATCTTCGTCATGGCCTGCTTCACGCAGCCGGCCGCACCGGCTCCAACTCGGGAAGAGACACCCATTCCCACGCCCACCAAAATGCCAACGCACCCGCCCACGCCGATGCCCACGTTATCGGCCCGGGCTGAACCCGCGGCCAGGGTCGACACGACGACCCCTGACCCAACCGTGGCACCCGCGCCCACACCCACGATAATTCCCACGGCCCCTCCTGCGCGTCCGGATACTCCCGTGCCGACCCCCACCGCTCGGCCCACCCCGCCGGCGACGAATCCACCCGTGCCCGCACCCACAGCAGCGCCGCCCACACCGGTCGCAGAACCGACGTCAACAAGTTCAGCGCCGGCGCCTACTGGGACGGCGACGCCCACGGCAACAGCCGAATCCGCAGCGCCAGTAACCGACCGAGACGTGCTGGAGATTTTCTACCACGCAACGGGCGGAGACGACTGGGTCAATAACGACGGCTGGCTTGGGGACGCTCCAATTCGACGATGGTACGGGGTGACCGTCGACGCCGCAGGCAGGGTTACCGAACTGAATCTCGAGAAGAACGGCTTGACCGGCCCCATACCACCGGAGTTGGCCCACCTTGAAGGGTTGACGCGCCTGTCACTCTGGGATAACCGGTTGCATGGCGACATCCCGGCGGCCCTTGGAAGCTTGAGCAACCTTGAAGTTCTTTGGCTGGGATTCAACGAACTGACCGGCGAGATACCGCCAGAGTTGGCCGGTCTCAATAGGCTGACGCGCCTGAATCTCTCGGACAACCCGCTGGCGACGGACCACATACCGACCTGGCTGTTCGATATGACCGCTCTCGAGCAATTGGGTCTCGGACACACTTCGCGGGTCGGAGTGATACCGCCAGAGTTGGTCCGTCTCACCAACCTGAAGTATCTGGACCTCTGGGATAATCATTTGTATGGGACGATACCCCCGGAACTGGGTGATCTGAGTAGTCTGGAACGGTTGAGCCTGGCCAACAACGAACTTGGCGGAACAATTCCGCGGGAACTGGGCAATTTGATCCATCTGGAACACTTGCAACTAAATGCCAACCAGTTTAGCGGAAGGATACCCCCACAACTGGGCAGTCTAATTGATCTCGAACATCTGCTGCTGGCCGACAATCAGCTTGGCGGAAAGATACCGCCAGAACTGGGTGAGTTGACTAATCTGAAACGATTGGCCTTGGGCAAAAACCAACTGGCGGGGGAGATACCGAAACAGTTGAACAGATTGACTAAACTTGAACAGTTGTACCTCCACAACAACCGGCTCTCGGGTTCGCCACCAAGTTGGCTGGCGAATTTCGGAAGCCTGAAAGATTTAGGATTGAGCCGGAATCAACTGACCGGCCCCCTGCCTTCGTGGGTGGGCAGCCTATCCAATCTGCAGCGCTTGTGGCTCCACGGCAACGATTTCACCGGTACTATCCCAGAAGAATTGGGAAGTTTGAGGAACTTAACACTCGTAACCCTGTCGCACAATCAACTTGACGGTACCATACCGAAAGAGCTGGGAAACCTCTCAAACTTGACCCTTCTACGTGTGGCGGGTAACGAGTTGACCGGATGCGTACCCTCGAAGCTCCAGGGCGTTGAGAACAATGATCTGGATAATCTCGGCTTGCCTTACTGTCGCAACTGACCAGGTATGTTTCACCAACCATGGGTGCCGGTTAGCGTTCAGAGGGTGAATTTAGTGATGGAGAGAGGGGTTCTGCCGTGGTCGTAGGGTTGCAGGCCATTCCATTTGACCAGGATGTTGAACGCGGCCACGGTGTAGGCCAAGCGGGCCTCGAAACCATCCCAAGCCCGGTGGTGCATGGTCTTCGTGCCCCAGACCACCCACATCCACGTAAAGCGGGCCAATCCACCCGTGCGCGAAGTAACGGACACGACCGCAAGGCACGGCAGGCCGAAGATCACCCGGAATGCGGACGTGGACGCGGCGTCAACGGGGCGGATTGCTTTGGCGCGTTTGAGTTCAACCCGACCGGATGGACCGGCCCGCATCGTCAGCCTGGACCGGTCCGAGCCCTACCGGTGCGTCATTCGGGTTCGGTCGGACGCACCACTATCTGCCGGGCCACGTCGTAGCCGATGGACACGCGGTCCGCTTCCGTTTCCACCTGCATGACGCCAAGGTAGGGCATTCCCTCAAGGAGCGTCATCCTTCTGCCCGGCACCAGTCGCGCGCTATCCAGGAACCGGAGCAATTCCGCGTTCTCCTCAGGCACCCGGTCAACGACATACTCCGTGCCGGTGTCCGCGCTGTCCAGCGTCATCGATCCCGGTGTCGCTCCAGTGGCGCCGCTACCGGGAATCGGCCACCCAAAGGGAGAGTGCGTGGGATTGCCCAGGCGTTCTTTCAACTTGGTCACCAGGGCTTCCGACATCCCATGTTCCAACTGGTGCGCCTCGATGTGTGCCTCGTGCAGGTCCATGCCCAGCAGGCGTACCACCATCCATTCGGCCAACCGGTGGCGCAGGGCGATGTTTCCGCCCTCCTCCCTGCCCTTGTCGGTCAGCCGGATCCGCTTGTCTCCTCCCACGTCCACCAGACCCTGCTGCTGCATTCGGCGCAGCATTCCGGCCACGGACGGCACCGAGGTCCCCAATTCCTCCGTCGGAGGCAGTTGGCGCAGCGCCTCGGTAAGCTGGGTCAGCGTTGGGGATTCCTCCGCTTCCCACATCTTGTACAGCGAAAGCAGGTAATTCTCCGTTACCGGCGACAGTCGCTCGGATACGTTGGTCCTCCGATTTCGGGAACTGGATGTGGTATCGGCTTTGCGTGGGCGGGGCACGGCATATCCTGTGAAAGCGCAAGAGTATGCGGGGATTATACTCCACCGGCCGGGCAGCGATGCGGCCGACGGCACGCAGGCCCAGGGCAATCGCGTCTTATCCGAGGAGGATTTTGAGCAGGTAGTCTTCGTCCCATCCGGCGTTCAGGCGTTTCCCCTGGATGCCTACTTTCAGGGTTTTCTCATTTTTCAACAGGTTGTGTCCGATCTGCCGCAGGGTGT